>CAINCE010000001.1 GCA_903846945.1 uncultured bacterium
AGAAATAAAATCGACATAAATTTATTGTTTAATTAATTAATGTTAATTTACACCAACCTGCCCGCTTTTATGACATACTCGACCACGGCTTCCTTGAGTTCGAAGCCTGCATGGTCAGATGCGAGGATGATGGTTTGGTTGGGCATGATATTTATTGAAATATAATGATAATACTACGAGCACCATGACCAAGATCAATACTATTGATGATATTCTTTAAGCTTGCATCCAATTTTATACCAATTTATCAAGAAAAGATAAACCTATTCTTTCGGAAAAGTGAAGCTGTTCTGAGAAATATACCACCTACATTTCTGAGAACCAGTTAAATTATATAACGGTGAAGTGGTAGGGAAACTTTTATCTCCTTGTTGTCCTTTTAGGAACAGCTCGCAGATATTTAGATCATTCTTTTTATATGCCAGAGCAGATATACAGTACGCATCCCCAAAACATGCGGTAGGGTCACCAAGTTTTACTATTGTTGGCAAATCGCAAGAGTCTTTATTTTTCAGACATATATTTTCTCGAGGAAATACACTAGCGTATGTGATCTTGCATTTGTTGGTCAAATATTCTTTTCCTCCATCTACATATCCCCAAATATGAATATTTTCGCAAAGTAAGACATCATTCTTTAGAATGGCAATCTGACTAATCTTGTCTGCTTGGTCATACCAAGGAACACTTGAGGAAATAGTGTTAACAAGATAAGGATCTTTTTTCTTAACATTATATATTATTGTGCCAATCACAATAGCCGCAAATATAATCATTAATACAATGTGGAACTTTTTCATAAATTTGTTTAGTTAGACTAATCGTCCCGCCTTAATAACATACTCGACCAATTACTAATCATTGTACCAACTGATCTCTAAAATTTACAACTTCCTTTTTGTGGAGCTAAGGCTGTACCACCTACTAGATAGAAACTTTCAAACTTACCGAATAATGGCAAGATGTTCGCGGCTTCTTTTGTTAATACTTCATCGTGCATGGAGAGTGGAGATATGAATTAACACCGAAAAAGATTTTAGCCAGATTCCTAGATTCAGGATATAACTCAGTCGCCAACCGCTTCTCCAAGACACCTTTGATCGCTGCATTTCCATAAGTAGACATTAGCCATTTCCAATCCGATATTTGTCCACCATTTACAACATTTATAATAATGTCGGACTTATCTTCTTCGATATCAAGCTCATCCCATTTTAGCCCCCAGAGAAGTGGTCGCAGTGATTCTGGGATATTGTTGTGTTTGGCTCCATTCATGGCTATATTATATCATGTTTTTGACAATATTTCACGTTCGATTTGGGGTAATTTGTCTTACTTTATTGCGATACCATGCTGTTACTTTACACTCCTGGATACGATTTGTGACAATTTTCAATTAATTTACCGTCGAAGTTAACCTGTAAACTGCTGGTCGAATCCTTGATGTCGACTCCATTTCCTTGATATTCATAATTGAAGAGCCCTAACTCTGTTTTCGTTACGACGATGTCAGTCTGTGGTGGTTTTGAAGCAATTATTAAGTGATGATGTCCGTCATTTTGTAATTCGATGTAGAAACTAAGTTGCCCTGTTGGGTAACTCTTGTCGTTACACAGATACAAAATGTGACTTGCTGATCCGTGCTCGTATTGCTTCTCTGCCATCAGGTACACCGCTGCAATCAATATGATTACTATCATTACGATTCCGATAATGTATTTCTTCATAAATTTTAATAATTATATTAATCTTCCCGCCTTTATAACATGCTCTATCAGCGTATATGTGTACCCCATCTCATTGTCATACCAAGCCAGCACTTTCACCAGATTTCCTCCGACAACACGCGTAAACGCTAGATCAGCTATAGAAGCGTGTCTATTACCGACGATATCATGCGAAACGAGAGGTTCTTCTGTCGTAGTGAAGATGCCATTCCAGCGTGGCTCGGCGGCGGCTTTCTTCAGTAGATTGTTTACTTCTTCCGCCGTTGTATCCCGCTTCGAGATGAATGTTACATCAACTATCGAACCTGTGACGACTGGTACTCGTATAGAGATACCATCAAATAATCCTTTCAACTTTGGCATGATCTGAGTTATGGCTATAGCAGCACCAGTAGATGAAGGAACCATATTTTGCGCTGCAGCACGACCTTCACGAAGGTCTTTCTTTGCAGGACCATCGACAAGTGACTGCGATGCCGTGTATGCGTGCACAGTATTTAGTAACGCCTTTTCTATGCCGAGCGTTTCGTCGAGAATGGCGATGAGTGGTGAACCAGCGTTAGTCGTACAAGATGCGTTCGATGAAATAGGACACAACTCCAGAGCGCCCTCATTCATAGACATGAGAACTGTTGACGCAGGCCTACCCTCCGCAACAGCCTTCGAATCCGCTGCATCCTTGATCGGTGCAGTGACGACTACCCTCTTTGCACCAGCATCGATATGCGTCTGTGCCTTATCAGTAGAAGTGAATAGTCCAGTTGACTCTACTACGACATCTATATCTAGTTTCTTCCAAGGAAGCTTCGTCGGATCTTTTTCGCTAATAAATAATATTTCCGCACCGTCGACGACCAATGAGTTTGTTTTCTCATTTATAGTGACATCGAATGGACTGACACCGTAGGCAGTGTCATACTTCAGTAAGTATGCAAAATTATTGATGTCACCGAGATCATTGACGGCGACTATCTCTATCTCCTGCCTCTCTCTAGCTACCTTCAAGAATGCCCTTCCTATCCTCCCGAAACCATTTATAGCAACGCGTGTTTTTTTCATAATGGGTTAGTGAATATTAAATGTAATTGAACGTATGTATTATATCATGTTCAAATAAAGTTATACACAGCTCGTGCATTTGTATTATTAAACGCTGGTGCTAGACTGACGGCAGAAAGAGTGGGACAACCTCACTTTAGGTAAACAGGAACATGTACTTATGTTAAATGATTCCGCATATCGTGGCAGGGCTAGCGAGGCCCTAGCTCGGCAGGCGTTCGAGGCATTGAAGCAAAGGAGACTGCGAGGCAATATACCTCGGATTGTCGATGTCATCCCATCAGAACCAAATTCTCCTGAGGATCAGCGGGCGATCGACATTTTGCTGAAATTCCACACTGTAGAACAACGTGGAATTCAAGTCAGGCCACACGAATGGGCGCGTCGGCGGTATTTACTCGACTGTGCTCGAAAAGGCGTCGATCCGCTACCCTGTCTCGTCGTTAATCCTCGTGACTCTCTGTGGACCGTGGTAAAGAGAGCGCTCCGTCTCCTGAGGAGCATATTCAGACCTGCGAAACTGCACGCGAAGAGACTCATGAAGTATGCTCACGACGAATTCAATGCGCTAACCGAATTGGAAAAGCGTCTGGAAATCAAGTGGTGGCGTCGACGAACGCGGCGCGCACCTGATCGTGTAAAGATGCGCTTTGCATACTGATCAATGAGCCGATGACCCGATATTGCACATCCTAAAAATGTAGACAATCTAAATACAGGCGGTCCGCTGTCGGGCCGCTTTTTTGTCGAGGTCAGATCTCAGGCCTGCACATGGCCCAAAATACAATATCGCTATATAATTAGCTATTTCGCGGCTTTCAGACTCATTTGCATAGGCCTGACTTATGCAGTAACCATCCACTCCGCATACCCCTTACATAACCTTCCGATGAGTCCCGGCCCCTCGAATATCATACCTGTGATGAGTTGGATGAGATCTGCGCCAGCTTTGAACTTTTCCTCAGCATCTTTCCATGACATCACACCACCAACGCCGATCACAGTAAATCTACGACCGTATTTCTCGCGCGTCTTGCGGATAAGTTCCGTTGAAAGCGCTCGGCACGGCTTCCCTGATAAACCACCATGGAATTCGACAGGTGCCTCCTCGCGGAAATCCAACGATGAATAGTCCTTGTTCAAGTTACCGATGATGACGCCTTGCAATTTGTGCGAGTCGATCACTTGCAACAGTGAGTCAAACTGTTCCCATGGAATATTGATAGGCATTTTTACATATATAGGTTTCTGGCAAGGAATCTTTGCGATAGTGTCCAACAACTCGGTCAATAGTGATGCGGTGATGAAGGCTTCGCCACCAAATGCGTTCGGGCATGAGATATTTAATGTGTAATAATCTCCGACTCCTTCTTCGTTTAGTCGTCTAAAGGAATAGATATAGTCATCGATCGCGCCTTGCGTCGTTGCGGCATCATTGCAATTGGTCTTGGCGATAGAAACACCCACAATGAATCGGTTATTATTGCTGCGAGATGACTTGCCATCCGACGCACGGATATTTTCCTGCTGGAAAATTCCTCGTGTTCGCGCCGGTCGCGCTCGCAAGTCGTCGTCTTGCAAGTCATCTCTTCGCAATGAACTTTTAAACCTCGAAATAATCCTCTCCACCCCATCATTCCTCAACCCCTTATTGACGAGTATACTTCGAGACTTTGGCAGTCTGGTCAATCTCGGTCGAGGATTGCCCTCGCAAGGTTTCGCAGTAACAGAGCCAACTTCCTCGCCACCCATACCTATGCATGGCAAGATCCTATCTAGATGCCCATTGTAGTCGAAGCCAGCAGATAACAGAAACGGGGTACGGAAAGTTATACCATCAACAGTCTTTGAAATATCTGCCCCACGATATCCATATATCCAGCTCGTCATGTAACGACCGAGCCAAAAACTGCCGAGGAATTTCCCTGTATAAGTGAACATATCATGAACACCTTCTGGGTCGAACCAGAACAATATCGGTTTTAGTACATGTTTATACATTTGCGTATACAATATACCATATTTAATGGTATTATGAGATATAGTCTGGATAACAGAAAATATTTTTGATAAAAATTTCCGTTATAGCTCATGTGTCATAACTTAAAATTAATAGATTTCTTGCGACATCCACGTTAGTCACATAGCCATTAAAATGAATTCCCCCTATTTTTAATCATAATCAATATCAACCATCATGAGAAGATCTTTCAAGAAACATTTGTACATCTACATCATTGCGGTCGTCGTCATCGTTGCTGTCGCCGTATACTTCATTTTGGTAAATAAGGCACCTGTCGAACAGACATTGGTCATTCATCCTGCTGATTTTGTTAGCACTGTTTCAGTTTCTGGAAAAGTAGTCGCTGTACAGAACGCCGATCTCGGATTCGATCAGAGTGGTCGCATCTCCAGTATCAATGTGAAGGTTGGAGACATAGTCAAGGCCGGAGCAACCCTGGCCTCCACTGATAGTGCTGATATCAGAGCAAATATCTTACAGAAGCAGGCAGCGCTCGATAGAGAGCGAGCGAAACTAGCGGCACTCCATGCTGGAAATAAACCCGAAGAAGTTGCAGTCTATCAGCAGAAGTATGACGATGCTGGTACAGCCTTTGTTATAGCCATGAAGAGCGCATATCTGCAAACAGAAGATGCGATAAAGAACAAAGCCGACAGTCTGTTTACAAATGGCGATAGTGTCAATCCAACATTGAATGTCACAACACAGAGTGATACTGAAAAGAAATCCGTCGAATGGGAGAGAACGATGTTGCGAGACAAGTTGACGGCTTGGAAGAATGCATTATCTCTGGTATCAGTGGATTCATCTCCAGTAGCGGCCATTACAAAAGTAAAATCCATCACTGCCGACTCATTGTTATCAGTAAAATCCTTCTATGATCATCTAGGTTCCATAGTTAGTAATTTGAGTCCTGGCAATTCCGGTTTACTTCAAACAGCCATAGATACATACAAGGCAACGGTGAGTGCAGGTGCACAGGGAGCCGCGACGGCAGCATCTTTGGAACAGACGGCCGATGCGAACTGGAGCTCAGCTAGAGATGCTCTCATTCTCATAAAATCCGGCTCTACCGTGCAAGATATCGACGCCCAACTAGCGACGATCAGGGCCGCCGAGGCTGACCTTCAAAATGTGCAAGCCCAATTGACAAAAACCAAAGTAGTCGCACCATTTGACGGTATTGTGACAAAGATGGATACAAAAGTTGGTGAGATCATCTCCCCTGCTATGTCAGAAATTTCGATGATGAGCGATGGTGCATTCCAGATAGAGAGTTATGTTCCAGAGATCAATATCGCTGCGATCGTACTCGATGATCACGCAAAAGTCACTCTCGACGCATACGGCGAAGATGTTCCATTTGCCGCGACAGTCATATCTATAGATCCTGCTGAAACTATTCGTGACGGTGTATCAACATACAAGATCAAACTGCAGTTTGACCAAAACGATCAGCGAGTAAAGTCTGGCATGACAGCGAATGTCATCATCACGACTTCCGAAATATCTAACGCTATCACAGTTCCGCAAGGCATCATCGTGAACAAGGGTGGTCAGAAATTCGTCATAGTCAAGAGAGGTGGTGTGAATACCGAGGTTCCTGTGAGTACTGGTGGTGTCTCAACGCTCGGACGGATCAATGTCACTTCTGGTTTGAATGATGGCGACATAGTGATCATAAAATAATATGTTTTCACCGTTAAATACGAAAATAGGTCTATTCCTGGCTATTAGACAGATCAGGAGATCGAGCAAGTGGACGACGAGTCTCATCATCTTCGTTATGATACTCACTTTCTTGAACCTAGTCGTAGTTTCTGGTGTGTTAGTGGGACTCATCCAGGGCGCTGTCGATGGCAGGCGGGCATATTACACGAGCGATGTGATCATCTCTTCATTGAATAACAAATCCTATATAGAGAACAGTCCCAATGTGATAAGTATACTCAAATCTCTACCACAGGTAGAGAATGTCAGTGCCAGATACATGCAGAGCGCAACTATCGAGGCGAACTACAAAACGAAAACTAACGCCAACGACAAACCTAACATTGCTGGCACGAACATCGCCGGTATAGACCCGATAGCAGAAGACAAGATCACTGGTATATCCAAGTTTATGGTAGAGGGTTCATTTTTGGAGCCAGGTGACTATGATCAGATAGTTCTCGGAGCATTTTTGGACAAAAAATATTTGCCGATAGATAACCCAGGATTTAGTGCATTGAATAATGTTTTTCCAGGCACGAAGGTTCGTATCACAGTGAATGGGATACAGCACGAAGTCACAGTGAAAGGCATTCTAAAATCAAAAGTCGATGAGACCAGTATGCGCGCATTCATGGTAGATACTCAGTTTCGAAACATGATCGGACGAAATGATTACAATGTTTCTGAGATTGTAGCAAAACTAAAGCCAGGTGCTGACCCGATAGTTGTCCGAGACCTGCTCATAGAGAGTGGTGTTGATAAGGTAGCCAAGGTTCAGACATATGCAGATGCTGAGCCAAAATTCATCAAAGATATGATAGATACCTTTGCACTCCTGGGAAATCTGTTGAGCTCCATCGGTTTGGTTGTAGCTTCGATCACGATATTTATCGTCATCTTTATTAACGCCATTACCCGCAGGAAATTTATCGGCATATTGAAAGGTATCGGCATATCTGGCGAAGCTATAGAGATCTCATACATATTCCAATCCATATTTTATGCATTTACAGGATCTATAGTTGGATTATTGGTAGTATATATCGTTCTAGAGCCGGCATTACGAGCACATCCTATCGATTTCCCTTTTAGTGACGGTATCATGGTTGCTCCGCTCGCTGGTACACTTTTACGCATGGGATTACTCATAGTTGCTACACTCATCGCAGGTTACATACCAGCCAGAATGATCGTCAGGAAAAATACACTGGACTCGATTCTCGGTAGAAAATGATAGCGACTCGTAAGTAAATTCCTAGCTGACAGTAAGTAAACATTGAGACATTGCAAGATAATACACACAATAACATGATAGAAGTAAAAAATTTAACAAAATCATTCATAAATGGTGACAAGGAAACTCAAGTCTTGAAAGGTATCGACTTGAAAGTTGGTGAAGGCGAATTCATCGCCATCATGGGGCGTTCTGGTGCAGGAAAGAGTACCCTCCTGTATCAGATGAGTTTGCTCGATGTACCTACTAGTGGAGAGATCATCATCGATGGTCACGATGCACATGACATGAGTAGTGCTGAAATAACACTATTTAGATTGTCCAAACTAGGCTATGTTTTTCAGGATTATGCTCTGATACCAGAACTGACGGCTCTCGAAAATGTTGCTCTACCTCTACTGATGCAGGATATTCCGAAACACAAAGCATACAAGAAAGCCATGGACGCTCTCGACCGCGTGAAGATGGAGAAACACTATCACCAGTTACCGAGTCAACTATCTGGAGGTGAACAACAGAGAGTGAGTATTTCTAGATCTGTAGCACATAATCCAAAAATATTGTTCGCAGATGAACCGACAGCAAATCTAGACAATGAATCATCTAGGATCATTCTGGATATATTCCTGAAGCTACATCGAGAAGGTCAGACTATCATCATGGTCACTCATGAGGAAGAATACGGCAAGATGGCGCAAAAAATCATTAAGATCGATGACGGAAAGATCATTGGCGTGGTGAATGCGTAGCATTTCAAAATTGATTCAATCAGTGTAAAATATATTCATGAACGCAAAACCTCTCATATATCTCGGACTGTTCATCGGATCAACTATCGGTAGCTTTATTCCTTCTCTATGGGGAGCAGGATATTTGTCGATGTCTTCGATACTACTAAGTATGTTTGGTGGTATGATAGGCATGTGGTTGGGCTACAAGTTAGCCACATACTAGATTGCGGCGTTTATAATTTCCACTTTCCATTTTATATTTTGATATTTACATTTATTATGACCGCCTACTCAAAACAAGTTATCATATTCTCACTAAATGGCACTCTGACACCGAATGGTCAGGGTATGGACGCCGAAACTTCCAGATTGTTCACTGGTCTACTCGCCAACAAGAAAATCGCTGTAACTTCGGGTTGCGGAATGTCCAAATTTGAAACACAGCTCTTGAAGGAATTTGGGACCAGTCCAGATAGATTTTCAAATCTATACTTATTGCCTCTATCGGGCACGAAGCTTTTAACATGGAAAGGAACATGGGTAGAATCGTACTCTGAACATCTCTCTCCACCCCAAAAGGAAGAGATCATGACTGCACTAAATCGCACCCTCAAAGTTATCGGCTGGACGGAACCTTCGGTTTCATACGGTTCCATCATTCAGGATCGCGGATCACAGGTTACTTTTTCTGGACTGGGGGAAAATGCGCCTTTTGAAAAGAAATCCGAATGGGATCCGAGTAGAGCTATCAGAGAGAAGATGCTAGTGGAACTCCGATCGAAGCTCATTAACTATGATGTGCGTATAGGTGGCATGACTTCTATAGATATTACCAAGCGCGGTGTCAACAAAGGTTATGGTGTTCGCAAATTGGAGGAATTATTGAAGTTGCAACCAGAAGCTATGATCTTCGTTGGCGATGCCATTTTCCCCGAAGGAAATGATTTTCCTATCAAGGCTACTGGAGTGGATTGTATACCAGTGAAGTCAGTTGCTGATACGAAGGAGTTGCTAAAGAGTTGGGTGGCGTAGGGATCGCTCATAATTATTCACCCATCTTCCCTTTCACCATTTCAATTATCTTCCTGGTATCTGCCGCCCTACCATCATAGCGTGACCCAAGGACGACTATAGCTATAGGTTGATTGTTTATATTCATGATGGTCAGCATCGTATCCCCTGCCTCTGGAGTCCTTCCGGTTTTGCCGCCGATAAATCGAGAGTCCAACACAAATGGATGAGTGCTAACAAAGTCATGTGAACCGTGTTCCGTAGTCGTCGCCACGGAAGTGCTGGCGGTTCGTGTGAGGGCCAGAACATCAGGCCTGTATTTATATAAGTATTTTGCCAGAGCGAACAAGTCGACGGCACTAGCCGCATTGTGAGGATTTACTCCCGATGGATCAGCAAAAAACGCGGTACTCATCCCTATCTCCCACGCGTAACTACTCATGAGTTCTAGGAAATTCTTGCGATCGGTCGTTGAGGCCAGCGCTTCTGCCGCAACATTTGAGGAATCCAACAGTAGTGGGTACAAAATCTCTTGCAAAGTATATGTCTCACCAATCGCGATACCACTACCATCAGGAGGAACATTTGCTTCTTCGGCCGTTATGGTGATAGTAGTCGTCGCAGGTAATTGGTCAGTGGCCGCAAAAGCAGTGACGAGTTTTGACATCGAGGCAACCGGCAATACTTTCTTAGCATTCCTGGAAACATATACTTGATCAGTGGTGACATTACCAGCTATATAAGCCAGCGCAGAAACACCGTCAGACGGCACGCTCGGTATGGTTTTAACAGGCACCGTCCCGGTCGTACTTGCCAAGCTACCTGCCAAGGAATTTATCGCACTATTTATAGTTTCTGACGCATCTTGGAAAAATGTAGACTCTGGTTCATTTTCAATAGGACCGCTGTTGCTAATGACGATCTTGGGCATACCATTCAATTGGCGCCCATTCTGGAGATTATTCGCTGCCACCAGACCTAGCAGCGTTATACATACAATGACGATTGGAAATAAATGACGATGACTACTATTCATTTGACTATAGTATAGCATGAACAAACTTTCAAATATTCACAAATAGTGACATACTATCGCCATGAATTCATTCCGAGATATAGCCACGCTGGCGGTGCTGTTTATGTCATTATATTTCGAGGTGTTTATACTCATCACATATTTCGAGCATAGGACAAAGATACGGGGTATCTTACATTCCAAAAAAGCTGATTCTGTCAATATGCCTAGTGTAACCATCATTGTTCCCTGCTTCAATGAGGAGAAAACAGTTGGAAAAACATTGGATTCACTATTTGCGCTCGACTATCCGCGAGATAGGCTGTTCATCGTAGCCGTGGATGACGGTTCGACTGACGGTACGCTGGACATGTTGCAATGTTTTAAGGAAAATGTAAATTTAAAAATTCTAACGAAGGAAAATGGTGGCAAGCATACGGCACTAAATCTGGCTATTTCTGAATCGCGAACAGAGTTCGTCGGTTGCCTCGACGCTGATTCATATGTGAAGCCTGATTCATTGGCGCGTCTAATAATGAGATTTGATAGACCAGAGATCATGGCAGTCGTGCCCTCTCTACAAGTACACATGCCACAGACGATCATTCAGAAGGTTCAGAAAGTTGAATACATCATCGGGGCTTTCATGCGTTCGATCTTGGCCGAGTTAGATGCTCTATATGTTACTCCTGGACCCTTCTCTATTTTTAGACGAACTGTTTTTGACCAGGTCGGTTATTACAGGAGAGCACACAACACTGAGGACATGGAGATGGCTATGCGTATGCAATCTGCCGGACTAAAGATAGCGAGTGCACATGATGCGGTCGTATTTACTTCCTCTCCGCATACGGTAGTAACATTGTATAAACAGCGTGTTCGATGGACATCCGGCTTTTTAAATAATATCAAGGATTATCGTTATATGATATTCAATATGAACTATGGAAATATCGGCATGTTCATCATACCTGCCATGCTTCTATCTGTTATCTCGATCATATTTATTGCGACGATGTTCATCTATGATGTTATAAATGTAGCCCATAGTTGGTATGTGCGTTATCAGGCCATAGGTTCTGCGATGTTCGAATGGTCACAGCCCTCATTGAATTGGTTTTACATGAACACTACTCCGCTCTTGTTTTGCGGCATAGTGGCTATGCTAGTGATGCTGACATTCATCTATATAGGATCGGCGATGACATCCGGGAATAGGGCGAAGATCCTTGAACTGGTGAGCTATATATGCTTATATTCATTCATCGCCCCTTGGTGGATACTCAAATCTGTATACAATGTAGCCTTGAGTAGGCAACTTTCGTGGAGATAGACTTATGAAGATCAACTGGAGAAAATACCTTGTGTCACTCATATTCACTGTTGCCATAGTGGTAACAGCACTTTTGATCAGTTCGTGGGTAAATAGTCAGCGCGTCAATGAGTTGCGTAACATACAGGATTCTATCTCGATAAATCTACTGTCTTCTGATATGCAGTTCAATCTGCTTCGAGACGCCGCCTGCGAGGATTTGTTTAACTCTTCTATCGGCGAGGAGCTTGGCAATCTCTCCGACAAGCTCTCATACATGGAATCTGTTGGGAAAGGTACAGATCCTAGCGTCGTGACTCTAAAGAGATACTATTCTCTGCTCGAGATACGGGACTACTTACTGATCAACTCCGCAGCCACAAAGTGCCCAAAGAGACCTATCACTATCCTGTATTTCTATCAGGCAGATTGTCCTGATTGTGACCGACAGGGCCAGGTTCTAACCTATCTGAGGCAACACCATCCAGACATATTGAGGGTGTACTCATTCGATCACGATATCGATGTGTCAGCGATAAAAACATTGGCTAATATTTACAAAGTTGCCGATCCATTCCCTGTCATCGTTGTTAACGGCAAGACTCTCTCTGGGTTCAATTCTATAGAGGCAATACAGAAACTTCTACCACAGTTAGTGGCTACGAGTACGACAGCGACCTCGACTAGTGTGCGCAAATAAACTACCTCCGAGCAAGCTCTAGATGTATTAATAAACTACCAATTTAGCCTGCATATAGTCCCACCCCATTTCTGAGCCACCTCCCAGACTTGAACTGGGGACCTTCGCTTTACAAAAGCGTTGCTCTACCAACTGAGCTAAGGTGGCGATAATTAAAATTGAAAAGTCAAAATGTAAAATTAGAATCTCGATATCGCGAGATCGGTACTACTTTAGCAGTTTTATATGAAAATGTAAAACGACGACAATATATAGGTCAAATCCTACCTATCCGAAATGCGGCGTAAATAGAACGATGCGCCATGATTTGTAACCTCTCCCCTGCCACGAACCGCATCGATAAGCTTCTTTCCATGAGGAGTCGAGATAAATCGGTGCTTTATCTCTACATATATATTGCGAATGCGCTTCAATACATGAAAAGCAATCCACTGAGCGATAGCGATGAATGTGTGCTTGTTTAGATATGACACAAATCGTCGAACGGCCGTAAAAACTGTCTGGAAGATATGGTCAGTTCCCCTTCCCATCCGGCTCACGATAGTCGGTCGACCAGTCTTGACCTCATGACGCTTTAGGAGCAACATGACGACGATGCTGATCAATGAAATATAGAATATTGTTATGAGTGGATACATAATTGTAGGTAATTGATAAGTGGCAATCGATAACGGCTTAATCTTCCATTTTCCTGCCATTTACTAACACCATCTACCTATCTACTACGCCTCGAGTATCTTGAACCTCTTGAACCTGCCAACGGCCATCTTTTCGCCAAACTTTTGAACAGCCTGGTCGATGAGCTGTTGGATGGTTACTTCACCATTCTTTATGTATGGTTGATCCATGAGAACCATCTCGGCAAAGTATGCATTCAGTTTACCATCTAATATGGTCTTACGCACTGCCTCTGGCTTATCCTTAACTTCTGCTGCGAATACCTCTTTTGCGGCTTTTTGGTCAGCCTCTGTAACATCCTCCTTACGGAGAAACTTGGGATTGGTAGCCGTGATATGCATGGCAATGTTTCTGGCCATGGCGACAAATTCCTCATTTGCAGACACGAAATCACTCTCACAGTTTAGTTCAATGATAGTGCCTATGTTGCCATTTGCGTGAATATAGGCCTGGATAGTGCCAGCTTTGAATGTTCTATCCCCCTTCTTTGCAGAAATCTCTCCACTTTTCTTGTGTAATATGACTATAGCCTTCTCGATATCACCGCCAGCCTCCTCTAGAGCCTTCTTACATTGCATGATAGACACTCCCGTTCGATCGCGGAGTTCCTTGATGAGTTCAATAGAGATGGCTATAGGCTTTGCTGTATCTAAATTTGTAGTTGGTTTTGAGGTCATGGGGGTTTGTTTATCCGCTACCTTACCCGACATATATAATAATGGGCTTAGCATGGTCGGTCATTTATCTACTGATAGAGTTAGGCCAGAACCTTCTTGTTTGCCTGGTATGCCGCGGTGATCTCAGTTAGAAACATCTGTATACTCGTCTTTGCTGTATCATTGCCTACAACTGGGTACTTTATGCCACTTATATTGCAGTCAGAGCTACATAGAGCTATAACAGGAATATCGAAATCAGTCGCTTCCTTTAGGGCGATCTTCTCTCTCTTTGGATCAACGATAAACAAAGCATCTGGTGATTTCTTTAGTGATACAATGCCCAAAAACATCTTTTCTAATGAGGCGATCTCTTTGTCGATGAGCATGCGCTCTCTCTTTGTGTATTTGGCAAGCTCGCCCTTTTCCTTATCTGAGGTCAATTTTTCATAACGCTCAATACGCTTCCTGATCTGACCAAAATTGGAAATACTACCTCCTATCCAGCGGCCATCCACATAAGGCATATTGAGTGACTGCGCAGCATTCTTCGTACTCTGAGAAGCCTCTTTCTTTCCACCTACGAACAATATAGTCTTACCTTCCTTGGCTAGTGATATGACGAATGCCTTTGCCTTTTCGAGTAAAACTTCTGTTTTCTCTAGGTCAAATATATCTGTATCATTTTTCGTTCCAAAAATAAACGGAGTGACCGTTGGGTGCCTGCGTGATCTACCGAGACCGAAGTGGGCCCCAGCGGAAAACATAGTATCGATGCTCTTTTTTGTATCCATATGTGTCATATAGACTATCAAAATGAGGTCAGGAAGTCAAATCTGGCGGGGTTGATGAACTGACGCTGATTAGCGAGATGGGACCTCACTGCAGTACTACTTCCTGTACTTCGACACATTTGCCACCATTCCAGCAGTCATGAGTGTGATGATGAGAGCTGTTCCCCCATGAGATACAAACAAGAGAGGTACTCCAGATAGAGGTATGAGTCCCAACATTGCAGCAATGTTCATAAATGACTCAACTATGACTAGGACGGCGATGCCGACTACCAGAAGGCCTCCGAATGTGTCCTGTGCCCTATTGGCGATACGAAATGCCGCCGCAGCAAATAGTAGGTAAAATGAGAGCAATATGATACTACCTATGAAGCCGAACTCTTCCGCAGCGACGGCAAATATAGAGTCATCTGTCGGTTGAGGTAAGTATCCAAATTTCTGAACACTCTGGCCGAAACCGCGTCCTGTCCACTGACCGGAACCAATTGCGATCAATGACTGATTGATCTGATAGCCCGAACCTTGTGTATCGGCACTGATATTTAGATATGTCTTCACGCGTTGCAGGGCATAAGGCCGAAATATTACTACACCAACGACCAATAATCCTAACAATGCTACACCTATGAACATATGTCTAACTTTCAAGCCGCCAATGAGTAACATCACCATACCGGTGAAAGCGATGATGACGAGTGTATCTGTATCTGATTGGGCAAGTAGCAGTAGACTCAGAATTCCAGTAATGACAATGTACGGTATCAAGCCAAATTTGAATGTTTTGAGTTTGTCACCAGCGAATTGTGCCCAAGCTGCAATATATATGATGAATGCAATCTTTAATAGTTCCGAAGGTTGGAAGGATAACGAACCTAACATCAACCACCTAGACGCGCCATTGTAATGAATAGACAAGCCAGGTATGAAGAGTAGCAGATTTACACAGATTGCCCCGATAAATATGAACAGTGCCCATTTACGGAGCTCGGTATACTTGACCCTAGAAAATATAAAGAAAAATCCAACACCTATAACTAGGCTGATCGCTTGTTTCAGTGCGACTGTTGCAAAACTGGCACCACTCTGCGCGAGGAGTCCCAGAGATGCGGAAAGGAATATGATAAAACCAGCAACGGTCAGTGTGACAACTGACATGAGGAAGAACCGATCAATTTTAGCTCTGCTGTGTGACATTTTTGAAATAACCAATAAACAATGACCAAAATCTACCAATCAGTTTGTTGGCGGCAGATCGCTGATTATTGGTGTTTGGTTATTGATGATCTGACCATCTTCTCGTTGTTGACCCTTGAAAGCCTCTATCTCCTTTCTCACCGTCTCATACTCAGGCAGATCCTCCACTTTTGAAATGCCGAGGTGTGACAATAGATCGAGAGTGGTCTTGTATAGAAAGCTTCTGGCATCTTTGGGATTGTCTACTCTTTCTACTAGTCCACGAATCAGCAGGTTCCGCACAATGAATTGTGAGTTTACTCCGCGAATATAATCAATCTCTGCTCTGGTTATCGGACCCTGATAGAGAATGATAGAAAGTGTTTCGAGTCCCGCTTTGCCCAGGTCGCGCGAAAGTTCATCCTTGGTTAACTTTTCAATGAGTGGTGAGAGTTCCTTGGCAGTTCCCAACATCACTTCGTCATCGGTCTGGACTAATGTTAAGCCGCGTCCTTTTAGTGCTGATTCTAGTTCTAGCAGCGCAGCTTTTACCGCATCGACGCTCGATGAGTCACTCGTATGTGGCAAGCTCAGTAACTCAGCAAGTTTCTCTAATTTAACTGGTTCCGCTTTCCAGAAAAGGATTGCTTCGATCTGTTGAGGGAGGGTCATGGTCTAAGTATAATAGAAATCATCGTTAATTGGAAATGTCTGCCGCGGGAGAGAGATGTCCTCCGGGCCCCCTATGAAAAAGTGTCAAGAAAGTTGACACTTTTTACCGTGTAATGAAAACTAGTGTCAATACCTCGGCACACCTACATCCTTGGTTTCCATCTGGATGTCACCGAAAGTAGATTCCTGAGAAACATGCATGATTCCCTCTTTCACTAGCTCGAGCATGGCGAGGAAGCTCACGATGACATTCACCCTATTTTCCTTGTGTTCCTTTGTGAACTCCTTGAAACTCATTCGTAGGTGGCTAGTTATGCGAGTTGTGAGAGTTCCGATCATGTCTTCAAGACTGATCACTTTTTCAACAACATGTTTCGGCAAGTTTTCCTTCTTTGGCAATCTATTGATCAGGTCTTTCAATGCGTATAGGGCTTTTTCCAGGGTAAACTCCGGTGCAGGTGTAAAGACTGCCGTAACTGGCCGTGAATGTGACTGTGGGAAGATCATCTGTCCGCCAAATAGTTCCGCAACATGTTTACTGGCGTCCTTGATACGCTTGAATATCTTCAGTCGTGTCTCGAGGTCTCTGATGTCACCCTGTTCATCTTCGGTGAGGGTCAGACCTGGTAACAATGACTTGGACTTGATGAGTAGCAATGTTGACGCTATCAATATGAAATGCGCAGACTCACCCATCGGCATACTCTCAAATTGCTTGATATGCGCGATAAAGTCATCAGTAACTTTCGCCAGTGAAATATCGCTGATATATAGTTTACGCTTCTCGATGAGGTCTAATAGTAGATCTAGTGGACCTTCGAATGCATCTGATTTGATAGTGAAAGGCATTTTGAACTTGATAGAGCCCGCTTGGCGAAGGTCGTTTCCTCGACTTCGAAGAACGAAGAGGAAATCGGCGTAGCCAAAAGGGCGAATTACAATACACCGATAACTTTCTTAACTGCACTCAACTTTTTCGATGCCACCTCATTCGCCCTCTCCGCGCCATCTCGGAGTATTTCAATCACTGCCTGCGAGTCTTTCGCTATCTCCACCCTCTTCTCACGCAATGGCTTTATAAATGCATCCATATCTTCGATCAGTGCTTCTTTCAATGCTTTGTATTTGCCCTTATTGGTATCATATAGCGATGTCAACTCTGCCTCACTCTTTAATAGTTTGTGCATAGCATAAACATTTGCAGGTATTCCACCTGCCTCAGGTCCACCCGAATCAGTGACGATACTCATCACCGCCTTAGTTATTTCTTCTCGAGTGGCAAATAGTGGGATGGTATTGTTGTAACTCTTTGACATCTTACGACCATCTGTACCTGGAACTGTAGCGACTGATTCTAATATCAATGGTTCTGGTAATTTGAAAATCGCCTTATCTGCGTTCTTGCCATCTTTGGTCGCGCCACAGAATATGAAGTTAAATTTCTCTGCTATGTCGCGTGCATACTCCACATGCTGTTTCTGATCTGCACCGACAGGAACGACATCGGTGTCATATAGCAAGATGTCTGCGGCCATGAGTACAGGATAATTGAATGTGCCAACATTGATCTCCTTGTTCTTAGCTTCGGCATCCTTGTAGGCGTGTGCACGCATGAGGTACGGCATGGTTACGATAGTATCGAATATCCATGATAGCTCTGTATGTGCAGAAACATCACTCTGCTTGTATAGTACAGCAGTCTTTGGATCGAGTCCGAGTGCGAGATAATCGATAGCTAGGTCTAGTATGTTCTGATTCATCTCTGCTGCATTCTGAATGAAGTTGAGCGCATGATAGTCGGCTATGAAGAAATAGCATTGGTAATCGTTTGCATTAAATAGGTCGACAAATTGTTTCATCGCGCCAAAATAGTTTCCGATATGTGGACGACCAGTTGGCTTTACGCCAGAGAGTAGAATTTTTTTAGACATATATTAGTCGAAAGTCATAAAGTCCTTAAAGTCTATAAAGTAAATTACTCGACGCTTTATGAATACTATAATGATACCAAACTTATTGAATTTATGCAGGTCATAATACGACGAGGTCGACAAGGTCTCGCCTTGTCAGTGTCGGTATCAGATCCCTTCCGCCTTCAGACCATCGATGAGTCTCTGGGCTTCTTTGGAAAGTTTTTTCGGCATGATGACATGAGTAACGATGAGGAGATCTCCGCGGCGACCGCCTGTACCAAAAATGCCTCCAGTTTGCTCGAATGGAACACCTTTTCCTTTAACACGGAGAATCTCACCATGGGATGTGCCAATAGGTATCTTTAGTTCTATCTGTCCGTCCAATGTTTCCACATTTACAGCACCACCGGCCAATGATAGTGACAACTTGATTGGCAATTCCATCACTAGATTTACTCCCTCCTTTCGGATAGAATGATGTGGCTTTACCCAGACTCTCACTATGAGGTCACCCTTTCCGCCCTGACCATCTTCACCTTTACCGGCAACTTTCAGTCCTTGACCGTTCTCGATACCCGATGGGATCTTTACTGCCAGTTTTTCATTATTTATATGTATCTCTTTTTCTACGCCAAATATAGATTCTTTGAATGACAACTCAACATCTATGGAAATATTTGCGCCTCTCCTAGGACGACGCCTGCCACCTCCGAAGAATTCCCCGAACATGTCTCCGAGGTCGAACTCTACACCGCCCTGTGTAAAGTTAAATCCTCCATTTTGAAAACCAGAGAAATCAAAGCCACCAAAACCTTGACCGTTTTGGAAACCACTAAAGCCTTGTGAGCCACCGGAACCACCTTGACCACCGTTGAATCCTGCTCCACCCGGTCCAGCTGATCCGAACATATCGTATTGCTTGCGTTTACTATCATCAGACAATACAGAATATGCCTCACTAGCCTCTTTGAATTTGGCACCCGAAGTCGCGTCATTCTGGTTCTTATCAGGATGATGCTCGTGCGCGAGCTTTCTGAACGACTTTTTTATCTCGTCCTGAGAGGCGTTCTTGGTTACACCTAGTATTTTGTAGTAATCTTTCATTATATTGAATGTATAGGTCAGACCTCGACATCGTGTACAAGTCAGGCCTATGCAGATTGACGAATATTGTCATAAATGATACCATAATTTCAGAACCTTTGCAAGCATAAGGCTTGTAAATAGTTGAAAGGAAATCATGAACAGCAAACAAATACTGATAGCACTGTCGTTCCTTAGCTTGTTAATGAGTGGTCTGGTATTCGTGGTCAGCATACTCATCGAGACCGCGAGCATTCTCTGCTGCATCCTTGCGGTGGCTATATGGGCGATACTGAGTATCGAAGTCCTCACATTCCTGACAATGCGGATCTGCCATCAGAGATTTCAAAAGACACCTGACGATGGTAAAAAACTCTGGCAATACAATCTGCACCTAAAGTAGTAACTGATCACGATCCTAACCCACTCCTCAGCCGACCATCCTCCACGGGCATGGCCGGCTTTTTTATGTTATCGACTGGAAACTTTAGCGAGGTTCCACCTTACTACTACTTCTTCTCTTTGAACTCGGCATCTTTAACATTTCCATCAGAACCAGTATTTCCGCCCGCACTTGGACCACCAGTGTTCGGACCACCAGGACCTCCCTTCTTCATATCGTTCATGGCGTCTTCCAATGGATTCTTACCCACACTACCCTGCTTGTCCTCCGAAGCTTTAGCGTAGGAGGAACCTATCTTCTGTATCTCCGTTGACAATGCCTCAGTTGCCTTCTTTATAGCGGCCACATCAACACCATCTTTCACCAACCTTAGATCTGCCACCTTGTCTTCAATTCCCTTTCTAACTTCCGCTGGCACCTTATCGCCTGCGTCTTTCAGCGCTTTCTCCGATGTGTAGATGAGTTGCTCGGAAATATTCTTTGCCTCGACTGCTTCATGCTTCGCCTTGTCTTCTGCTTCGTGAGTAGCAGCCTCATTCTTCATCTTCTCAACCTCTTCCTTCGATAGTCCTGAAGAAGCAGTGATCTTGATGGAGTTCGCTTTACCTGAAGCCTTGTCTTTCGCTGTGACATTCAATATACCGTTCGCATCAACATCGAATGTTACTTCGACCTGTGGCATACCACGAGGTGATGGTGGGATACCGTCCAAAATAAATCTACCGAGAGACTTGTTATCTGCAGACATAGCGCGTTCACCTTGAGAGATGTGTATCTCTACAGATGTCTGGTTGTCAGCAGCTGTTGAGAATATCTGAGATCGTTGAGTAGGAACAGTCGTATTCTTTTCTATGAGTTTTGTAGCAACACCACCCAATGTTTCGATGCCTAGTGATAGTGGTATAACATCGAGGAGCAATACATCTCGAACTTCACCACCCAATATCCCGCCTTGAATAGCGGCGCCTACCGCAACCACCTCGTCAGGATTCACTCCCATATGAGGATCTTTTCCGAAGAACTGTTTGACTGCATTTTGCATAGCCGGCATGCGTGTCTGTCCGCCGACTAGAACTACTTCATTGATCTCGCCTACTTTGAATGGAGACGCATCGATAGCACGCTTCGTTATCATCATCGCGCGATCGATAAACTCCTTTGTCATTTCCTCCAACATTGCGCGTGTCATAGTTACGAGCAAGTGTTTCGGTCCATCAGCGCCTGATGTGACGAATGGAATATTGATCTCCGTCTGCATCGCCGCTGAAAGCTCGATCTTTGCCTTTTCTGCCGCTTCATCTAGGCGTTGCAATGCGAGTGCGTCAGACTTCAGGTCGATCCCATTTTCCTTCTTGAATGTATCTGCTAGCCAATTCACGATCTTGGCATCGATGTCGCGACCTCCGAGGTGTGAGTCACCGTCAGTGGACTTCACTTCTATCGTGTCTCCTCCAACATCGAGAACTGATATGTCGAAAGTACCGCCTCCAAAGTCGAAGACAGCGATCTTCTCATCTTTCTTCTTGTTAAACCCGTATGCGAGTGCCGCAGCGGTCGGTTCGTTGATGATGCGTTTTACATCGAGTCCTGCGATCTTTCCCGCATCTCGTGTTGCGGCGCGTTGTGAATCGTTGAAGTACGCAGGAACTGTGATGACGGCCTCTGTTATCTTCTCGCCGAGTCTAGCTTCTGCGTCGGTCTTCAATTTCTGAAGGATCATAGCAGATACTTCCTCTGGTCGGAGCCACTTTTCCTGCCCCGGGCTCGTCGAGGAGCCACCCATTTTCACTTCGATACCACCTGTTGCGGATCTGCGAACATCAAATGAAACGTTCTTTATATCATTCTGTACCTCTGGATCGTCGAAGTTGTGACCCATGAAGCGTTTGATCTGGAAGATGGTGTTCTTTGGGTTCGTGACTGCCTGACGTTTTGCTAGGAGTCCTACGAGCCTCTCGCCAGTTTTAGATACGGCTACTATCGAAGGTGTTGTACGCGCACCTTCAGCGTTTTCTAGGACTCTCGGTACTCCAGCTTCCATGACGGCTACTGCCGAGAAAGTGGTTCCGAGGTCTATTCCGATGATTTTACTCATAATAGTGTATTAGGTTACTGTCCTAAATCCTCCGAAGCTTAAGCGAAGGGGGATGATTTTGGACATTTTAGGTTGGTTAATTTGGTAATTTTAGTATATGTTGACGGGCTTTTTTTATTCTGACAAGCGAAGATGTGTGAATATTTTTATATTCACAACATCTGAGTCGAAGTCAGAACAAACGAGTAAATACTCCGCAGCTTGCTGCGTAAAGAAGCAGAGCTTCCACTTAATAC
>CAINCE010000002.1 GCA_903846945.1 uncultured bacterium
GAGCGGGGTAATTGGAATATAGTAAAACAGTACATACAGAACCAAGGAAAGACGATGAGTGAACCGTACCAACTCAAGCTACTAAACTAGGCCATGCACGAGAAGTCATACCCCGCCCCTCTGGGGCGTGGGTTGTTGATTCTCGTTTTGGATCTTACAACCTTCTAGTTATCCGTCCGGACAAATAGTTAACTTTAAAGGGTTGTTGGTGAAAGAAAATAGTACTGGAAATATTTTTGTAACAATGCCTGATCTATTTACTTTGACAGGTAGCGCATCATTATCGTTAGGTCAGTGGAATCATGTATTAGTAACATGGGGAGGAGGTACGACATCTCTGTATATAAATGGTAAACTTGATAGTAGTTCTTCGCAAGCCATTACATTAGATTTTTCTAATAGTAATTATATTTGGCTCAGTAATGTTTTAAGTAACGGCATTAATGCAACCCTCGACCAATTTGCCGTCTATACCCAATCAATGCAGACCGCTCAAGTAGAACAACTTTACGCGAGTGAATTGCCTCGACATATGCTAGCCAAGGTAGCGAGGTGGAACCTCGCTAACTCAGGCCACCAAAATTTGCACTATTTCTAAAATAGTGTAATATGGCTCACATGCTATCACTAAGTGTAGAAAAGCGAGATATGAAGATGAACCCGGATGCTATCCGAAAAACAGGCAATATTCCTGCGGTATTTTATGGTCCCAAGGAGCCAACTACACCCATAGTTATAAATGCAAAGGAGTTCACAAAGATGTGGAAAAAGGCAGGTCAGTCATCCGTTATCATCTTGAAAGAAGGTACAAATGAACATGAGGTTTTGATACACGAGATCGATGTTCACCCACTCTCTGGTGACATCCGCCATGCAGACTTTTATGTCATCGAAAAGGGTAAGAAAGTGAAGGTGTCAGTTACACTCATATATGATGGTATCTCTCCAGCTGTGAAGGACAAGGGCGCCATCCTAGTCAAAGTCCGCCGTGAAGTCGAAGTCGAAGCCGCTCCTCGCGACCTCCCACACGAGATTAAGGTAGACATTTCCAAACTAGTAGAATTTACAGATGTAGTGAAAGCCAAGGACCTCGCTATTCCAGCAGGAGTAGAACTCAAGATTGGTGGAGAGGAAGTTATCGCATCTATCTCAGAAGCCAAGGAAGAAGTCGAGGAAGCTCCAGCAGCTATCGACATGTCAGCTATAGAAGTCGAAGCCAAGGGCAAGGAAGTAAAGGAAGGTGAGGCCGGTGCAGCCCCTGCGGCAGATGCGAAGGGTGATGAAAAGAAGGGAGAGGCGAAGAAGGAGGGGAAGAAATAAATAAATATCGGAGATCCGCCAGCTGGCGGAGATATCAGAGATCAGAGAACAGAGATTCTAATCAGAATAATGCATACCGTTAGGGTGCATTTTTTTGATGATGACATGAAAACCGTTTCGTTTGTTTGTCATCGACCTTGATATGCGAGCAATCCCTTTTGAGCTCATACCTGTCTGTCGGATGATATAGGTGTAGGGGGTACCAAGGGCGATGAGGTAGGCCGCTTGAAACTTGCGTACAAAAGTCTCGATTTCCGTTTTTGTCAGGAGATCGTCGAGGAATAACCTCATGAGGTCAGGAGTGTCAGCTGACATGAGAGCTTTGATAAAAGCTTGATTGTTCATTGTATTCCAATTGACCAAGTTACGGTCTTTTCTGTCAGCCATTTCTCGATCATTTTTTACTCGATATTGTGACATTTTATGATAGTAAAAGTTAATTATAGTTGCTAATTGTTAATTGTTAGGTGTGGATTGCTATTGGTTGTAATGGTACTCGTTATTAACACGCTTCGCAAATATCTAAATTCATTGAAGTAATTATGGCTTAGAGCCCATCCACCATCTCGTGGTACCCTACCAGGAAAGCTATATTTTTAGGCGAAAAACAAGCTGGAGTTCGAGTCATAATGAATTATGGCGAGAACGAAGCGCAGTTTTGTAGCCAAAAATAAGGCTTTATATGGCAGGGGGAAGATGGTGGATGGGCTCTTAAACATATGGTACTCTAATGATGTATTTGAGGTGCTGGATAATGGGTGGGTAATAGGAGTGGGGGGATACATTATTATATCGAGTGAGGGAGGTAGGGGGGTACATAGTATCAAATGAACTCACTTTCCCTAGGGAAAGTGGCATATTTTAGGGAAGTACTCTACCAGCTGCGAAACGGTGGCTAATTCTGACGGAGTTCGACCATTAGGAGTCTTCCTTCTAGATACCCTTGAAGTTGTACAGTAAGGCCTCGTTCAATTTGCCACTCATAATCACTCATAGCCATTTTCCATTATTTGAATTGCCTCAATACCTGTTATAATGACAGCATGAAGTCATCCAAGACAATCTCGGCAGCAACGCTATTTTTTATATGTGGAATAGCATTTTTCGTCGGCGTTCCGACAATTACTAATGCCCAAACCGCTATAGACTGCCAGTCAACAGCCGCACAGAAAGCCCAATGTCAGGCAGATCTAGTGCAGGCAGAGGCAGAAGCCAAGGCGGCGCAGGCACAGCTAGTATCAGCCCAAGCCGAGAGCACTTCACTGCAACAGGCTATCAGAGTCCTCGATGCAAAGATCAAGGTTGCACAGGCAAATATAAAGGCAAAGAACTTACTCATACAAACCCTCGGCAATGATGTTACACAGAAACAGAGTCATATAAACAATCTAGAGAGTCACATAGCGAAAGGCAAGGAAACCTTGGCACAGATCCTCCGTAAGACCAATGAGATAGATGCCAATACATTGCCAGAAGTCATATTGTCACAGTCTAGCGTGACAGGATTCTTCCAGGATCTGGATTCATTTCAATCAGTCAGAGAAGGACTCCAGACGACATTCGATCAGTTGCGCACAGACGAAGCGCAAACGACTCTAGAGAAAGATGCATTGGACAAGAGGATCAATACCGAAACAGATGCCAAATATGTCATCCAACAGGAGCAGAAGAATATCCAATCCGATCAGACGCAGAAAAGCCAACTACTAACTGTCAGCAAGGGCACAGAGAAGGCTTACACATCTCTATTGGCTCAAAAACAGGCCAAGGCAGCACAGATCAGGGCGGCACTGTTCGAGTTACGAGATTCGGCTGCTATACCGTTCGAGCAGGCACTGCAGTACGCGACATTGGCATCACAGAAAACTGGAGTTAGACCAGCATTCATATTGGCAATATTGTCTAAGGAGTCATCTCTCGGTAGTAACGTGGGCAAATGTTTGGTCACAGACTTAACTACGGGAAATGGGAGAGGTAAGGATTCTGGAGTGATCTTTCAGAAAGTCATGAAAGCTCCACGAGACACTGATCCGTTCAAGGCGATAACGACTGCTCTCGGACTAGACTGGTCCACTAGGACCGTCTCGTGTCCTATCGGTAGTGCTACATACTACTCTGGTAGAGGTTATGGTGGAGCGATGGGTCCTGCTCAGTTCATTCCATCTACTTGGGATTTGATCAAAGATAAAGCTGCCTCTTATCTAGGGATATCGTCGGAACTAAATCCATGGAATCCAGCTCACGCCATCATGGCGTTAGCGGTCTTCGTAGATGATCTCGGTGCAGGTGCGGGTACATATTCATCAGAAATGAAAGCCGCTTGTAGATATTATGGTGGTGGTGGCAGTACTTGTGTCTATGGTAAGAGTGTTATGACGCTAGTAGATGATATCCAGAGAAACAAGATAGATCCGCTCAATTGACTCTAAGAGCCCATCCACCATCTTCCCCCTGCCATGTAAAGCCTTATTTTTGGCTACAAAACTACGCTTCGTTCTCGCCATAATTCATTATGGCTCGAACTCCA
>CAINCE010000003.1 GCA_903846945.1 uncultured bacterium
AAGGGCGTCTCGTCATTCACTCAATCCAAGGAAGAGAAGGATAAGGCGGATGCCAAAAAGAAAGAAGCGGCACAGAATGTCGATGAGATAAGCGTTGAACAGATAAAGTTAAAGATGGGTGCACCGACAGTCGCTATCAATCTGCGCATCATCGCCTCGGCGGAAAATGAGACCATAGCTAGTCAGATCCTAGGTGATATCGAGTCCTCATTTAACCAATTCGAGAATACCCATGGAAATAAGCTCACATTTAACCATGTAAAGAAAGGCGACCTCAAAGGGCTCCTATATGACTACTCTTTCCGTCTCGCCGATGACAAGTATCGCATCTTGGCAAATCTAAAAGAGTTAACATCACTCATCCATTTCCCAGCGACAGTCATGAAGTCATCACCGCACTTGAAGGTGGCAAAGGCAGGCAGCGCTCCTGCACCACTAGATCTCGCGAAGGAGGGAGTTCTCCTCGGGGTAAATCGTGACCGCGGAACGGAAACGAAAGTATATATGGCACCTGATGACCGTCTCCGTCACCTATATGTCATCGGTCAGACTGGTGTCGGAAAGACAACGCTCCTTTTGAATATGATCGCCCAAGACATTGCTAACGGAGAAGGTGTTTGCTATATCGACCCACACGGGTCTGATGTGCAGAGTCTACTCGCGCTCATCCCTAAACACCGTTATGAAGATGTTATATATTTCGATCCTAGTTATACTGCTCGACCTATGGCACTCAACATGCTCGAGTATGATCGTCGTTTTCCTGAACAGAAGACTTTCGTCGTGAATGAGCTCCTCTCTATCTTCAACAAACTTTTCGATATGAAGACTGCTGGGGGTCCGATGTTCGAACAATACTTCCGCAACGCGGTGCTCCTAGTGATGGAAGATCCAGAATCTGGGAATACTCTCCTCGATGTATCTCGTGTTCTATCAAATAAGGTATATCGCGAACTGAAATTGTCGAAGTGTATGAATCCTATAGTTGTTCAGTTCTGGAGAGAGGTGGCTGAAAAGGCAGGTGGTGAAGCATCTCTGGCGAACATCGTGCCATATATCACCAGCAAGTTTGATGTCTTCCTCTCAAATGACATCATGCGACCGATCATCGCACAGGAGAATTCTAGTCTCAATTTCCGCGAGATTATGGATACGAAAAAGATATTGCTAGTCAATCTGTCAAAGGGTCGTCTAGGGGACATCAATGCAAATCTGATCGGTCTCATACTTGTGGGCAAGATTCTCATGTCTGCACTCTCTCGTGTCGACTCTCTGGGGACGAATCTCCCCCCATATTATCTATACATCGATGAGTTCCAGAATGTTACCACTGACTCCATCTCCACCATCCTGTCTGAAGCACGCAAATACAAACTATCCCTCTCTATCGCCCACCAGTTCATCGCTCAACTCGAAGAAGGCATTCGTGACTCTGTATTCGGTAACGTTGGTTCTATCGCCGCATTTCGTGTCGGAGCAGAAGACGCCGAGTATCTCGAAAAGCAATTTTCCCCAGTATTCACTGCCAAAGACATCATGTCTATAGACAATAGAAATGCCTATCTAAAGATGTTGGCGAACGGCAGTCCTGTAAAGCCATTTAATATCGCAACTATGCCACCGCCACAAGGAAACAAAGCGGTCGTTGACTCGATCAAGGAGCTCTCATATCTAAAGTTCGGCAAAGACCGTCTCACTGTCGAGGCAGAGATCATGGAGAAATATAAGGGGATGAAGGGCGCAACTCCAGCCAAAGGTGGGCCATCGAGTGTTTGACGCTAGTGATACGGAGAAGTACAATTCTCCTAGGCAATGTAGTTAATGTAACGAAAAATTTATCAAATTTATAAATAAATATCATGGCAGACAGCACAGAATTAAAAACACAAGAAATAGTAGAACGAATCAAGAGAGGAGATTTTGATATTGATAAGGCTCTAAATACCAAGGGATTTGCTGAATTTCAGGCAGCCCATCCAGAGAGTGATAAGTTTGATATGGAAGATGGGGAAGCCATAAGGCAACGTTTTGAAGTATTTGAGACGAAGACTGCAGTGAGTAAAGAGTTGAAACAGTTATATTCCGGTCATATTGAAAAGGAAATGGGAATAAAGTTGGATGCAAAAGATCTATCCTCTATCGATGCACATCTAGAAAATCAGGCAATAAATAGTCCAGAGGAATTCATGGAGATAAAGGAGCGACTGGATGCTTTTCGAGAATTGCCACTACAGATCAGTGCTTTGGAAAAGCAGTTGGCAGAATTGGGCGGAGTGGAAGAATTGAAAGCAACCTTAGAAGGGTTACAGAAAGACGAAGCCAATCTAGAGACGGCCCAAAAATACAAGGGTATTATCGGGAAAACCAAAGTGGCATTTCAATTTGTTTCTTTTGCTGCAGCTGCACAGCCACTGTTACTCGAGGTCCTTTTTCCTGGAGTAAAATTGAAGAAAAACTTTCTCGGGGTTGGTGATAAGTATAATCAAGTCAGTGAGGCGTTGGGGTCGCTCTCATCCGTAAAAGAAAAATTTGGCAAGATGGGTAAAAAGGATATAAATAGTTTACAAGAAAATATCGGTGACCAAATACATGGTATCGAAAATGTGCTAGCCTCTGTACAACAAATCGACAAGTTGAAGTCACTTTCGCAGGAGATGTTCGGTAATATGCGAAAAGAACTACTAGGTGGAGTTTCTGATATAACTGGGCTCACGGAATCGATCCAAGCCAAGGCTATGGCTCAATTCAAGGAGATAGTGAAAAGTGGTTCGACAAAGTCGTTAGATCAGGCACAGGAGAGATTTGAAGCATTGAGATCAGTAGCAGTGTCAACAGAGACGGGGGTCAATCCATTGGGGGGTATAAATGAGGAAGAGTTTCAAAAAAGAGTGGATGCTGGACTGGAAAAGGCAGCGTCGGAAGAAATAATGCAGACTTTGATGCGGGCGAATCTGGGTTCAAATGCCCTCACGAAGTTAGAGAAATCTCTGGAACCGTTCTTAAATAGGGAAAAGATAGGTTCAAAGGAGGGTGAAGAAGCTCGAGAGTTTATCGCGAATGCCTTGAAAGAAGCTGCGGATAATCTTGGTAATACGACCGAAGATAAGGCCAAGAAATCTATCGTTGCTAGAATACTTATTAAAATGAAAGCATAATATTCACCATATATGAACATCGATATAAATAATATAGAATCACTACTCGCAGAAAAGAAATATGATGAAGTGAGGGCGATCATACAGGAGGCTACATCAAAGGAGTTTTCTGATGAAGAAAGGGGGGCGACGCTCACTGGTCTGGCTTCGGTATATATGGACATATCCAACGCTATAAATATCCGATACCGTGATGCACTCCAAGAAGCTCTTGCTGGAATGAAAGATATTAATGCTGCAGAAGGCAAGGCTGTTGAAAATGCCAAACTCGCTGAAGTTAGAGGTAAACTCAATCAATAGCAATTTTGGTGTGAATTCAGTAAATACACGGTTGGTATTGCAGATATTCAGCAATTTGAGCTCATTTGAGTTTGATTGACTGTTACCTTTAAGCATAGTATACTACCTGTACTGGACAAAAAGTACCTATTCTGTCCAATATAACTAAAACAATATGCTTAAAAACATAGTTTCCAACCAAAAACTGCAAAAAGAGCAACTCCTAACTCTCTCGTATATAGATCGAACCAAGGAGCCATTTGCGAAAAAATGGCTAGATACGAGTTTGATAAAAGTGGTGCTCGGACCGAGACGATCAGGAAAGTCTGTCTTTTCACTCGTGCTTTTGAGAGATAGGCCATTCATGTATTTCAATTTTGACGATGAAGTGTTGTCTAGCGCCGGAGGCATAGCAACAGATGAACTCATGAAGGAATTGCATGCCGCATATGGCCAGGTAAAAACGATTTTATTTGACGAAATACAGAACCTTCCGAATTGGGAGCTTTTTATAAATCGCTTACATCGGGAAGGTTATAATCTCGTGCTCACCGGATCGAACGCACATTTGCTATCAAAAGAACTCGCCACACACCTAACTGGTAGACATATGCCCATAGAAATATTGCCATTTGATTTCAATGAATTTCTCAAGGCAAAGAAATTTACGATAAATCCAGAGTACGCTTCTCTTCCACAACAGCGTGGTGAACTTTTGAACCTTATGGAAAATTACTTATTGAACGGTGGCTTCCCGGAAGTAGCGGTTAATAATGTCGATCCCAAGGACTACCTCGAAATCCTTCTTGACTCCCTGCTTTTCAAGGACGTGGTCAAGAGACATAGGGTCAAATTCTCGACGCAGATAGGCAACTTGGCGACGCACCTTGTCAATAATTTCGCCAACCTGTACACGATACGCAAACTACTCGAGGTCTTGAACCTAAAGAGCGCTAGCACGACGGAAAAATACATAAAATATCTTGAGGAAGCTTACCTTGTCTTCTCTCTACTCCGGTATTCTCCGAAATCGATACAGCGCATAAAGTCGCCGAGAAAAGTCTATGCCGTCGACAATGGGTTCATAAGCGCAAAGGCGATACAGCATTCGCCTGATAAGGGTAAGCTCATGGAAAATCTGGTATTTACCGAACTCGTGAAGCGAGGAGTCAAAGTGAATAGAGAGCTTTTCTACTACAAAACCAGAAATGATCGCGAGGTGGATTTTGTCGTTAAGAAAGGGGTCGAGGTCACGGAACTTATTCAGGTCTGTTATGAATCGATAAGTTCGGGTGTTGAGCAAAGGGAAACCAAAGCTTTGTTTGAGGCAAGCGATGAGTTGAAAGTGGCAAGGCTCACCGTGCTCACTTGGGACGAAAAGCGTGAAGTTAAGAAGGATGGTGTGACTGTTCAATTCGTTCCGCTCTGGGAGTGGTTAATATCTATGTAATTGGAACTTTTCTTCTTTCCCTGTAAACTATACTCATCATGAAACCACAAGCATTTATCTTTATAGGTCGTTCGGGGTGTGGAAAGGGAACACAGGTGCAGCTCCTCATGGATGTATTGTCGAAGAAGGATCCGTCGGTTGAAAGTCTCTATGTCCAGACTGGTCAAGTGTTTCGCGATTTTATCCAAGGTGATACTGTGACACAAAAAATTAGCAAATCTATATATGATGCAGGCGGACTCCAACCTGAATTTCTCGCTGTCAATATGTGGGTCAAAGTTCTCATTGAGAAATATAAGGGCAATCAGCATATCATATTCGATGGAACGCCACGCAAGGCTCATGAAGCTGGGGCATTGCATTCATGTTTCGAATTTTATGGCTTTGACAAGCCGTGGGTCATAAATATAGAGATCAGCGATAGTGAGTCTATGAAGAGACTCCTCGCGCGCAAGAGATTTGATGACAATGAAGAGGAGATCACTAAAAGATTGGCGTGGTATGAGACGGATGTGGAGCCGACTCTCTCGTATTATGATGGCAATCCGAAGTACAACTTCTTGAAGATTCGCGGGGAGAGATCTCCCGAAGAGATCCATGCTGATATTGTGAAAAAGTTGGGATTGGTGTAGGTTTGAGGTAAAAGTCTATAAAGTCAATGAACTGTATAATCAGTTTACTTTACAGACTTTAAGGACTTTTGACTTTATGGACTTATCGAATATGAAGTAGATATTACTGATCAAATCCCAATGATTTCAATAAAAACAAAGTCTGATATATCTACCCTCCGCGAAGGGGGGCGTCGCCATGCAGAAATCCTCCGTAAGTTGGCGGAAATGGTGAGGCCGGGGGTGACTAGTCAGGAGTTGGAAGATGCGGCGAGAAAGATGATAGAGGAAGGTGGTGATAAACCTGCACTGCTTGATTATATGCCATATGGAGCCAAGCGTCCTTACCCCGCCGCTCTCTGCATATCCGTGAATGATGAAGTTGTTCATGGTATTCCGAACGAAGATATCAAAGTCTTGAAAGAGGGTGATATCGTTAGTTTGGACCTAGGATTGACACACAAAGGATTGATAACTGATGCGACGGTGACTGTGCCCGTTGGGAATATCTCGGCAGAGTTGAAGGAACTTTTGGATAATACAAAGAGGGCACTCATGGCTGGTATCAAGGCGGCAAAGGGTGGCAAGAGAATAGGCGATATCAGTAACGCTATACAACTCATCGGTGTCGCTGCAAAGTACGGCATCGTCGAAGAGTTGGCTGGTCACGGAGTTGGTTATGATGTTCATGAAGATCCTTATGTTCCTAATTTTGGTCAAGCTGGTAAGGGAATTGTCCTGAAACCTGGAATGGTCCTAGCTATCGAGCCGATGTTCAATCTTGGCTCGAAGAAGATAAAGTTAGATAAGGATGGTTACACTTATAGAACTACAGACGGCAAAGCTAGCGCACACTTCGAACATACTGTGGTCATTACGAAAGGAGATGCGGAGATATTGACTGCATAATAGGTAACCCGGCACACCACTTTCGATATCCGATGACTCTTTGCGAAACAATATCTCGGTGTATTTACCAAAGGCCGACCGAAGCCTTGGAGGGTGGGCTTTGTGGAAATACCGAGATATTGTGAGAAAATTCGGAGGATTGAGAAAGTGGTGTGCTGGGTTACCTCATTGTCTACGGGGCTTGTACGGGCACAAAATAATTGAAATACATTCCAAATTAATATACAATCATCACACTATGAAATCACACCCAAAGTTCGAACGTACGTTAGTTATTATCAAGCCAGATGGTATCCAGAGAACACTTATTGGAGAGATTTTGAAGCGATATGAGCAAGTAGGTCTCAAACTAGTAGGTATCAAGATGCTCATTCCTACGGCTGACCTTATCGAAGAGCACTATACTCTCGATCCAGAATGGCGCACAGTAACAGGGTTAAAAACGATTAAAAGCTATAAAGACAAGGGATTGACGCCTCCTCACACTGATCCGCTCAAGATCACGGCCATCATATTGAAGAATTTGGTCAAGTACATGACGAAAGGTCCCGTCATCGCTATGGTTTGGGAAGGTGCACACGCTGTCGCTATAGTCCGCAAAGTTACAGGTGGTACGGAACCATTGACCTCTCCTATAGGTACTATCCGTGGAGATTATGTTATCGACTCATATAGCATGAGTGATACTGATAGTAGAGCTGTTCGAAACCTGGTACACGCATCTGGTTCTGTCAAAGAAGCGAACGATGAGATAGATCACTGGTTCAAGAAAGGGGAATTGTTCGACTACAGACATATATCGGAGGCGATGTTGTATGACGTTGATCTAGATGGAATATTGGAATAGTCGATCGGAATCATTATTAAAGCTATCCCCACCTTTTCGTTTCCACAAATCCTCACTTGTTGCTACATTCGCTTCGCGTCACATAGCAACGGCGTTCGGATTTTGTGGATAACTTCGTTTCCACAAATCCTCACTTGTTGCTACATTCGCTTCGCGTCACATAGCAACGGCGTTCGGATTTTGTGGATAACTTCGTTTCCACAAATCCTCACTTGTTGCTACATTCGCTTCG
>CAINCE010000004.1 GCA_903846945.1 uncultured bacterium
ACTCACTTCTAGCATATGTGCTTTGCTAGAGAAATTGTTTAAATGAAAACTCAACTTTTGCAGAAAACTCAGTAAACTGAGGCTATTTGGTATGGAAAAGTTATCAACAGGTTGTGGAGTTTCGTAATTCAAAGTATAATAGGACAATGGAACAGATGATGAAGCATCAAGAGTTTTGTATATAATTTATGACCTCTCCACCTCGCTTTTCAAATTTCGAGAAAAAACAAAACGATCCGACCTTTTTTGAAACACCGATGAGACTGCTCAAGCGTTTTGCAAATGTCAACAATAAATATTTTCTATTGGTGACGGTGATCGTTCTGATGGGGGGGGGTAAATCTGGTTTTAGCTGCCGCACGTAGTACTCCGTTTAGTCCTGGACAGACAATTGATCCTGGCACGGATAGCCAACCTTGCGGACCACTTGATGCAAATTGCTTTCCGATAAGCAACAGCGTAACATCTTTGAATGGTCTTAGCACATCTGTACAGACTTTTGCATCAAGTACGGCGGGAACAGATTTTAGCATCACATCATCAGGTTCAACGCATACATTCAACCTACCAACCGCATCAGCAAGCAATCGTGGTCTATTATCTCCTATAGATTGGAACGCTTTCAATGCTAAAGCTTCGACAACACTAGCAAATACATGGAGCGCTCTTCAAACTTTTGGTAACAATATTTCTTTTGGTGGTGCACGATTGAACATTGGCATACTTACACAGGGTGACTTAATGTCATACAACGGCACGAACTGGGTTAATATTGCAACGTCAAGTTTGGGAATTTCAAGTATATTGACGTTTGCCACGACGACCGATTACTATCTCCATAACATTGAAATGTGGGGAGACAGTCTGACACTGCAGACGGGTCAACCTCTTCAGAATGCAATGGCTCCGGTTGGGTATACAGTCGTTTACAACGGTTGGGGAGGACAAGGCAGTACTTCCATCAAAAATCATATGCTTATGGGCACAAGCACTTTTGATAATTTGACAATCATCTGGGCTGGCGTTAACAACGCCAACACTATGGCCGATTATAGCACAGTCACAGCTGACATTGATGCAATGGTGGCGGCTCTTGCGAGCGCCGGGAATACAAGTCATTTCCTTGTATTGTCACTTTTGGACGGATCGGCAGATCCTTTAGGTAGCACATCACATACCGTCAGAGATGCACTCGCGGCACATTGGGCGTCTGAATTCCCTAACAACTACTATGACATCAATTCTTATTTGATTTCTCAATACAATCCCGCACTGCCGCAGGATGTCATAGATTACGGGAATGGCATCATAGCTTCCTCGTTACGTGCTGATTCGATTCACCTTAGCCCTATAGGAGTGACCCTATTCGCCAATAAAGTACGCGATGTGATCCTGGCGTATTTCGGAAATCAAACGGACAAGTCATTATCGTACAACAGTTTGTCCAATATATTCGCGGCACCTCTTCCTCTTGGGATGCTTACGATGAAACCCGGCAGTCCTTACCTAATGGTCATACCTGGTAATCCATATCAAACATCTGTTTTGCAAGCCAGCACTTCTCTAAATAACTATTTTGCTTGGAACTCCGGTACTGTTGACGGAACAGGTTCAAACAATGTCGGTTTCGGCGGCGGCTTAGCAGAAATATTAACCGGATCGAATAATACTGGTGTAGGAATGTCTTCTTTGCATCTAACACAAAGTGGCAATGGCAATTCTGCTTTAGGCTACCAGGCTTTGGCGTCGACTAATGCTGATTACAACACGGGTATAGGATATTACGCGCTCATTAATAATACTACAGGCACTCATAATGTTGTCGTTGGAGATAATTTAATGACTAGCAATATTTCCGGGTCTTTCAACAAGTCATTCGGATCATATAATCTAGGGTCAGCCACGTCCTCAAGCTATCAACTGGCTTTTGGTGATTCTGTGCTTGGATATTCGATAGGAAATTACAATATAGGAATAGGATCACAAGCAGGTAGTGGAAATAATATTGATACTGCAAATAGAGCTGGAAGTAACAATATTTTTATTGGTTATCAAACAGGTGTGACTGCGTCGTCATCCAATTATTCAAATAGTATTGCGCTTGGTAAAAGTTCTTTGATTGGTGCATCAAACGCTTTGATCATTGGAGGTACAGGGACAAACGCCTTGAATGTCGGCATCGGAACATCTTCTCCCACTAATGCCTTGGAAGTCGTAGGTAATGGATATTTTTCTGGCAGTATCATTACATCATCGTTGACTTCTACCTCTACGGCGACATCCTCATTCTCAGGACCAGTTAAGGCGTCATGTTTCACTGTTGACGGTTCAACTTGCATAACTGGTGGCGCAGGTTTATCTGGCGGTTCAGCTGGGGCACTTACATACTGGTCTTCGGCGACTACAGTTGGTGCCACTACTTCTCCAGTTGTTGGATATCTGACTGCCACAAGCACAGCAACTTCAAAATTTTCTGGTACCATAGTTTCTCCATGTTTTTCAAATGACGGAAGTACTTGTATAGTCGGTGGCGGGGCATCTATAGCCGGTGGCACAACTGGATTACTTACAGTGTGGTCATCTCCGACGACTGTGACGGCCACCGCATCTCCGGTGGTTGGATATATTACAGCAACTAGTACTACAGGAACCAGCACGTTCGCTGGAAACATCATCTCAACAGGAGGTTTAGGTTCAGAAATGACACCTTCACTTACTTCGGGTAATTGGACACTCGGTTCTTATTGGCGATATCTTACGTCGCCAAATCGAATTGACTATCTTGGGAGCATTCCGAACCCTGGAACCACATTTTATCCAACCACGCCTCTTTCTGTGACTGCGGGAACGACTTACCAGATAGTAATTACTATAAGTGCCCTGTCCTCGTACAATCAGGTGAGAGTCTCCATCGGAGGTTCGCAACCACAAATTGTTACTTCTGCAGGTACATACACATTGTATTTTACAGCTCAGACAACGGGGAATCTTTTTGTCGGTACAAATACATCTAATCGTTACGGTGAAATTACCATATCGTCTATCAGTGTCATGCCGATTACCAGTGGCAATCTAGCTGTTAATGGAAATTTGACGGCTAATGGTCAGGCTAACTTCTCACAATTAAAAGTAAATAATAGTTTAAATCTAAACTACGCGTCTATCCTGATTCCGTCTTATGCTGGAGATCCAAATGTTTCTAGCGGTCCTGTTATTCCTATTATTCAAACAGCTCCTGATACCGCCGGACTTTCAGCGAGTTTTGTATTTAACGACAATTTGTTCGGAAGCAATACGAATGGCTGGGTTGTAAACGGTGGTGGTCTGCAAGTTCATGCACTTTCAGGTTCGAATGTTATAGATCTGAGACCAGATTCAGCAACTACGTTTAGTCTTTCAGGCCCAAATACAGGAACGACACTTAACATAAATACAGGTGGTTCATTAAATGCCACTTTTGGCTGGGATAACGTGACCAGTGGCGGTTTCAATTCATTTACTTCTGGCGCACGGCCATATAGGTTTTTAGGTGCAACTAGCTACTCATTTCCTTCAAATGTTGGAATTGGTACAACCTCTCCATCCGCGAAGTTTTCAATAGTGGGTGATGCCAACGGTACTGTTCCATTGATTGCGATCGCATCCACGACTGGAAATGCCACGACTACCGTATTTCAGATTGACCAAAATGGTCTTCTGACCATGAATACTCCAGGAGCGACATCAACAATCAATGGAAACCTGTATGTGAACGGAGCGTTACGTTCAACTACTTCATACAATGGCGACCTATTCTTTGCCAACAACTTTAGGATATACGAATCCGATTTGAATCCGTCTCTGACTCAATCATTATTATGGCAAAACCAGCATGGTCAAGACATAATGAAACTGGATGAAAATGGTAATCTCAATCTGACAGGCGACATATGCGCAAATAATGTGACTTGTGTCGGCAAATCTCTTGAGACGTTGTCTGCAAGCATGAGTGCACTTGCTAGCACGACAGCCCGAGGGCAGGCCTACACCTTCTCAGACCTTAATTCTAAGATCGACGCTTTGACATTGAACATTGGAATTACGACGTCCGATTTGCAAAATAGAGTTTCAAGCCTTGAATCGTTGAGCTCAACAACCGCCAGCTCAACGGCTGTAGCTCTCAACTCATCACCGTCATTTATTCAAGCTATAGCATCGACGGTTCTGGATCTTATAAAATCAATTGGCAATCTGGTAGTGAATAGCCTGACTGCTGTGACTGGAGTATTTACACATGTGCAAAGCAATTCTGTCCAGACAGATTCTGTTGATTCAAAAACGATACATACCGATACTCTTTGTGCTGACGATGTCTGTATAAATAAAGATCAGTTGAAAGCTCTTCTTATTCAAGCTGGCGGTGTTTCATCATCGAGTTCGCACGTTAGCGCAACTGCCACAACATCGATTATCACAGCCACGACTACGGAAAATCCATTGAATCATATTGCACCAACATTTGATACAACGTTACATTCAGTTGCTTCTTCATCGATCTATATTTCAACATCAACACCAGTGATTGCAACATCGTCTGAGCAAGTGGCTTCTTCAACTGAACAGATTATTTCTCCAATTGCCACCTCGATACCTGCAACCCCAACCACCACAATGTCGGTATCTTCTTCAACTCCACAGATAACAACACCTCCAGAAATATTAGCTTCCAGTACTGAATCGAGCATTGGGTCAACGACGGTATCAAGTGAACCACCCATAGTCACAACTACTCCGTCAGATACTTCCTCTACCTCCTCAAATCTAGTCCCATCGTCAGTACCGCCTGTTACTCCTGCAGTGGTACCGACAACATCTGACGCGAGCTCGACCACACCTTAATGTATGAAGCATCGAATCATTCTAATTATTACTTGCGTCGTTATGGTTACGGGTGTATCTCAAGTCACTTTAGCGTCTGAATCAAATGGGACGATTCTAAATAGCTACAACTTGACCAAGATCTGCAAGAGTATTGATTGCAGTTCATATGGCAATGTCAATTGGAAGCCGACACTGAATGCAAATACTACTGGCGCCACAGCAGTTACGATTACCGACTCATCTGTTACAGGGCATCTCTGGGGAGACGAAATCGGCTGGGTTAATTTACAACCATCAGGTGCCGGGGTGATAGTGAATCCAAATACTGGAAAACTTTCTGGTTATGCTTATGCAAACGTCGGTTCATGGATCAATTTTTCTCCAACTTCTGTGTCCGGAGGTCCTCAAGTCGGGGTCTCCATCAATAGCCAAGGACAATTTACCGGTTGGGCATACGTTTCAGGTATTAACGGTGGGTGGATGAAATTTGATTGTTCTGATTCGTCAACATGCATTAAGACTGAGTGGAGACCAGTACCGAATCGTAGCATTGTAAGTTCAACGCCTCCATCTACTCCGAGCAACTCAAGCGTCTCGTCGAGCGGTGGTGGAAGTACACCAGAACGCCGTGCGGCTGATCTGGCGGCAATATGGGCATACAATAATTTGCTAGCCTTGTCGTCTCCAACATTACCTGGCGCAAATGAGAGTGCAAACAATCCGTCCGGACAGCTCACCGTCCAACAAAGAAACAATTCAATGCCGGAAAATACAACTAGCTTTACGGTAGGTAGTGATGCGGGAAAACACGACGCGTCATCAACGGTTGTTACTTCTGAAAATTCAACCAAGCAGGGTATTCAATTATTGCAGACCATATTCAAATCTCCGGCGACAAAGATTATCGGCATTATTATCCTTTTGGGACTTTTGTGGTTCCTGGCTAGAATACTATTATAAAATGTTTAATCATTATTAATTTATGAACAACATGAACATGAAAAATCTCATTATATTGATAGCTAGTGCATTTGTTGCGGGTGTCATATTAACCGTTTTCACTTACCAAGCTTTTACCGTTTATCAACTTCGTTCCCAAGCACAGACTGATCATACAACCATTCTTCAAATAGTTAATTTTTTGAACCAAAATATCCAACAAGCACAAAATGCCGCAGCCGCGTCGTCACAGCGAGTCCAATTGCCTTCTCCAGCGACTACATCGAAAAAATAGACCTAGATTCGTTCAGATTCAAATATATGGATTTTACCCCCCCCATAAATCCGCACGACATAACCATCGACGGAGTTTCGCATATCTCATCCAAAGATGCCGCGACATTAACCGGCTACTCTGCCGACTATCTCGACCAGCTTTGTAGGGCAAAGAAGATCAGGAGTAGGCTCCTTGGACATGCCTGGTACATAGACAAAGAGGATCTACTCGCGTACAGGAAAAAGCCACATCAGAACAAGAAGAAGACGCAGGTACTGCTCGCCATCTCTCGCCTGCGATTGGCGTTGAAAAGGGTCGATCCAAATACTGACCGTCTGTCATCAGAGCAATTTGAGAAGATCTCCACATTGTCGAATGAGCTTTACCACCTCATCTTCGACGAGTGGGCGCCGGTAAAACAATGAGATGAAATCATCGCAAATGAAGAAATGAGACATAGCTGCATGGTACAATACGTGTCATGAATGATTCAAATACAATCAGTGAGCCAGTTGCAGAAATGCCAGTTCTGGCAACAGAACCAGCTTCAGTTCCCGTTGAGCCAGAATCTAGCCTAACAACAGGTTCTACGCCGGTCGATATGCCCCCAGAGGCCCCAGAATCGCCTACAAACGCTTTTACAAAGGTTCTCACCGAAGATCAAAACCAATGGTTAAATCCGCCAGAAAGCGAGGGGGCGGAAGGGCCGATTCGTGCACCAAATGAGTCGAGGGCTCCGGTTGATGATCGGCCGGTTTCTGAACCAGTTCAGTCAACTCTGATACAATCCGTACCTGTGTCAGCGACGATGCCACTGACACAGATAGTGGCACAGACGGAATCGTCGGCGCAACAAGATCAAATCGGATTCATTCGTGGTCTGCTGGTCAAAGCTCAAGCAAAAATTCAAATCAACAAACAGAAAAAGCTAGACAAGATCATCCTGTTCGCACAGAAAAAGAAAACCGTTGCTAATGAAGATATTCAATTACTTCTTCACGTCTCTAGTGCTACCGCAACGAGATATTTGGTCAAACTTGTAGAGCAAGGCCATCTTGCACACGTGGGGAACCCACGCGATGCCAAATACGAATTCTTGCGTTAGTATTATTTGTGGCTCAAATGGTGGGATTGAGCCACGAAGATTTATGACAGAACGAGATCAGAAAATTCAAAAGACGATTGAAGAGTTAACTTTGTTGCTCATTATACTTACGTCATGGCGAGAAAAGATATTAGACGAAAATATAACTCAATCTTGGAAAGGCTACGACTTCCGTATTCTGGATGAATTGAAAGAGAAGGGATATATTTTCGGATCAAAAGGCTCGAAGCTGGTTACTTTGACTGATGATGGTATAAAAAGAGCTGATGAACTTGCGAAGAAATATTTGAACAGATAAAACTCCATCGAGAAGCGGTCTACTTCCGCTTCTTCCCACTAACCATTGTCCGCACCGAGCACATATCTGTATGGCGGACACGCCCCACGGTTGCGACCAGCAACGGTGGGAAGCGCGGAAGCCGTTCTGATATGTGCTGGGTGCGTCGCCGGCATTCATGGAAGCGGAAGTTGGCCGCTTCGAACAGTGTGATCTGTCTTTGAGATGAAATGCATGTGGATCAAATGGTGGAATTGAGCCACCCCAACCCCCACCCAAAAAACCAGAAGGAGGACGGCACGGCATTCCTCCCCTCAAACCCTCCCTGCCGTGCCGTCCGACTCAACTTTTTTGAGAGTGCGACCAAAAAAGAAAAACAGCGTCGCAGAGCGACTCCACATTTCATTCAAAGAAAAATCATTCAGGATTTTTGGCAAAAAATGTTCGAACTTTGTCCAAAAAGCCGCACAAATCTTAGTAAGGTGGAACCTTACTAAGATGTTGCCAAACAGCATATTCTGATGTAATATCTTTTCTCATGGATGAAATAGGATCAATGGCTAAAATGTTTATAGATGTCTGGAAAGAGATGCTTTCTGCACTTTGGGAAGTTTTACCGACGGCAATATTATTTTGCTTGTGGTTACTGAGTGCCATCATCATATTGCCATGCGTATATGTAGCAAGCATAATATATCCAAAATGGGTAGAGTGGGGAGAGGGTTTTTGATGTCAGACCAAAGCTATTGAAGTTTGAATCATGTAGTCTGAATGTTGTAATTTGGATGTCAGAGCAAAGTAGAAATGTCTCACTTGTAATTTGAATTGTTAAATCAACCACTAACTGATAGTATGTTGATACTACCTTATGACTGAACCTACCGCCTTCAAGTCAACTGACCCCATCACCACACATCCAACAATATTCGTCATTTTGGGTATCACAGGTGACCTCGCTGGCAGGAAACTGTTGCCAGCACTACTCGAACTATTTTCAAAAAATCTATTGCCGCAGAGGTTTGCTATCGTCGGATTTTCTCGTAGAACATTCAGTAGAGAGGAATTTCGTGAGCTCATCAGAGAACATCTGAATGTGCGTCCTGGTCAATTCCGAGAAGAAGACATCAAACATTTCCTCGATCATATGACCTATGAGCAAGGCCTATTCAATGACCCTGTCTCGTATAATCGTCTGGCTGAGCGACTCCAGACCATAGATGACCGATGGGGCCAATGCTCCAATAAGATTTTCCATCTCTCAGTTCCTCCAAATCTTTACGAGGGAATATTGACTCATCTGGCCAATTCAAAACTGACATTACCGTGTGATGATATGACCGGCTGGACGAGAGTATTGATAGAGAAGCCATTTGGCAACGATATAAATACTGCGAGATCACTCGACCGCATGCTCGGCAAGCTTTTCAAAGAGAAACAGATATTTCGCATTGACCATTACCTTGCCAAGGAAGCTCTGCAGAACATTCTAGCTTTTCGTTTTACAAATCCGATTTTTGAATCTATCTGGAGCAGACAGCACATAGACAAGGTGCATATCAAGCTTTTTGAAAAAGGTGACTTGGCAGACAGAGGTGCTTTCTATGATGATATAGGAGCTGTTAGAGATATGGGTCAAAATCATATGTTAGCAATGCTAGCACTCATCGCTATGAACAAGCCCACTTCATTCGTAACTGAGGCGATCCGATCAGAGCGCGCGAACATATTGAAATATTTAAAGGTCATACCACGAAAGCTATTAAAGACTTCTGTTGTACGAGGACAATACACTGGATATCTACGGGAAAGGGGAGTGAAGCCTGGTTCCAATACTGAAACATATTTCCGCATCAGAGCGGAGGTCGGCAATGCACGGTGGAAAGGAGTCCCTTTTTATCTAGAGAGTGGCAAAGCGTTGGCTGAGTCAAAAACTGAGATCGATGTGTATTTCAAAGAGAGCAGTAAAGGCATATTGAGGAGGAAGAGTGCGTCAGGGGACATTCCCAATATTCTCACTTTTCGGATCCAGCCTGATGAAGGGATCAAGCTCAAGTTTAATGTAAAAACGCCTGGCTACGGTTTCGATGTCGAGCCGAAAACTCTGCGCTTCAAATATTCTGATGTTTCTTCATTCAAGGACGCTATACCGAACGACTATGAGAGACTCATCCGTGACGCATTTTCCGGCGACCAAACACTGTTCGCATCGACTGATGAAATCATTGCTTCGTGGAAGTTCATCACGCCGATCATAGAGAATTTGAACATTTTACCACTCAAGTTGTACGAGAAAGGAGCGACAGAGGTTGAGTAGGCTATGTAGTTAAATGGGTTGGGCGCAAATCGAGACTGGTAGCACATAAAATGTCTCTGTAACTGATTTGACTGCACGCAAGTAGCGTTGCTTGCTTTTTTGGTAAATGGGTATAGTATCTCCGACAGGGATTGCGGGGAAACGATAACAAACAGACCTGAAAAGAAAGGTAATTATGACTAGTAAGAACATTGAAAACACACGCAGAAACGGGCGTTTCATCGCCAGTTTCTGGATCATCTGCCTCACATCTATCGAACTGCTCTGTACGCTGCCAACAGTTAGCGCAGCGACAGGTACACCATGGTTCCACGACGCACAGTTAGAGTGGTACCAATTTACGGCACTAGCTGACGCCCGCGGTACCAACCAAGCATCATCATGGTGGAAGTTTATCGAAGTCAACCGGGAAGGGTCGCGCAAGCTCTATGCTCTCCGTACCACATGGGGAGAACAGCAGCAGCTACTCGTTTCTGATTCTACGATAGCACCAGTATTTACCGAGGTGCCCGTCAACTGGTCGGAAGTCGGTGTCATCCTATCGATGGCCGCCTCGAGATGGCAAAAACCATACAAAGAATTATTCATCAGCAGCCGTACCGGGGTCAGGCGCTTCGATGAAGATCTGGGCCAGTTCGCTCCAGTATGGATCGACTCATTCTGTGACTATTCGTGTGACCCATTCTATGTAGCATCTCTGGGTGACTCGCTCATCGTCGCCGTAGGCAACTGGGGCGCAGGTTCTGGAGACTGGCTAGTCACGACGAATGGCAGAACTCGCCTCACCAGCTGCTGTGGTTCTCAGTCTCTGTGGGCAGACGAAGTATCGAAAAGACACGAAGGTTCTGTGGGCTACATCCACACCATCGCTGATGGTCGCAGTCTATTGCTCCGTGGAAATCTAGGTCCCGGCGGTGCATACTCATTTGATGGAGGGGCGACTGATCTCACTCCGATCGGTGTGCGTATCGATGGTCAGTCTCTCTATGTTGGAGGATACTACGAGTACTCAAACACGAACATCGTCGTATTTGGGATGTATTATCCGGACTCGGTATTCATCGGTAATGTAGGAGAAACATTGTATTCGCTAAAATGTCCAGTGAACACTCTGTCTTCATTCTTCTACAGTCCGACATCGCGACTACTCATCGTCGGCGACAATGATAGTACGAATATGTACTATACTGTCCTACCGCCGCCCGGCCAAGTTCTTCCTGAACTGTCTATCCAGAATGCAGTCATCGTTTCATGGAGTACGCAATATCTAACAGCTATCTTGCAGGGCTCGACGAGTCCTACAGGTGAGTGGCAAGTGATCACTGCACCTCGGCAGGTTGTCGGGGACCAAGTGCAAGTCGCCATTCCAACGGATACGCCGAGTCGATACTTCCGTATGCTGTTGACTCAATAGTTTCATTTCCTAGCACTGGCCGAGTACCTCTACTCGGCCTTTTTTGTACAAAAAAAGCGCGGCATTTTGAAGTGCTGCGCTGTGAGGAGGTTACAAACCGTAACCCGCATTGTATCAATCAAAATTCGAATTTTTCCTGGGTGCCGATCGTCTCGCCCACATCAGCCACATTATTCGGCATATTCCTGAAAAGATTATCCTGCAACCCTTACTGAGGCTCCGCCAGCCCAACCAGTATAGTAAGAATAATATCGTGAAAAGAACGATAAATACGACTAGACTATGTGCCAACAAACTCGCACCAATAAGGCTCGCAAACAAACCTGCGCCGATGATCGCCTTATGAATAGAGCTGATCTCACCCAACGTAAAAAATTCGTTCACGATAGCAAATAGAATAACGAACACACCAAATCCAACGAGCAACCACGGGATAAAATCACTCATAATAGAATTCCTTTCAAACTAATTGTTTTCGCAAAGAACTTTTCTATTGCGTTTGCATAAAAACTACCACAAAATGGTCTGTGTGTCACTATATAAATAGAAAGTCGAAATACGATTGATCAACCGACTATTTTAGAGCGATGCCGTGAGCTGGAGCTTCCATGGCGTATAGACGTTCGACTTCGGCAACTTGCAGAGATTGGTTGTAAATGCGGACGTTGTCAATCGAGCCAGCATATTTTCGCCACGCCAAATCAGTGCCGATGTAAGCGGGACTGCTAGAAATTGTAGGTGCCAATTTTGTCCTGGCGCTCGTACAACTACCCCCCAAATTTGTTGACATATCTAATGTCTGATAAAATTTTCCGTTAAGGTAAATCGAAGCAAATCCAACACTTTCACTCACTGTAATTTGCTGCCATACTCCTGCAGTTACTGTAACACTTGACGTCGTATCATTATACCATTGACTAAAAGCGACTGAGGAACCATTAAGGAATAGGTCGGCTGCAGTGCAATATGAATTATCTCCCCATGTAAGGAGTCCTTGATAATTTCCTGCGATAGGAAGAGTATTTGGCTTCACCCATACAGAAATTGAATAATTACCATTATTGCTAGGAGTACTAGGAAAACCAACTAATGGATTATTTACTGTAATACCAGAATATGCATCGCCATTAAGATAAATGGCATTATTAGTTGCGCCAGTAATTCCTGTTGTCCAAGTATAATTAGTAAGCGTAGTGCCGGTAAACGTATTCCCATTCCCAGAACCATCCACCACACTACCATTCAGATCCAACACCAGCGCTGCGTTCGCTCCAAATGCATGATACAAACTAGAGTCAAATTGCTGACCAGCACCTATCATTCCTTTCTGCCTAGCGCCAGAAAGGGAAGCCAGGACAACGCTAGCGAGCATTCCAATTATCGATATAACCACGAGTAGTTCGATCAAAGTGAAGCCGCGTGATTTCATGCTGGAATTATCTCACTATCTGCGGGATTTGACAATTGGCAATGTGGGGATAAGTGGTATTTGACGGGATAAGTTGATTTTTATGTCAATGGGTGTAATATCACGATAAACAGCCCCTTAACAAAAAGGATTACAAATGAACGCAAATAGAGTTACCACGGTGGTCACGGTCGCCCTCATCTCAATACTCTGCTTCGCCGCTACAGCTGCTTCGCAGAGACCAGAGATCTCGATCGGAGCTACAAATAGTAGCCTCAAAACATTACAGCTAACAGGACAGACGAATAGATACTATCGTATCGAGTCTTCGTCTGATCTCATCAAGTGGACGAGTACGGAGTCGTACTTTCTCCACACCAACAACCCACACGCGCAATCCGTCGGTACTGTCGGAGCGATACAGGAGTACTTCCGAGCCACAATGATACCGAGCGACTGGGTCTGCATGAACAACTCGATCCCTGACACTTGCCCAGAACACGACAATGTCTCACTGGTCATCCGGACGAATGTCGCGCACTACAGTATCCAAGCGAGCCATCCGGACCAGTATGCTGTATTGACCAACAGTTGTGATGCAAATTGGAACGGCTGCCCACCTCCACAACCGGGCACAGACTACTATCAGGGGCCGGCATTGGCTGATAAATTTCAGAATGATAGCCGACAGTATGTGATAGCCAACAGAAAAGAGTACTTCTGGCGTCCGCTGGGAATGACGGTTATGAAAAATGGTGCGATCCAGCATACGAATGTCACTTACATCGAGATCGGGGGATGTATAACAGATGCTGGTGGCGGCTGTCCGATATACTTCGTTCTGTATGCTGACGGATATCTCCGCCTGATCCCATACCCACCGGTTAGGTTGGGCAGCGTGTGCTTCGGTAGTTCTGTGATCGTCGGTCCCGCAGCAGTAGAGCTGAGACCTCACGCAGACATCGAGTCACTCGACTATCATACGGCGAACAACACTATGACGGTGACATACCGATCTGGCGGCACAGCCACGATCGAGGTGGATCCTGACAAAATCACGCGTAGTGAAGCGACCGTCGGAGTGACGGTAAACTATCCGACTGACCAGTCACTATGCAGCTTCCGCAGTATGTTCGTGTCAGACGGTAATAGTGACTGCGACACGGTCGTTTCAGATGAGAGTAATGGTGCTATTCATATGTTACCTGTGATGGATTTCACTGTAACTTCTGGGATAAGCTGGTTCATGACGAGATATATACGCTCGATCCAGCGGGAGTCAGCTCCGAATATTCTCATCTATCTAGACTGATCCTTCCAACTAGGTGAGTCACATGGCGCGGCACACAGGTGTCGCGTCTTTTTATAGTATTTTATACCCTGACTAACCTCACATATATTGTATTCATGAATCAAGTGGGCGTGGGTGGGGAAGTAGGCTAGTTAGCTAGCTATATTCGCGTGCTAAAATATATTGGCATGTTATACTAAATACAGTGTCTATTATTTCAAGAATGAGGAACTATTTTTCAAAATTACGCCGAGTATTTAGATCCACAAATTTAAATATTTTAGGTAAATTTGTATATTTCTTTTACTTCCTTTTTGGTAAGAAGGGTATAGCCCTATTCCTCATCGTCACGATAGTCGCCTCGAATATCATTTCGAGCTTACAGAATGTTCATGCCGCCACATATACATGGGGTCAGACGAGTTGGGCTGGTGGCTTGGATGGTGGAACTTATCCCAATCATACATCAAATCAATCCGGTTGGACGAAATACTCTGCAAAAGATTCTAGTATTTCCGTCATAAACGGTGGTGCAGATCTACAACTCTCGACATCCATCAGTACAACGACCCAGTCAGATGATGGAACGACGATCACAGGGTTCAATCTGACCGGTAAGGCGCTGTCTCAAACAGTAGTGACCGGTACAGGGGCTAGTGCAAGCATAGGGTTGACGAGTTCCTATAATACTGTCAATGCATGGACCTCACTCACGGCTATTCCTACGGCCGCGAATATGGGGAGTTCGTTGTTCAATGTCAATGGTTACCTGTATTTAGCTGTCGGTAATAACAGTACTGCATTCTATAGATTTGCATCATCCACAAATACATGGCTAGCCATGAACTCAGCTCCAGGCACTATTCAACCAGAAAGTGCGGCTGTTCACTACGGATCAGAAGACAAGATATATTATGGAAGTGGTAATAAATTCTATAGTTATTCAGTATCAACAGGTTTGTGGGCTACCCTGGTCTCAGCTGCAAATTTCCAGAGGTCCGGAGGTTTGATCCGTAGTACTCCTGATGACTATATTTATTGGTTGACGGGTAATGGCTCAAGGTCGTTATGGCGATACTCTATCGGAGCAAATTCGTGGACTCAACTAGCGGACGCACCTGCAGCTCTATATAATGGCGGCACGCGATCTGGATCAGATAACTACATCTATGTCTCGCAAGGTGCGTTGAATGGTGGTTTTTACAGGTACAATATTACAACCGGTGTGTGGGATACTAGGAACAATGAGACCGCAGGAGAGGGCGAGATATTGGTTCGCAACGCCCTCAATGATGAAATCTATTCATTGCCAGCTAACAATAATATTTTTAAAAAATATATAGTTAGCACGAATACATGGACTCCACTGACAGTACTTCCGGTAAATATTACCGTAACTACAGATGCACACATAATAGGAGACCAGATGATACGAAATGGTGCTGATAATGATATATATGTGCTAGTCGGGAATTATAGCCAAGCATTTTATAAATATTCTATTTCGGGAAATTCATGGACGGCAATGAATTCTGCCCCTTCAGGGATCAATCCTGGCAGTTCCATCAGCCGAAATGGGTCTGATAATGATATATATGTGGGACATGGCGGCAATACGACAGCTTTCTCCAAATTCGTTCTGAACGCACTAGTATACAGCGCCTCGGGCACGTTTACCTCAGGCGTCATGGATATAGGTTTGAATACTGCAGGTTGGGGAAACCTGTCTTGGACCCAATCAAACGGGCAGACCATAACCATAAAAGTGCGCTCGGCGAACAATATATCTATGACGGGTGCTACAGCTTTTGCGAGTTGCACAAACATCACGAATGGTGCCGCTCTCAGTACTGGAGGTTGTATAACGACTGGTCATAGGTATGTACAGTATCAAGCGACTCTATCGACCAGCAATACTAGCCTGACACCCCTTCTCGACAGTGTGTCGATCGGATATGCTACATATCCTGCATCATCTACGCTCACTTCCTCAGCCTACAACTCGTCTAGTCTAGCGAACCTGGTGTCGGGCATATCATGGTCAGAGGCAACATCATCTGCTACTGATGTCAGATTCCAACTTCGTACGGCACCAGCTAGCAGCACTTCTCCTGGAGCGTGGTCGAGTTTTATGGGGCCAGATGGCACATCAGCGACATATTTTACGAATCCTAGCGGCGCGGAAGCTACTCCTGCAGCGCTACGCGATGCGACGAACGATCAGTGGGTGCAGTACAAAGCTTTTCTCATATCGGATGGTTCCGCGACTCCAACTCTCAGTGACACTACAGTAACTTATGTCGTGAATGCTGCTCCCGAATTTGATCCAAATTATCCTACGACAGCGGCGGGAGGCGTTGGTGCTGTTCAGAATTTTGACGGAACGCTGACGATCAATTATTCGATAAAGGATGTTGATACAAATACAGGATCTCGCAATCCCGGATATGTGAGTCCGTCCTTCTATTATTCCTTGGATAATGGGTCAACATTTACCCTGATTTCTACCTCTACGACGATGCAGCCATCTAGCTCCAGCAACAAAGCAGTGTCAACTTCTACATATACTATATATACAGCCACATCAACCATCATCAATCAGTTGAGTAGCCAATATTCTGCAACTACCAAGATCAAGGTTCTCGTAAATGACAATGAGGCAGCGAACAATATAGCTTCATCCACTTCAGCCGTGTTTACATTGGACACAAAGACTCCTACCCTCGGAGCAATACCTATCTTAGTCGACGCATCCCGATCACCGATGAGTATCACATTGTCGGCCACAGATGATTCAACTTTTCAGATGAAAGTAGGAAAAACTTCGGACTTGTCGGATGTTTCAAATTATTACGCATATTCGAACTCAACAACATCAACTACGATCCTGCCGGGAGACACGGTATATGCCGTATTCAGTGATGTAAAGGGAAATACAACAGCAATCTCATCTACAACTCCTCCCACTGCGGTGTCAAATATATTCTTCCAGGATACTTCTAATCCCGACACATCCGAATGGCGTGAATTTTATGCATGGGGTGTATCTAGTGTTCCCCCACTTGGTTTCAAGAGATACAATATATATCGTTCGGTGGATGGAGGGAATTACATACTGCTCACAACAGTAACAAATCGTTTACTTAATTATATCGTTGACACGGCCCTTTCCTCAAATTCGACTTATGCCTACAAGGTATCAGTTGAAGATAATAACGGGAATATTTCATTCTTTTCTCCCGCTTCAGCTGCAGATAAGCCAGATGGCACAGGTGGTAGTGATCTCGCACTACCAACATTGAGTTCAGTATCGATGAACACCATAACGACTACCGGCGCTAGTATTTCATGGTCATCGAACAAGCTATCAAATTCGAGAGTCTATTATGTTGAAGCATCAACTTTTCCTGGTACCGATAAGTCTAGCTATACATATTCAATAGGGGTTCCATCTATGGTTACATCACATACTGTGATCCTGTCTGGCCTGATACCCGGTAGTAAATATTTCTTTCTTGTTGAATCTGATGACTCTGTAGGAAATTCTGGTCAATTATCTGCAGATAGCTATACATTTACCACCAATCCTGGGCCGAGTATCTCCAATGTTACTACAGCAGAAGTTTTCGATACGGAGGCAACTATCGTATGGAATACAAATATTTTAGCAGATTCCTCTGTCTGGTAATCAACAACCCACGCCCCAGAGGGGCGGGGTATGACTTCTCGTGCATGGCCTAGTTTAGTAGCTTGAGTTGGTACGGTTCACTCATCGTCTTTCCTTGGTTCTGTATGTACTGTTTTACTATATTCCAATTACCCCGCTC
>CAINCE010000005.1 GCA_903846945.1 uncultured bacterium
AACAAGAGCGAGATGAGATTGATTTGCCCAGGGTAGATTTCAGCAAACTAAAGAAATATGAGCTCTGATATTGACGGCTATGAGATTTACCAAGAAGACAAGAGATTTGAACGAGCGGTGAGTAGTCTTCCGGAAAGTGCGCAGAAGATATTAAAACGCAAGATAGGTTTTCTTGCTAAAAATCCATCTCACAATAGTCTAAATACAAAGCCGTATCATTGTAGTGTGAAACATTTTTCAGAGTTAAAGAGAGATGGTGTCGATGATGTGCGCGAGTTTTACATTAATGGAAAAAATTACCGATGCATTTTTTATGTCATTCGTGCAAGAAAAATGTTGTATCTGGCCATGGTTGGTTCGCATGATCAATTGCGGAATTGGTCAAAATAATTTGGTAAATGTATTTCATAGAATGAATATTACAACGCCTTCATCCTCTCGATAACGAAACTTTTCTCACCATTTCTGGTATTTATCGTAGCCTTTATCGCGAGGCACTTGTCGATATCTATGAAAGCTTTTGATTCACTATAAGTTCTCGGAAACACCACAGCATCTGCTGATCCAGAAAAGTCGGAGATTGTCACAAATGCCATAGTCTCATTCTTCTTTGTTTGAATGAGGCGAACTTCATTGATGATCACTGCCAGTACCACAGAATCCTTGTCTTTCTTTGTCTCCAATGCTCGCTTTATATCCATATCCTTCTTTGTGATTACATCACGGTATTTTTCCAATGGATGACCAGAGACATATAGACCGAGGAGTTCTTTTTCCCATGTGAGTTTGTCGCGCATCTCAGCGGGCTCCGCAGGATTGAGTCGCAAGGTGGGCACAGTCGAAGCATCCGCCATCATGCCAAACAGGGAATTCTGATCTTTGTGAGTGTCGGAGCTCTGTTTGTTATAGTCGAGTAAGAGGTCCATGTTGGCAAGCATCACGCCACGATCTTCTCCGAAGCAGTCCATGGCTCCGGCTTTGATGAGGGACTCCAATGACTTTTTGTTTAAGTTCTTGTCTTTCACACGATCCAGAAAGTCTGCCAATGATTTGAACTTGCCACCACGCTTGCGCTCATCGATGATCGCCGTCGATATCCCTTGGCCAAAGTTCTTGATAGTTACTAGTCCAAAACGGATTCGATACAGAACAGAGGTAAGAGGTAAGAGGTTAGAGCTAAGAGCTGACGCAGGTGAATCAATTTGATTGGGGGTTGTCTGAATCTTATCTCTTAGCTCATAGCTCTTATCTCCTTGCGATTTAACCACCGTAAACTGACTGAAACTCTCATTGATGTCCGGTGGCAGAACAGGTATACCCATGCGCTTACATTCAGCTATAGTCTCTGCAACTTTCTCTGTCTCACCTTGCTCGGACGTTAGAACTGCTGACAGATATATCTCAGGAAAATGCGCCTTTAGATACGCGGTGATGTACGCGATACGGCCATATGAAACAGAGTGCGCTTTGTTAAATCCGTACGCTGCAAAAGGCTCGATCCATTTCCAGATCTCCTTTGCTTTCTTCTCGGACCATTTACTATTCTTGATACAACCTTCGATGAACTTCTCCTTCTGTTTTGCCATCTCTTCGGGAATCTTTTTTCCAACAGCTTTGCGGAATTTGTCCACTTCTATCCAGCTGTAACCAGCGAGGTCATGTGCCATGATGAGGAGGTCGTCCTGATAGACTAGAACGCCATAGGTTTTCTTTAAGATCCGCTCGAGAGCTGGGTCCAGATATTTGATGAGCTTTGGATTGTGTTTTCTGGCGATGTAGTCAGGGATAAAGTCGATAGGTCCAGGACGATAGAGTGCCACCATGGCGTTGATATCGTGGATAGTCGACGGCTTCAACTCCTTCAGGAATCTAGTCATACCATCACCATTTAACTGAAATAGGTCCGATGTTTCTCCTCGCGCCAGCATCTCGAAAGTTAGCTTGTCATCGACTGGTATAGTGTCTACATCTAGGTGGTGACCGTCTATTTTCTCAATCCTGGTGATAGCGTCTGCGATGATCGTCAGGTTTTTGAGTCCGAGGAAGTCGAACTTCAGGAGTCCTGCTTCTTCGATAGAGTACATATCATACTGGGTGATGATCTTGCCCTCGCCCTTCGGATCGTACTGCAGTGGCGTATAGTCGGTGAGAGCAGTAGGCGAGATGACGACACCTGCGGCATGAACTCCGATGTGTCTGGCACAACCTTCGATCTTTTTTGCCATGTCGATGATACGTTTGGTATCCTCTTCATTGTTATAGGCAGTCTTCAATTCTGGAACTTCCGAGAGAGCTTTGTCTATGGTCATGGGGAATCCTTGCGAACCCATAGGGATGAGTTTGGATATTCTATCGCCGACTTCATAAGGGAATCCCATGGCGCGTGCAACATCACGCACAGAACCACGAGCCATCATCGTTCCGAAGGTACCTATCTGGGCAACTTTATCATTGCCATATTTCTTGCGTACATATGCGATAACATCGTCACGACGATCGTCGGCATAGTCCATGTCGATATCGGGCGCTGATGGTCTGTCTGGATTTAGGAATCTTTCAAATGGTATCTCGTACGCGATCGGGTCTATATTCGTTATACCAGCTAGAAATGTTACCAGAGATCCTGAAACCGATCCTCTGATGTTCGAGAGTATCTTGTTCTCGCGGGCGAATCGGAGCATGTCTGCAACCACGAGGAAGTACGGTGAGTAGCCCTTGTTCTTGATAACAGTTAGCTCATACTCGGCACGCTTTATCATATCTGGGGATTGTTCCACATTTCTGCGTTTGAATCCTTCGTAAACGATATGTCGTAGTTCATCGTCTGCGCTACGACCACTCTCTACTGTGAGAGCGGGGAAGACCCAACTACCTAGTTTCAGTTCTAGGTTGCAGGCATCCGCTATCTTCGCCGTATTTTCCAGTGCCTCCGGCTCGTTCCTGAATAGTTCCTCTGCCCGTTCTGGAGAAATGAATGAAAAGTCATCTTCGTCCGAGTCAGATATCTTTTCGCTCTGATCACTGTGCGAGTTCACTCGTATCAATGTCTCTCGTGCAAATCTATCTGCAGGTTTCATGTAGTAGACATCATGTGCTGCCATGATAGGAATATTTTGCGCGCACGCAAAGTCCGCCAGAGTTTTCATGTTGGCTTCGTGACCATCTATCTCTGGGTGGTGGGTGATCTCGATGAATAGTCTTGGAGCGGCGGTGGAGGAAGTTCCCCCGAAAAGCACGCTGTCGTCGCCTACTGGCGACGCAGCTCGTTCTCCTTCACCTTCGTTCAGTCCGAAAGTCTTTTCTGGAGAACTTCCTCCACCGCCGCTTACACTTCCAAACACCTTCTTATAAAACTCTGCGATCTCTATCGCCTTATCCTGACTCCTACCCTTCAATGATTGCGCTATCTCACCGCTGAATGATGGCATGATAGCTATGAGACCTTCATTATGTTTCTCGATCAGTTCCTTATCTATGCGAGGCTTGTAATAGAAGCCTTCCAAGTTTGAGATAGTCACGAGCTGAATGAGGTTTCTATAGCCAACCTCGTTCATAGCGAGCAATACCAGTCGCGAGCGTCTATTGTCTATACCAGCCTGCACATCCTTCCTAGTTCGCGCAGCAACATAGAAGTCGACGCCGATGATCGGCTTTATCTCTGCTTTCTTGCATGCTTTGTAGAATTCTATAGCACCATATAGATTGCCATTATCCGTCAGTGCTAGTGCGGTTAGTCCGTCAATTTTTGCCTGCTTCAAGAGGTCATCTACTCTCGGCAAGGCTGTTAGTAGGGAATAGTGAGAGTGAGTGTGGAGGTGGGTGAAGCGGGAGGGCATAGAATGAAGTATAAGGTATCTGGTATGAAGTATAAAGCCCTAGTCACGATGAATGTTTAATTGTGTAAATGGTAGTATGATTACATTATGAAAAGTAAGGTTTATAAATATCTGATAGGCATCGACGAAGTTGGTCGTGGACCTCTGGCTGGACCAGTTGCAGTTGGTGCATTTCTCATTCCTGTTGCAAATTTGGATAAGGTGAGGTGCATATTTCGTGGTGTGAAAGAGTCAAAACAATTAAATGAATCGAGGAGGGAAGTTTGGTTCTCTATCATTCAAAATGCACAACGGGATGGACTGGTGGATTTCAAGGTCACATTTCAGAGTGAGAAGATCATAGATGGTCATGGATTGTCATTTGCCATACGAAGTGCGCTGGCAAGGTCGATTGGCGGTCTTAGAGCTGGTAGTGGTCTCAGAAAGCTCGGCGGAGTCAGAGATAAAGGCAGACCAATCAATCCTATACAATCAAAAGTCCTCCTCGACGGCGGACTCAAAGCTCCGATAGAGTATGTGAATCAGAAGACGATAATCAAAGGTGACGAGAAGGAGATGGTCATTGCCCTTGCTTCTATATGCGCGAAAGTATTACGTGATAGAAAGCTAGTAAAATTCGCGAAACGATATCCACATTATAGCTTTGATGTACACAAGGGATACGGCACTCGTGCACATTACTCAGCCATTAAAAAGCACGGAGTTTGTCCCATACATAGAAGGAGTTTTTTAAAATCGAAACGCTACTTTGTAGCAATTGGTGCCACCGACAGGAATTGAACCTGTATCTAGGGCTTAGGAGTCCCTTGTTCTATCCGTTGAACTACGGCAGCATGAAAATGTTCTTTTATACTATTGATGAGACTGATAAGTAGTTTAAAGTATGGGGCGCTTTTTGCAACCCGGATTCTACACATCCCATATTTCAATTTACCTTTCTTCTTTCCATCTATTCGCTCCAAGTGTTTGATCTCATTTGGACTTATATCTAAAAATTTTGACCAAAAATTGACGGCCTCCTCCATATCGATACCATTGTGAAGGCGTAAACCAAACTTCATCTGCTGATTTGTGATACCGAGGTCGTGTAGGCATGAAATAAAAGTCTTTATCAATCCAGGATCAGAATTTATCAGATTTAATTCAGCCTTATTGCCTTCACCCCAATATATTCCCGCTAATAGGAACAATCGCTGCTCTCGTGATATTGTATCACCAACAATTTTCCTAGCTTGATCCTTGGCATATGACCACGCTTCTGTTGCCCTCTTTCTACTTCCACCTTGTTTAATCTTCAGTGCTGACGTGTAAGCTGGAAGAACCTCAACGTTCTTGCAATGATAGTGAACAGTCGAACTACCTCTTTTAGTTGCAGCCATTATCTCAGGTAGACTATGCCCCGTCTGCCTCAAGAATTTGATAGTATCTATTTCTTTCTTTGAAATTGGTCGACCATTCATTATGATATTATAAAGGAACATAAGAACAAATACAAGGACGGAACTGTTCTATCCGTTGAACTACGGGGGCGAATCTCATCATCGGATGTGCTTGACTATATCATATAAGTCGTGACTTTTGCAGTGAAGGACTCTTTCTGCTAAACTCTCACAATGACCCCAGAAGAGAAGTCATTACTAGAGCGCATATACAAAATGGCGGAGGAAAACAACAGTATTCTCCGTGGCATTAGGCGTTCCAGTAGGATATCGACTATATTTCGCATATTCTACTGGGTGGTCATCTTGGGAGCGGGAGCGGCGTCGTATTATTATTTGCAGCCATATCTAACCTCGATCTTGCATCTATATGATCAGGTACAGACACAGGCGCAGGGAGTACA
>CAINCE010000006.1 GCA_903846945.1 uncultured bacterium
GATCGAACTTAGTGACTGGAGTTCAGACGTGTGCTCTTCCGATCTTTTATTTGTTTCTTTCCAGTCTGCTGGATTAAATGTTTTCTTGCTCATGTTGTTATAGGTTATTTGGGTGGACAAATGCATTTGGGTCGTATTATTATTTGCAGCCATATCTAACCTCGATCTTGCATCTATATGATCAGGTACAGACACAGGCGCAGGGAGTACAGACCAATCTAAATGCTGTGCAGAACGCGGCAAGTTCGTTTAGGGGTTTGTTTCCGAAGTAATCAGAATGGATGAATATTTATTTTCTGAACCAATGATGTTACAATGTAGAAGTGAACTACTTATATAACGAAGCGTTAGCCTTGAGAATAAAGGGATATAGTTATAATGAAATCAATAAGCGTCTTGGAATAGCCAAGTCGACACTTTCAAGCTGGTTTTCAGATGTAAAATTATCTCCAAACGCAATAAGTAGGCTTAAAAAAAGAGTATCGGCGGGAACTTTAAATGGATTGGTGCGTAGGAACAAGGAACAAACTGTTCTCGCTAGGAATCGAGCTTCGGAAATACAGTCAAAGGCAAGACTAGAAGTCAGGGAACTCACAAATAATGATTTACTATTAATTGGCGTAGCATTGTATTGGGCAGAAGGGTATAAGAGATTGAAGAGAGTTAATGGAAGAGAGATCACCGCTCATTCAGTATCATTAACAAATTCTGACCCCGAAATTGTTTCTTCTTTTATTCAATTTCTCTGTAAGTCACTAGGAGTTGATAGGGAAAAGATAGTTATAGAAATGCGTCTATTTGAACACATTGATGCAAACAAAGCTATTGAATATTGGTCTCACATTACTGGGTTATCTAGATCACAATTTAGGAAACCGCTTTACCCAGTGAGTAGCGCGAGTAAAGGTAAGAGACCTAAAAATCGCTTGCCTTATGGTACGGTTCAAGTTATAGTTTCTGATACCAAACTCTTTCATAGGCTTCTGGGTCTCATACAAGGACTCAAGGATAAGTTGAAAGATATGGTGTGATAATCTGCCGAGGTAGCTCAGCTGGTAGTAGCGCTTCCCTGAAGAGGAAGAGGTCACCGGTTCGATCCCGGTCCTCGGCACCACTTCGCTTTCACTACGTTCAAGCTTCGTAGTGCGAGCACAAATTTACAGAAACTCTAGCAACACGAAATCGTGGGTTTTTTGGCGGTTGTGGGGAGGAGGGTAGAAGTTGAACTGTAAAATCAATACTGACGTGTTATGATGTTTTGTATGGAACAATTTAAATCTGACCTAATACCGTTTGCAATTGAAGATTTGCGCGAGAGTCACATATCTAAAACTAAGAGACCTGGGAAGTTATTCGAGGCGGCTTCTTTACCGAACAAAATCATAAGATCTGAAGGAGTTGATGAGCTTTCTCATAAACATGGAGATAGAATTGAAACGTCAGAATTGGTGGAGGACGCTAGGCGATTATATAGGGAGCTTCAAGATGAATACACTATCAATGCTCCTGTTAAGTTCTATACAGGCAATGATATTGATAATAATCAGGTCGTTTACTCTGTTGTTGACAAGATCGAGGGTAAACATTTTGACAAGGTTCAAATATCGGACGAGTTTGTAAGTAAGGCTGAAGGATTGTACGCATCGGTATCAAGGTATTTTCTTGATAAGCAAAATGATGACGGATTACATCTTTGGGATATATGTGGGCAAAGTCAGTATGTATATGGAAGAAGGTCGGGAGAGCAAGAGGATCGGATATTCCTCATTGATACAGACATATGGTTAAGCAAAAGTAAGGCAGGTCTATATCTTTGTGTAGAGTGGCTAACTAGGCATATGACTGGAGTTGAGGGACATTTAAAAGTGAAATTTATTGAAGCACGAGATAATATTGCTCAATTTGTTTCGTTACCATTACCTGAAAACTTAAGTGATTTTGAAAGAGAAAACATTGGAGTAAATATTGATCACATAAATGATTTCTTGAATGGTAAGAAGCTCGGTCCTAGCCCGAAGACGGCGATTCCTCCGTTTGAATAGGGCTGAATCAGTATCCAGCGTGTACCGAAGCTTTGGACGGCTAGCACTGCAGACGTAGGTCCAATTCCTGCGAAGCGCCGTGTAATTACTCGATGGCAAGTTTGTATCAGCCTTCGATCTCATGTTCGTCTTCGGACGAACTCCGTGGTAGGTCACTTCGTTCCCCCACGCCCCAGGTTCAACCCGGGGCTTTTTTATTCTGACAAGCGAAGATGTGTGAATATTTTTATATTCACAACATCTGAGTCGAAGTCAGAACAAACGAGTAAATACTCCGCAGCTTGCTGCGTAAAGAAGCAGAGCTTCCACTTAATACCTCGCCAGCTTGCTGC
>CAINCE010000007.1 GCA_903846945.1 uncultured bacterium
CAAATAGCGAGGGCGAACGGAGTCCTTTCCCTCACACTCCCAGTCCTCCGTTCGCCCTCTCCTTAATTTTCCGGATTTTCCGCGAAAAAGGTTCGAACTTCAAGTAAAAACTGCCGCAAAAAATAATGAGCGAAGCGAATATATTTTGCCAGTGCAAGACAAGGAGCGATAGCGACTATGTAATTGCCTCCGCAACGAAAGAAATATTTTACTATTGACTTAACGATAACCGTTGTATATACTACGGTTATGAAAACAATCATCAACATCAAAGCTGACAGAGATGTAAAAGAGGGTGCCTTCAAAGTTGCGCAGGAGATGGGTATTCCCTTGAGTACCGTTATCAACGCATTTCTACGGAGGTTCATTGCTGATCGTAGCATTACGTTCACGATACAACCTATGCCGAATAGGACCTTTGAAAAGGTATTGAAACAAGCAGGGAAGGATTTGATAAAGGGTAAAAATATATCTCCGCTATTTGTGAACACGTCCAAGATGGATCGCTACCTCGACACTCTCTAAGGTGCAAGTATCCTACAAAACCTATGAAAAGAATTATCGGATTCATATTGCATCGTAATTTTGAGAAGTCCTATGCAAGAATGGATAAAAGTATCAAGTCTGCATTCAAAGATAGAAGAAACTTGCTTCTCATAGATTCACTGCATCTTCTTCTCAATAATCATGGTTTACATGGAAAATGGCAAGGATATCGTAGTATCAATATTTCCGGCGATATCCGGGCAATCTATAAGATGGAAGGGTTTATTTGTGTATTCATAGAAATAGGTAGCCATGCACAATTATTCAAGTAAAAACTTTCCGCCCCCTATAGTGAATGATTAACTGCTTTTTATGCTATATTAATAGAAATTATGAATAACAAGAACCTAGGACTGTATTTCTTTTTGGCGGTATTTCTCGCAGTTTTCGTGGTGACTTTCTATATATTCAAACCATTTCTGTACCCACTGGTATTGGCAGTAGTTTTCGTAACCATATTTGGACCAGTTCACAGAAAGATCATCGGTATGACTGGTGGAAGGAGTGGATTGGCAGCTTTCATCTCTACAATGGTAGTTCTCGTCGTCGTGATAGTCCCATTAACATTCCTGGGATTTCAGATACTTCAGGAGGTGTCGCAACTGTACTCAACTCTGGCGGTTGGTGGGGGGTCGACAGAATTGTTCGACAGTGTCAATAGTACATTGCAGAATTTCTTGGGTATGTCGCCAGTACCTATAAATATCATTCCTAATGTCGAGCAATACTTGAATATAGGTTTGAACTGGTTGCTAGCGAATCTGGGTCAGATATTCTTGAACATTGCTTCGATGATGATGAATATATTTATATTCCTTTTTGCTCTATATTATCTGTTTAAAGATGGGTCCGTGTTGAAGAAAGCCGTAGTTATCTTCAGTCCATTGAAAGATGTTCATGATGAAGCTATCATCACCAAGCTTGCCCTGGCTGTAAAGTCTGTAGTAGGTGGAAATGTTGTGGTGGCAATAGTTCAAGGAGTGATGACGATGATAGGTTTCATGATGTTCGGCGTACCAAATGCAGTATTGTGGGGAAGTGTAGCTGCTATAGCATCACTAGTCCCTACTGTTGGAACATCTCTGGTCATAGTTCCTGCTATATTATATCTATTTCTGAATGGACATTTACTTTTTTCTGGCGGTCTCGCCATATGGGGATTTGTCGCGGTCGGATTGATAGATAATTACCTCGGACCCAAGCTCGCAAGTAGGGGAATGAAGATACACCCACTCCTAGTACTATTGTCAGTATTGGGTGGAATAGCTCTATTTGGTCCACTCGGGTTCATACTCGGTCCACTGATGTTGAGTTTGCTAGGAGCGCTGGTAGATGTGTATTTTATCATACGGAAAGAACGAGAAGGTTTCTAATATGTCTCAAATCATCAAAATCCGCGTCTCTGCAGGAGCAAAAACTGAAAAAGTTGAGGAGATGGCTGATGGTTCATTCAAGGTGCGTGTAAATGCGCCTCCCGAGAAGGGCAAAGCAAATGAGAGGGTAGTGGAATTGCTGGCGACTCATTTCCATACATCTAAGGCGCGAATATCGATAATTAGTGGGCATACATTCAGAGAAAAGATGGTGCTGGTGGACCTATGCTATTAGAAGACCCTTAATGTCATAACTTTCCGTAGTGCACCGAGGACGGGTAGCCATAGTTATACCCAGTTTCCTTGCATTCCTACTAGGCTCTCATGTTATAATTATGAGCACTCAATATGGAAACACCAAAGTCCTTTAGTGAAAATCGTCCCTGGGGCGCAGAGTTATGGTTTACGATCGACACGCCGTCGAAAGTAAAGATACTAACTGTGAATCCTGGTGAAGCATTTAGCCTACAGTATCATCACAACCGTGATGAGTTCTGGCGCGTACTATCAGGGAATGGAATAGTGGAGATAGGGGACAAGACAGTGGAGGCTAGGGCCGGTGATGAATATTTCGTCCCACGAGAAAGCAAACATCGTGTGACTGGTGGTACTGAGCCTCTAGTTTTCTTGGAACTCGGTCAAGGAGAGTTTGATGAGAAAGATATCGTGCGTCTCGAAGACAAGTATGGGCGCGTTTAAGTAAAATGGATATAAATACAATGCAATTGACATATCTACTCATAGCAGCAGTCATCGTCATATTGATATGTTTTTATGTTATCGTACAACAGCATAAACAAGGCACTGACGGATCAACTAAGGCTAGGCCACATCACAAACTCGCTCGTCATAGTCAGAATCCTGTCATGTCACCGATGCCTTTTCGTGATTGGGAAGCTGGTGGCACTTTCAATCCTGCAGCCGTAACTGATGATGATGGAAAAGTGCATCTCCTGTATCGTGCAGTAGGAGCTGATGGGTTATCGAGGATAGGTTATGCATCTAGTTTGGACGGAAAACATTTTAGCAGCCGCTCAACATACCCAGTATTTCAACCACTCGTAGGTTATGGACGGCCGAACCCAGACGAATTCATCGGACCGAGGATATATGATCCAGGCATCTACACTTCTGGTGGGGGATGGGGAGGATCGGAAGACCCTCGTGCTATCCGCATAGGTGACAGAGTCTACATGTGGTATGTCGCATTCGAAGGCTGGAGTTCTGTGCGTATCGCTCTCACATCTATCGGTCTCGCTGACCTCAAAAAGAAACGATGGAATTGGAAGAGGCCACAATATCTCTCTAGAGCTGATCAAGTCTCCAAAAATTGGCTGATCTTTCCAGAAAAGATCGGTGGCAAGTTCGCAATTCTCCATTCTATCGTTCCTCATATCTCGATCGAATATGTTGATGATTTGGACAATATAAGAAAGCCGATCTCCAGTCCTCGTCCTCAGGGCATCCAGCCAGGACGTAAAGGGTATTGGGATAGCAAAGTTCGTGGTGCTGGTCCGCCACCACTCAAGACTCCTCTTGGCTGGTTGCTCCTATATCATGCCAATGATATCCGTGAACCTGATAAGTATAAACTCGGAGCGATGATCTTGGATATCAACGACCCAACGAAGATACTATACCGCTCTCCGCAACCTATACTTGCACCTGATGCTCATTATGAGAATGATGGCAAGCCAGGGATAGTGTACGCCTCTGGAGCCGTCATCATCGGCGAAAATCTGATGGTATACTATGGGGGAGGTGACAAGCATGTATGTATAGCGGAGACGCCACTCAGGCAATTGTTGGAATGGATGGTGAAGTATGGGAAAGTTTAATAATGAAATATGATATAAGATATATGAGATATGATACAAAACTTTACTGATCTAATTGCTTGGAAAGAGTCGCATAAGTTAGTTATTGAAGTTTATTCAATAACAAAGAAATTTCCCAGAGAGGAATTATTCGGTTTGGTTAGTCAAATGAGGAGAGCTGCTGTATCCATAACATCAAATATAGCTGAGGGATTTGGTAGACGAAGTTATAAAGAAAAAATTCAATTCTTTTATCAGTCCCAAGGGTCGCTAGTTGAATTAAAGAATCAATTATTGTTGTCAAGAGATATATCTTATATTGATAAATTATCATATGAAAAATTGGCTAGACAAGCGGACATCGCACACCAATTGCTTCAAGGTCTAATTACAAAATCAAAATCATTTGTAAAGAAATCATAGATCATATCTCATATCTCATATCTCATATATCTTATTTCATATTTTACTTATTTCCATGTTTACACTCACTAGATCAGAAAAAAATCCAATACTTTCACCAAACGAAGACCATCCGTGGGAGTCGAATGCGGTTTTCAATGGGTGTCCAGTCATTCACAAGAGGAAACAATATCTCGTGTACAGGGCGATGTCTGGTCCAGATCTACTGCAGTCGCCACATATCCGCATGTCTGTCATCGGTAGGGCGATCCAAGTAAAGGGTGAGTATGCGGATAGAAAAGTTTTGGTCGGTCCAGACGCTGATTTTGACCGCTTTGGATGCGAAGACCCTCGCGTGACCAAGATGGATGGTAAGTATTATATTTTCTATACTGCGCTCGGCGGCCACCCATTTTCTGCTGAGAATATCCGCATCGCGGTTGCAGTTTCTGATGATTTGGAGACTATCACAGAGAAGCATCTAGTGACAACATTCAATTCCAAGGGGATGGCATTGTTTCCAGAAAAGATCGCTGGAAAATACGCTGCACTAGTGACTATCAATACTGACCAACCACCTTCGAATATCTGCTATGTAGAGGCTGACAAAATGGAGGACTTCTGGTCGCCATCATTTTGGGAAGAGTGGAAAAAGCATGTCGATGAAAACAAGTTAGATATCCGCCGCAGACCAGAGGAGCATATAGAGCTCGGTGCTGCACCGATCATGACAGATCGTGGTTGGTTAATAGTTTACGCGCATATACAGAGATATGGTCACGGAGATCAAGCTTTTGGTATCGAGGCAGTCCTTCTGGACAAGGTCAATCCTCGAAAAGTTATCGGAAAAACAAAAGGACCGTTCATGATACCAGAAACATATTATGAGCGTGTTGGCGATGTCCCGAATGTTATATTTCCATCTGGCGTGGCGATAGTCAGAGGAAGATTGGAGATACATTATGGAGCGGCAGACACACACTGTGCAGTGGCGACTATCCCTATCGATGCTCTACTGGAGTCGATGACTGATGGGGCCAGTAAGATCATAAAGAGATATCCTGGTAATCCGATCATCTCTCCGCGAAATGGATTCTTCTGGGAATCGAGCGGTACAATGAATCCAGCTGCGATAGACATCGATGACAAGGTGTATCTGTTATATCGCGCTGTTGCTGATAGGAATGTTTCGACTATAGGGTGCGCCATCTCCAACGATGGACTCACTATCAGTGAGCGTCTCGATAAACCTGTATATTCCCCCCGTGATTTTATAGAACAAAATGGGTCTGGAGGCAACTTTGGCTGTGAGGATCCGCGGGTGGTCAGGATCGGTGACATGATCTATATGACCTATACAGCATATGACGGTACCACTCCTAGAGTAGCCGTTTCATCTATCAGCGTGAAGGATTTTGTGGCCCGAAGATTTGCTAATTGGTCCAAGCCTGTGGCGATCACTCCGTCTGGAGTGCCAGACAAAGATGCGGTGATAGTGCCAGAAAAGATCGGTGGTAGGTACATGATCATTCATAGAGTGAATGAAAGTATCTGTGCTGACTATGTATCGTCACTAGATTTTGAAAAGGAGAAAGTCAACAAATGTATCGAGATCCTGGCTCCTCGACATGGTATGTGGGATGGTCTAAAGGTTGGCATATCAACACCGCCCATCATGACTGAAAAAGGCTGGCTCATCTTGTATCATGGGGTCTCATGGAGTTCGATATATCGTGTTGGGGCGATGCTATTGGACAAGAAGGATCCGACTATAGTATTGGCGAGAACTGCTGAACCTATACTCGAACCAGAGATGGATTATGAAAAAGCTGGTATAGTATCCAATGTTGTCTTTCCGTGTGGGTGGGTTGTTCGCAACGGTTTGGTCTATATATATTATGGTGGAGGGGACAAGGTGGTAGGAGTTGCAACGGTAAAGTTGTCGGCGTTGTTAGGAATGCTAGAGATATAGTATAAAGTATGAAGTATTAGGTATTATTAGTCGAAAGTCCATAAAGTCCTTAATGTCCATAAAGTCTGTAAAACCTAATTACGCCAATTAACCCAACTTTACAGACTTTTTGACTTTATAGACTTTACAGACTAAACCACATGATCAAACCCAACAAATAATCACATGACTGACAACATTTCCAAATACGACCTCATAATGTTCGATCTCGATGGCACACTGGCACCGAGCAAATCATCGATCGAGCCAGCAATGGCGGAGGCGCTCATTAAACTCCTCGAGCACAAGAAGGTGGCAGTCATCTCTGGTGGAATATTTTCCCAATTTGAAAATCAGTTTTTGAAAATATTGCCAGCTGATTCGAGGCATTATGAAAATCTCTTTATAATGCCTGTTTCTGGATCGTGTCTATATGTATGGAAGGGTCATTGGGAACTCCAATATGCAGAAAATCTATCACCAGCAGAAAAGGTGACTATCAGAATGGCGTTGGAGGAGGCTCTGAAGGAGGGTGGTTACGAGCAACCAGACGAGGTTTTCGGTGAAACTGTCGAGGATCGTGGCTCACAGATCACTTTTTCTGCTATCGGACAGAGTGCACCTCTAGATGTCAAAGCTGTCTGGGATCACGATAGGTCAAAGAGGGGCCGTATAGCGAAGATATTGGCGCAAAAGATACCACAGTTTGAGGTCGTCGTTGGCGGCATGACTTCTATAGACATCACTCGTCGTGGTGTTGATAAAGCATATGGTATCAAGAAAATGGAGGGGTTTCTCAGTCTCAGCCCTGATAAGATCCTCTTTGTCGGGGACGCATTGTTCGAAGGCGGCAATGACTATCCAGCGAAGAGTACCGGAGTAGACTGCGAGCAAGTTTCTGGTCCAGAGGAGACATTGAAGCTCATAAATGGGTGGTTGGTGTGAGTTGTAGAAGGGTAGACCTGTGCAGTATCTCGCCTATCTGTAGACATCATGATTTCCTATCTTTAGAAAGTGTACGATACCCTTTGCACCATATCCGAATACGATCCTCATCTGGAGATCTACTGAAAATGAAAAATAGTCCTCCAGCATCCCATTCAATTCGTGAGTCTTGAGAGATGGATGTCTGTGGTCTGTTATGAACATCTCTATCTTTTTCTCTGCTAGTTTCTGAATTCTAGGCTCTAAAGACTCAAATTGAGAGACAAATTTCTCTGAGTAGATGATCCTAAGCATTTGCTCTCTTTGTTAGGATCTTCCTAAGATCTCCAGCGTATGAGTATCCCTGCTTTATCTGGCGAGATGCTTCAAAAATCTCATTGATCTCTATCTGTTCCCGCATCTTGCGTACCGCCTTTCTCATCGCCTGGGCGCGGTTTTCAGCTTCACCAGAGGTGATGATACTGTCGACGAATTCTAGTAGGTCTTTTGGCATTGGTACGGATATTGTAGTCATGTCGTTTTGAGTGTATTTATGGTACTTGTGTGATGTTATAATACATTATAGTATACTATCATACATACGAAGTCAAGTGAAAATGTTTTAGATATTGCATAAAGTTATCCACATTTTCATAGTTTTCATTCCCATTTTTAAATTTGCCAAAACCATGCGGGGGGGGGGTATTATTAGAGGGTTCTCTAAAAGAACTCCCATTTTCGTTAAATAATTATTTTATAAATTAATAATAGAATATCTATCATGAAGTCATACCTATCTAGAGCCCGCTC
>CAINCE010000008.1 GCA_903846945.1 uncultured bacterium
GCAGCAAGCTGGCGAGGTATTAAGTGGAAGCTCTGCTTCTTTACGCAGCAAGCTGCGGAGTATTTACTCGTTTGTTCTGACTTCGACTCAGATGTTGTGAATATAAAAATATTCACACATCTTCGCTTGTCAGAATAAATATCGCCTTACCAAATGAAGTTATGGTCGGGCAGGTCAGAGTGACAGAAGCCAATCTAACTGATAGTGCTGGCTTACCCGAAAGCGAGCAATCTAGGGTATTGGTGGGTATGGATATTATTGGAGCTGGAGATCTGGCAGTAACGAATTTTGATGATAAAACGGTCATGTCATTCAGAATGCCATCTGTCGAAGTCATTGATTTCGTGCCTGTTGCACATGATCATAATGTCATGGAGGGTGGAAATAGAGAGCAAAGGAGAGCGCTCAAATCCAAGAGAAAATAAGCAGTTTATTCTCTATTAGTCTGAACAAGTGCCTTGTAACCCATAATTTGATTGGTAATCTGGTTCCAATTCCGTCTAACGAGGTCCACAATATAAGTTGTCATTCATAGAGCGTTCCGATAAGCATTGTAAAATTAGGCATATTGATCTAGAATATTCATATGGAGTCTCAAAATAGACCAAATCAATCAGCGGGTGAATCAAAAGTAGCTGAGTATGTAAATCGAATTAGAGGTGGAGAAGACAAAGATTTGATTCTCAATGATTTACCTGACTCGTTCAAGAAAGGCATTGAAAAAGGTTTGGAGGATCCTATAGACGAAGTGGACAGGCGAGATGAAATGGGAATACCGCCGCAGTATAAAGGTTTAGATGCTGATACGCTCAAATTTATATGGACAATACCGATATATGTCGATAGGGACAAGAATGAGAGATTGAATAGGGTCAGGACAGAAGCTATTGCACATTTGAAAATTGCTGAGGCGGCGGCGAATTTGCAGGTAGAAAGTGAAAAGCTAGACGAGGATAAACTTGATAAAGTGAGAAATGACCTGGGTATAGAGAAACCACTTACAGAATCGATACCACAGGGCGAGATGGAAAAACGTAAGAAATTGCACGGGTGGGAGGCTGGCTATGAATTGGCGCGTGTTGCAATAAAGGATGGGGTTGATTTGGCTAAAATGTCTAGAGAAGAATACGCTGATTTTGCTATTCAGAACTCTCTAGCAATCGATGATTCTCAATTGAGAATGGCACCAGCGCAGAGGATGGCAACCTCTATAGAGGATATTGTTCGGGTTATAAAAAAAGGACGTGCTGTCATAGATAAATCTGCGGATCTTGTCTTCGCACATTTTGCTGAGAATGTTCAACGTATTGCGTCGGGAGATAATCGAATTTATCGAGAAGGTATCAAAGTGAGACAAGGTACGAAGAATTCGAATTCATGGCTGTTTTTTGGAATTAACAAGAGTATAGGTGAAAACAGTGGTGAAACATTCAAATCATATGTTTCAGTCAAGGACCTTAATACTTTGACACCCGAGAAATTTACAGAGTTGATGATATCTCTCCGAGATGCTGGTTATAATGGCGATATAAAGATATTTCAGGATATGTCATTACAAGGAACGGCTCTCAATGATCAGATTGTCATGCATGGAGCCAGCGAGGATGATGCAAAATTGGCACTGCGAGTCGCTGAGAGATTCTTCGGTGATGATCTCGATCAAAAAAGCTTTGGTAAAGATGAAGTGATTGACGGCAAAAATATGAGCTATAGTGAGATACTGGCCATGAAAATATTAACAGCGATAAAAGGGGTATAGATTTTCGCAGGAACGATGCTCAGAGCTCATCTCCCACTCATTTCCAACACATGCCCGATGAATTCATGAGTATCGCTCCCTACCGCTCGCAGAGCTTTTGGTAGTAGTGACTCCTCAGTGAGACCTGGCAAGGTGTTCACTTCCAGAACATATATTCCCCTCCTAGGATGTATGATGAAGTCGGACCGCGAATAATGTCGGAGCCCGAGTGCCCTGTGGATCTTCTTTGCCATGTCTTCGATAGCAAATTTGATTTTGTCTGCAAAAGTCGCAGGCACTATTTCCAATGATTTACCAGCATATTTGGCCTCGTAGTCGAAAAATGAGTTCGCCGACCTGATCTCTATAGGAGGCAATGCATAGAGTTCTTGATCACGGAATCCTTCAACCACAGCGCATGTCGCCTCAATTCCGGGTATGAATTCCTCTACCATAACGATATCGTCATGTTTAGCTGCTTCGAGGAGAGCACTCGGTAATTCGTCATAATACTTCACCATAGTTACCCCGACCGATGACCCACTTCTAGCAGGCTTCACTATTGCCGGCATATGAAATTCATTGAACAACTCTCGCGTTATGAGGTCAGCTTCCTTCCTAATCCTATCTGCGGAGTATTCAATAAACATAGGAGTCTTCAATCCATGCGTCTTGAATACGCCCTTCGATAATATCTTGTTCATACCAACCGCTGAAGAAAGTGACCCCGATCCAGTAAAAGGCTTGCCGTGATACTCGAGAAGTGACTGAACCTTGCCATCCTCGCCATAAGTTCCATGCAATGCATTGAAAACAATATCAACCTGATTGATCACACTCTCTGGCTTCATCGGTAATCCGTCAACATGCCAGTTTCCTTTTCGATCGATAAAAATATCATTGGCAGCATATCGCTCAGCGTGGTGCTTTCGTAATGCATCCAAAACGGCCGCTCCAGAATTCAAGGATATTTGATATTCATTACTGGGTCCTCCACGGAGAACACCTACTCTGGTTCTATGTTGCATGTTCTAAGTATAGCGCCAAGTGAGGATTTTCGGAAGTTTACTCCTCCCGAGTTCAACAATCAGTTGCAACACTTGTATTCGCGGCGCAGAGTGGCGTTCAATTAAGAAGGGCCCCACACCATAGGTATTACAGTTGGCACTGTAGTGGTGGGGGCCCAGGTCATGTTCTGCGTTTAAACGGATGTTGAGGCGTCTTTGGGCCGCAAAACAACGATGGCCCTCCTTTAGGATCTGATGTACCGTTCATCATGCTAACACATTTGAGAAATTATTCAATCTTCCCCCTCCTCTGTCTATGAAAAGCGATAGTATACCTATGCGCTTCCGCATTTAGTCGAATTATCGTACTTCTATATTTGCCTACCAATGAGGTGTCGCCAATGAGTCGGTCAGCCCTATGTTGAGCATTCTTTGTAACTCCAATTATAGGAATGTTCAGTCGCCTCGATCGTAGTACACTTTCCGCTACCTTGACTTGAACTTCATTTCCGTCTACAACTATGATGTCTGGGTAAGTCCATTCCGTATGGTTGAATCGTCTCAATAGTATTTCCGCCAATGCAGCTGTGTCGTTGTTAGCTTGTTTTGAAATCTTGAACTTCCTCGACTCCCCCGATGTGATTTCATCATCTAGCGCTACTACCATTCCACCCACAACATTGGTGCCAGATAGATGTGCAACATCGTACGCTTCCATTTTTAATGCCCTGCCGACTTCTCCAGAGATTCCGTTAGCATTTACCTTATCAGCTTTGATGAGTGAAATGTCATTTATGTGATCTAGTGCATAGAGCAACCTCTTTGATTCACCCGCTTCTTCAAAATGCATAGTGAGTGCTTGACGCTTCATATCTCTTTCAATCTTGGCACGCAAGGCCACCTTCTTTCCTTGGAAAAATAGAACCAAATATTTGATGGTTTTCATATACTGCTCATGGGCCTCCGTTGCGTGAATATGGAAAGTTTCTTCTGTATCACTCCTACTTTTCATATCTGCTGGCAGATTTGCATCAATATCGGCAGTTCCTTGATCCGGAGATCTACTTATCGATCTGTAGAATCTGTCATGACGAGGGTCATAAGATTTCTTGTCTTTGAATGGAAATAGTTTCCGCAATATTCTGAGTGCTTCCTTAATGAGTCCACCATATGGATACGGTCCAAATATTTCACTGACCTTGTATGGTAATGCTCTGGCACTATTCATCTCATCAAAATCACGAGCTCGGACGAGGAATACGCGTGGCCAGAGTTCATCTGTGATGACAACATATTGGGAACTTTTGTCATCTTTCTCGGCGGCATTGTATGTTGGCTGATATTTCTTTATCAGGTTACTTTCGAGGATGATCGCCTCGAGAACAGAGCCGCTCTTTTGGATAGATAACGATTTGGCGCGAGTTACCATGTCGATGATGCGTGGACCTCTAGTCTCTATGAGGTCAGCAGAAAAATAGCTCTTTACACGGTCGCGCAGAGATGTGGCGCGGCCGATATACAAAGGCATTTTCTTGTAATCTTTGAATATGTAAACCCCAGGGCTATCTGGCAGGCCTAGTTTATGCACATATTGACGCTTCATGAAACTAAGAGTATGGTATTAGTGGATTTGATGCAAGTAACAATTCAAAGTATCGAGTCCATGAAGTTGGTCAACCAAAAACAATTGAACAAATATAAGGATTGAATATGGACGAAATACATGTTGGTTCTAGGACGGAGAGGAAGAATATGCAGGTCTTGGCATTCGTGCTCCTCACAGTAATTCTGGCATTGGCTGTCTACTATGCGAGGACTAGCAGCAATATTATCAATCTCGGTGGATGAATGGAGGCGGCATGAAAATTCTGGCATTTTTCAATATCGAATCATTTATACACTTCGTTCACATTGTTTCCATACTAGCAGTTGTGGGCATTGTGGTGATATTCATTCGTGCGATACATTCTCACTTCAAGAAGGGTTTATGATTACACGAGCTACATTTCGCATCGGCTATTTCGTCAATCGAGGAATAATACACAGTCGGGCTGAAATACTCCCGACTTTTTTGTTGACCGATCACTTCCGCCGGCTGGCGGACACCGATCACTAATCATTATTTACTAATTTCTTCTTCAGCGTCTTTTTCAAATACTGACCCGTATAACTCGCGGGATTGCTAGCAACATCCTCTGGAGTTCCCTTTGCAACTATCTTTCCCCCTCTCTCACCTCCTTCAGGACCGATATCTATGACATAGTCAGCATTCTTTACAAGGTCCAGATTGTGCTCGATAACAACAACCGTATTACCCTTGTCTACCAACTTTTGTAATATATCGATGAGCTTTGTCACATCCTCATAGTGTAGACCGACAGTTGGTTCATCCAACAAATATATAGTTTTCTGCATGTGTGCCCTATATAGCTCCGAAGAGATCTTCACTCGTTGAGCTTCTCCACCAGATAGGGTCGTCGCTGACTGACCTAGCTTCACATAACCGAGCCCTACCTCATTCATCGATGCCAACCTATCTTCCACCGCTGGTATATCCTTGAAGAATTCCAGACCTTCTTCGATAGTGAGTTCGAGGACTTCGTGTATATTCTTGCCCCTATATTTTATATCGAGAGTCTCCTTCATGAATCTACGACCATTACAAATATCGCAAGTAACATACACAGTTGGCAGGAAATGCATCTCCACTGCTATCTCACCATTACCCTCGCAATTCTCACATCTACCACCTGGCCTATTGAAGGAGAATCTGCCTGCTCCCCAACCACGCGCACGAGCTTCTGGTTCTGATGCAAAAAGGTCACGGATATGTGTCCATGAACCAGTATAGGTGGCTGGATTGGACCTCGGTGTGCGCCCTATCGGTGACTGATCGATCAATATGACGCGACCCAAATATTCTGAACCTGTAAAGCTCTTGCAGTTTAGTGGCTCATTGGTTCTATGGCGCATCTCATATCTCGCCGACAAGTTCTTGTGCAATATCTCGTACATAAATGACGACTTACCAGATCCTGACACACCAGTTATCACATTGAGACAACCTAGTGGTAGATCGACATCCATATTTGTTATGTTAAATATATTTCCCCCGCGGATCATGATCTTGCCTTTTGGTTGGCGTCGACTAGTCGGCATCGGAATATTCTTCTCGCCACGCAGGTACGCTAGTGTCAGTGAATTTGACGGGTTCTTCTTTGCGATGAGCAACTCATCCATATAGCCGGAAACGACGACTTTCCCACCATGAACACCGGCTCCTGGACCGATGTCGATGATATAGTCAGATGCGTACATCGTATCTTCATCGTGCTCAACGACGATGATAGTATTGCCGATGTCGCGTAGGTGCAGCAAAGTTTTGATCAATTTATCATTGTCCCGCTGGTGTAGACCGATAGTAGGTTCGTCTAGGACATATAGTGCACCAACGAGTCCTGATCCGAGTTGTGAAGCTAATCTGATGCGCTGAGCTTCTCCACCTGATAGAGTATGCGCACGACGGTCGAGTGTCAGATACTCGATACCTACATTGACCATGAATGAAAGGCGGGCTAGAATTTCTTTCAATACTATCTTCGCTATCTCCCTCTCCACTTCTGTAAGCTTTATTTCAGTGAAATATGGTATTGCCTTTTCGATGGACATATTTACTATGTCGACGATGTTCTTTCCATCGATCTTTACATTCAATGCTTCCTCACGGAGACGCGCACCTTTACATGCAGGACATGGTGCATCACTCCAGATACTTTCCGTCCCAAGTCCATTACATGTCGCACACGCGCCGTACGGTGAGTTGAATGAAAATAGTCTAGGCTCTATCTCCGGATATGAAAATCCATCATATGGGCACATAAACCTGACTGACATCAGGGCTTCATTGGAACCCTCACCTCCAGAATTTGCTGGAGGAATATTTGTTGCCGAAATATCAGCGACACTATCTGAGGAATCTTTGTGCGCCACTGGATTCTTGGAAACACTGTTATTGACTACGGCTGACTTCATAGCAGTTGGATATTCTATTCTGATGAGTCCTTCTGCCTCGTTTATAGCCCTCTCTAGTGCCTCAGAGAGGCGTTCGCGGGCATTCTCACCTACCTTAGCTTCTGCCTCTGTCTGGCGAGCTTTTCCAGTCGCCGACTTGAATTCACTGACGAATATTTCGTCAACCATGACATCGATATCATGCTTCTTGTTCTTTTCGAGCACGATCTGATCACGAAGTTTATGTATCACGCCATCTATACGAACTCTCTCATAACCTTTGCCGAGCATGTCATATAACATCTGATAATATTCACCCTTCCTACCGACGACTACTGGTGCATATATGCGGATTTTGGCATCTGTAATATTGACACCGAACACATTCTTTGCCCGAGTAGTCCTCGTGGTGATCGTCTTTATCACCGTTTCCATTATCTCTTCTTTTGAGACCCTATTTATGATGCGTCCACATGTGAGACAGTGGGGCTTTCCGACGCGAGCGAACAAGATACGCATATAGTCGTATATCTCCGTGATAGTAGCAACAGTCGAGCGGGGGTTATTTGAGCGAGATTTTTGATCTATCGATATGGCTGGTGAGAGACCTGTTATCTCGTCTACATCTGGTTTTTGCATCTTGTGGAGAAATTGGCGCGCATATGCAGAGAGTGACTCTACATATCGGCGTTGTCCCTCGGCAAAGATGGTGTCGAACGCCAGAGAAGACTTACCTGAACCAGAGAGTCCCGTGATCGCCACCATAGTGTTTCGAGGCATCTCCACGGTGATATTCTGGAGATTGTGAGTGCGAGCACCTTTCACTGTGATCTTGTCTGCACCTTTTCTGATTTCGTTGGTCAATTTTGAGTCATTTTTTGGTGACATGGTGCCGCGATTCTATCACGAAAAATGCCGTAAGGCAAACTCAGTTTGCTGTTTTTCATTGTCTGATCAGAAAATACACATCCAATTCGTCATTCATTGATCGGATGAGGCGTGAGAAAGCTATTATCTACCTTCCATCTATCAGATTCATTATCTCCTTTGGTACTTGATCGAGCGAAATGCTGGCCTTTACGAAAAATTTCTTCGCACCCAGCATCTTTGCCTTTTCTCTGTCAGACCCACTATCGAGATTTGAAAGCACCATCATAGGTATCTTCTTCCAGGAAGGCTCCATATTTATCTTCTGTAACAACTCAAATCCGCTCATACCTGGCAAAATGAGATCAGATACTATGGCATCAGGTGAGTTTGATTTCAAGAATTTCAGAGCGTCTTCACCGTTCTTTGCAGAAAGCAAATTGAATCCAGATGCTAAAAGCTTCTTTCCGAGTATTGAATTGATCATTTTGTCATCCTCGATCCATAGTACCGTAGGTTTTCGTTTACCCGTGCCGTCTTCGCTGGGTGACTTTTTTGCCGCGCTCATTATGCCTAGATAAGAAGTCACCTTTTCCAGGATCGTCATAGGGTCTTCTTTGTACAGTAGAATGATGTCCGCCACACTCCCTTGAGGTATCTTTGATATATTGAGAGGAATTCCCTGTGTCGATATGAGAAATACTGGAATCTTTTTTAACAAAGGTTCGGAATTTTTCTTTTCCAAAATTTCGTAACTATCTATATCCGAAATATCGATATTCAATACGATCAATCTAGGCAATAGCTCATATATGAGATTCATCGCATCAGCACCCTTTTCAATAAATGTCGCTTCAAAACCGCTGTCATCAAAAAGTTTCTTTATTTGAAGACCAAATTCTCTGTGGCCCTCTATTACTAAGATTTTATCTTTCTTCATAAGATTTGTTCAGCCTTCAAACGGCTGTAATAATTATAGCATAGTTTACTATGAGTGGTTACTTTTTATAACAGGTTATGTTTCATCTTGTACTCCATCTCCTCACCGAACCTTTCTTTCAATTTAAATAGCTCATCGCGGATGAGAGCGGCTGTCTCAAAATCCAGTGCTCTGACCGCTTCTTCCATAGCAGCTTCCTTTTGTTTCATTAGCAATCTTGGATTTGAATGAGCCAATGCCTCATCTATGTTTACCAATTCATTGACTGCTTTTTCGTGGTCGGTGCGAAGCTGATCTGTTATGTCGTGAATCTTCTTTATAATTGTTTGAGGCGTTATGCCGTGTTTCGTATTGTAGGCAACCTGGATAGCACGGCGACGGTCGGTTTCTTTGATAGCACGATCGATAGAGCCGGTGATATTATCGGCATATAGAATGACTTTACCTGCGGCATTGCGCGCTGCACGACCGATAGTTTGGATGAGTGCTGTTTCAGAACGCAAGAAACCTTCCTTGTCAGCATCGAGTATGCCGATGAGTGAAACCTCAGGTAAGTCTAGTCCTTCGCGCAAGAGGTTAACTCCAACGAGTATGTCGTACTTCCCTTTACGAAAGTCGGTCAGGATAGTTATTCGATCGATAGTCTTTACATCACTGTGGAGGTATGCGGCCTTTATCTTCTTTTCTTTTAAGTATTCTGTGAGGTCCTCAGCCATCTTTTTGGTCAATGTTGTGGCTAAAACTCTATCACCTTTCTCTATAGTTCGTCCGGCCTCTTCTATGAAGTCAAAGATTTGACCACGGTAAGGAGTTTTCGCATCTGACCGAGCAAAGGCTTTCGGAGCGAGCGAAGGCGAGTGAGAACGAGCTGCTGCGCCAGCAGGCGCAGACAGCGTACTTTGAGCGGATAGATGCGAGAACTCCTGTATCGGCCTTATCTCCACCACAGGATCAATGAGTCCTGTTGGTCTCAAAACTTGTTCAACAACCTGCTTAGTATTTTCTGCTTCATATTTCCCCGGAGTAGCAGAGGTATAGATCATTGGACCGATACGCTCTAAAAACTCGGCGAATTTGAGAGGCCTATTGTCTTTGGCAGATGGTAAACGGAATCCATGCTCAACCAATGTATCTTTGCGCGAAGCATCGCCAGCGTACATCCCATTCAGTTGTGGGATGGTGACATGAGACTCATCTACGATAGTCAGAAAGTCAGGCTTGCATTTACCATCATGTTTATGTGGCTTGCCGCGTTCAGATTCGGCGGAGCAGGGAAAATACGACAGCAATGAATCTGGTGGATCACCCGGCATCTTTCCAGAAAAATGTCTAGAATAATTCTCTATACCATTCGTATACCCTATCTCGCGTATCATCGCTAGGTCGTATTTGACACGCCTCTTCAGGCGTTCTGACTCGAGCAATTTACCAGCCTTGTCTAACACCTTTAACCTCGCCTCGAGTTCAGCTTGGATCGTTTTCAGTGCATTCTTACTCTGCTCATCACTAGATATGAAGTGCTTTGCAGGAAATATGAAGATGTCCTTATGGTCACCTCTCACAGATCTAGAAACAGGGTCTAGTTCAACGATATTTGAGATAGCTCCACCATCATAGTCGATGCGGAATATCGTCTTCTCATTTACTGGCATGATCTCTATCATATTTCCGACGGCTCTAAAATTGCCTGATTTTAGGTCTGCATTTGTGCGTACGAAATGTATATTGATGAGTTTGCGGATGAGCTCCGCACGAGAGATCTCCATACCTATCGACAATTTCAAATTTACCTTTACATATTCATCTGGACTGCCTAGACCATAGATGCATGAAACGGATGCCACGATGATGACATCATTTCTAGTGAGCAGTGCCTGCGTAGAAGCGTGACGCAGTCGCTCAATCTCCTCATTGATCATCGCCTCCTTTTCGATATAGGTGTCACTAGATGGAATGTATGCTTCTGGCTGATAGTAGTCGTAGTACGAAACAAAATAGTGAACTGCATTATTCGGAAAGAACTCGCGGTACTCCTGTGCGAGTTGTGCTGCTAGAGTCTTGTTATGAGCTATGACGAGTGTAGGTTTACCGTAGTCTGCTATCACATTTGCCATTGTGAAAGTCTTTCCGGAGCCAGTGACTCCAAATAGTGTTTGGCGGTCTAGTCCCTTCTGTAAACCCATATTTAGTGCTGAAATAGCCTTTGGCTGGTCGCCAGCTGGTTCGTAGGGCGTCGCTAGTTTGAATGGGGATTTGGGCATAGTTCCACTTATATTGATCTCAATTGACGATTCCACACATCTATAATATACCTTATAATTGGGATAAAAAAAGGGCTTACATAGATAACTATAGTAAGCACCTTGTGGCCGAATGATTTTCACACTATTGATCTTCAGAACTATCACCACCCTTTTCGCTGTCTGTAAACAGAATCGATAGAATGGTTGCGCCTTCCCCACAAATCCCGAGGATCGATGAGGGGGTGTAAATGTCCACCAAAAACATCGACTGGTTGAAGACAAGCTTCGCCTTCGACAGATCGGTAAACTCGCTGACCATTGCGGACTTGATTCGGATCCAGCGCTACTGTCCCGCCAGAATCAGCGAATATTGATTGACCTTGGATCGGTAGTACTTCTTGACTTGCGTTTGTCATACTCATTCCTTTCATTGTTGACCGTATTTGTTGACTAACTCACATCACGACAGGTGATGTGAAAATCATCCTCTGAAACTACGAGTTCCAGAGCTATGTAAAAGGACTAAGGGCTAGTTCATAAAAGAGCAATATTTTAGGCCCCATTTGGTTTGGAGCCCGTATCTGTAATATATTTTAGAGAATTTATTACACAGACCGACTCCAAACCCGTCTAAATGAATAGACGAGTGACTTGGAATAGACTGATGTAATACTTCGTAACATAGGTATAAGTATAATGGGGTCGTGAAATAATGCAAGCGAGTTATGCACAGGTGTCCCCGCACGAGTTATGTATGGGTGTAGTGGGGCGGATCATAGTAAACTAATTAAAAAGAGCGACCGCAGGCACTATTGGCTCCGTGGCGCTCTATTTTGTCACTCACTACACTACTTGACGTTCCACCTGATGTGGTAGGCGGATCTCGCGAAGAGAATGCCTCTCGTTAGCGGTGTCTCCGTTATGACTGAACAACCCACCAAATGGTTTGAAACCATGTGAATGTTTTGATCGTCGTTCCGTCTTAGGCGAACATTCCTTCGCCTCGTCCTTTCGTCGTCTCTCGAAAAGAGTTATTAGATTCATCCATGCAATATTTTAGCACCCCACAGATACTTCGCAAGTGGATCACTTTCGGAGCATCACCCTGTGAGCGGCGCTGTAGATATCCTGTTCATCGATATGGCAATTCGCTATCAATTGCTCTGGAGTTCCTGACTGACCAAACCTATCATTGATGCCGATGAATTCTATCGGAACTGGAAAATGTTTCACCAGACATTCTGCTACAGCTGAACCCATGCCCCCAGCTATCTCGTGATCTTCGACCGTCACCAGTGCACCAGACTCCTGGGCAAGTTTGATGATAGCTCTTTCGTCGAGTGGTTTTATCGTTGATAGATTCACCACTTGAACAGACTTCCCTTCATCAGTCAGACGCTTGGCTACCAACAATGCACGGTAAAGTGAGGTGCCAGTGGCGATGATACCGAGATCAGACTTAGTGACTAGTGACTGATGACTAGTGGCTAGTTTCAAGCTGCGGGATTGTTTTTTGCCAGGCGTAGATCCAGACTTCCAAACTATCTGTGCCTTTCCGATCTCAAATGGTGTTTCATCAGTCGTAATTAGTGCCGTTTTGTCACGAGCTAGTCGGATATAAGTCGGACTAACAGTTTTTGCAGCGGCTTCCGTCGCCTTTCTCGCCTCTATAGCATCACATGGCACGATGACAGTCATTCTCGGTAGTACACGCATGAGGGCGATGTCCTCGAGTGCCTGATGCGATCCACCATCTGGTCCGACTGTGACACCAGCATGCGAGCCGACGATCTTTACTGGAACATCGTTATAACAAACAGTAGTTCTGATCTGTTCCCAATTCCTTCCTGGACTAAATACTGCGTATGAGCCGATAAATGGTATTTTTCCCGACGCAGCCATACCGCTTGCTACAGTTACCAGATTTTGCTCAGCTACACCCATCTCTATAAACCTTTCAGGAAACTTTTTCTTGAACTTATCGAGTTGCAATGATTCTGTGAGGTCAGCACATAGCGCTACCACATTCTTGTCAGCAGTGCCCGCGTTCACTATCCCCTCTCCAAAGCCAGTGCGCATCGAAGCGAGCTCAACTTCTGGTGAGAATATGTCTGGATTTAGTTTTAATGATGAATATAACATGTAAAAATTTAGACTCGAGGCATGATCAAAAGGCTGATCACAACTGAAAATATAACTAGTAATACTCCCTCAATCTTCCTCATTCCAAGGTCCCGCTTTGTTTGCTTGAAATGATAGCTGGCATCTTTATTGAACATGAGCACAACACCTAGGATCAGACTGACTAGTAGGAAGCAGAGAAAGTTTGAAGATGAAATGTCCTTGGTAACTATGAAGAATATGGCACCAGCGAGGAATAATAGTTTTAGGATTGATTCTATGTATCGCATATTAAATGTAATAATTATTAATAAATGATTTGATTCTGCTTAAATATTATATCGTATGAACTCCCACCGCCCTCAATGCCGTCTTTATATCGTCCGGTGTAGTTGGCGGCTTCCCGTGCCATTCAAATTTGCCTTCAAACTTTGGAATCCCTTTCGATGGAATGGTGTGGGCAATGATGACAGTCGGCTTGTCGTGAATGGTATGTGCCTCGGTGACTGCACGATCTATATCCGCAAAATCATGGCCATTTACCTCATGAACATGCCACTTGAATGAACGCCATTTTTCGACTAGTGGGTTCAATGGCATGATATCCTCAGTATTGCCATCTATCTGAATATTATTGCGGTCAACTATGGCGATGAGATTGTGCAGTTTTTCGCGGCCGGCTAACATGATGGCTTCCCATGAATTACCCTCATCGAGTTCACCGTCACTCATGAGGCAGTAGAATCGACGACCTGATGATCTGCCACTATCTATGCGGTCTGCGAGTGCCATGCCTATGGTTTGAGAAAGACCAGAGCCGAGTGGTCCTGAAGAAGTTTCGAGCATCGGTAGAAAGTCGCGGTGAGGATGACCCTGGAGGCGCGAGCCAAATCGGCGCAGAGTCAATAGTTCAGATACTGGAAAATACTCGGCGTGTGCCATCGTGGCGTATAGTGCAGGGCAAATGTGACCGTTAGATAAAACGAGGCGATCTCTATATTCCCAATCTGGCTTTTTCGGATCGTGCTTCAGCGCATGGAAATACAAATATGCAAATATATCTGCCATACCGAGTGCGCCCGCCAGATGACCAGACTTGGCCTCTATCAACATCAGGACTATAGAGCGGCGTATCGCGGCTGCTCGGCTTTCGAGTAGATGGATTTTGTCTTGATTGAGAGACATAGGTAGTAAGGTGGAACCTTGCTATATAAATTGTACCATATCTCCAAACGGCTTCCCATATTCATTTATCCAATCAAGAATTATTGGGGTGTCTTTGAATCCGATGAATTCGATAGCCATTTGACCCTGCATCCTATTACGTAATTTCAATGGGTTTTCTGCCTTCTGTGTATTCTCACTGAGTTCAAAGTTTTCCATATGGTTTGATATTATGAATGATTTGTAATGGTTCACAATCTACCAAACTTCTGCACAGCGTCTATCGGATTGTCAGACTCAAATATTGCCGAGCCGACGATGAGTCTATCAGCACCAGCAGTGATCAGTCGGGACGCATTTTCCATGGAGACTCCACCATCGATTGAGATTTTCAATTCAGGATACTTCTCACGGACTGCGCCTATCTTTTCTAAAACCTTTTCATTGAATTTCTGGCCTTGATATCCTATGCGGTCTATAGCCATGAGCTGGACGCAGCAAATCAAATCCTTGTATTGCTCGATAGTATCGACGGGTGTGTCCATATTTAATGCTAGACCTGCCTCGGCTTTGCCTACGAGCTTTTCTAGTGCTCCGCGCAAGTCACCCCTAGACTCTGCATGCAAGATGATTCTAGTCGCTCCGACCTCTACCCATTGATCTACTACCTCCTCGGGCCTATTTACCATGAGGTCAAATTCATAGTCGAGTTTCTCCCAACCTGGTAGTCCGTCCGCCTGCTCTCGGAGTTTTTCGAAATTGTCATCGTGCTTTCTGTATGGCCATGATGGAGATGGTGTGAATTGGCCGTCACAGATGTCGACTTGAATAGTCTTGGTAAAACCGAGCATCAGGTCTATTTTGTCAGTAAAGTCCATAAAATCAACTGGCAATATTGCGGGGATTATTTCAGTTTTGCGAGGTGAATGAGTGAGTTTATTCATATAATTGATTGTGGGTGCCGATAGCAATGATTCGTCGTTCGTTGTCGTTATCCGACTTGTAGATGAGCCGTACATCACCTGAAATATTTATACTTCTACAATCTTTGTATTCACCATGCAATTGATGATTGTTTAAAATTGAATTATACTCATCAACTACAAATATCAGCAATCGATCTAGAGTCTTCCTTTTCAATTTTTCAGATAGAGCATTGAATCTCTTTCTAAATTTTGGTGTATGTATAAGGATTAACATGCACCAATCATATCAATGGACATTCATGAACGCAACTGCTTTTCTAGTTCATCGACAGAATGTGCAACAGTAAAATTTCCTTGTGCGTACTCTCTATCAGCATCTTCGATCTCTGCTTTCAAGAAAGCCGTCGGCTTTAGTGCAACAGAAAAATTGACCTCTTTCGTGCGGACAAATTGTTTTAGAAAACTATTTATCAGGGTCCCCAATGGTATGCCGATAGTTTCGGCAACTTCCTGCGCCGCCATCTTCAAGGTTTTGTCGGTCTTCACTGTAATAAGTGTTTTGGTGTTTGTAGTATTCATGTGTTTATGATTAGTCATAATATATCAATATACCGAAGTATATACTATGGTAATATTTCGTCAAGTATCAGTCTTCTCTAGGACAACATGACATCCCATCATTTACGACCCTAACGCCATTGAACATGCATCCTAGCCACTAGTTACTCTATATTATCTATCTGCGAAATGCGTCTCTGATGTTTTTCCTCACCACTAAATGGAGTCGTGAGCCACAATTCTATAGCCTTCATTGCCTCGTCTGCAGTAACAAATCCCGCACCTATAGAGAGTATATTGGCGTCATTGTGCTCGCGAGTGAGCTTGACAAGGGTAGACCTTGTCGGGTCACCATACCAAACTACCGCTCTAACACCCGGAAATCTGTTTGCTACCATCGCCTCTCCTTGACCAGACTTGCCGAACAGTATCGCCTTTGTCTCCCCTTTCAAGTCCGCCGCTACCTTCATAGCTGCTGCGATCATGTATTGTGGATAGTCATCCTCTGGCACGAGTTCATGCGCACCAACATCGAGTATTTGGTAACCTTTTGATATGAGGTGCGACTTTACGGCTTCCTTGAGTTCGAAGCCAGCGTGGTCAGATGCGAGAATGATGGTTTGGGTTTTCATTTTACTTATAATTATCTACCTCTTCATAATAATATGACTGCTCTATACCTTTCATGTAGACTTCGCGATCTGCAATCTTGTCCGTAAGAGCAGTTCGCAATAGTTCACGAAGTTCAAGATCGTTAACTGGACTCCTCTGCATGGCACTCAAATATTTTTCCTTGTCGATAGTGGCCCAATCAACACATTGCTTCAAATTCTTCTTTAGAATCAGGTCTAGCCATATCCTCATACAGCGACCATTACCTTCCATAAATGGATGCGCAATATTCATCTCAACATATTTTGCCACGATCTCTTCAAAGGTACTTTCAGGCATTTTCTCTATCTTGTTCAAACTGTCTGATAGGTATAGATGAGAAGCAAATCGAAAACCGCCCTTACTGATATCTTTTGCACGGAGTTGACCCGCAAAGTCGTAAAGCCCACCAAACAAATACTGGTGAATCTGCTGTAGACCTTTTGTGGATCCGACCTCGAAACTGTCAATTTCTAGGCTGTCAAATAGTTTGATAGCGCGCTCTTTGCTGATTTCGTCGGTGTTTTGCATACATATATTATAACATATTTTACATCATATAATAATTATTGATGATATACCGTAGTAGTTGTCCGAGTCGTCGGGTGCCCAAATAATGGGCCCCAATATGGTGATGTGGCAAAAATCAGAATAATCAGACCAACTATGATGGTCAGTGTGATTATGATAGCGGCGACAGGCTTACCAGAACTTGTCGATAGTTTTGGATCCTTTATGATCTTGTACCAAACCCAACCACACAACAGCAGAAGAATTGTTGAAGCCACTAGCAATACTGTTTTAAGGTCGGAATCAGTAACGTCATAGTCCCAACAAACTTTACTGCCTAACATGATACAAGTCGGAAAGAATACAAAAATACCAGTTACGAGTGTAAGTACATAATATCCAATCCATTTAATGATTCTAGGATGTCTATGAAAAATATATATAGAAATCAAAGCTCTTATAAAAACAAGGACAGCCACCGCGATTGCGAGAAAAATAATCGACATAAATTTATTGTTTAATTAATTAATGTTAATTTACACCAACCTGCCCGCTTTTATGACATACTCGACCACGGCTTCCTTGAGTTCGAAGCCTGCATGGTCAGATGCGAGGA
>CAINCE010000009.1 GCA_903846945.1 uncultured bacterium
AAAACTAGGGCGCGGTCGCGGACCAGAGGGATTCTCACCGGCTGTTACTTTTTTCGTCGCAAACGCAATTGCAAATCACGCGATTCGAAGCGGCCAACTTCCGCTTCCATGAATGTTTGTGGCGCACCTTACGCACATATCAGAACGGCTCCCGCGCTTCCCTCCGTTGCTAACCGCAACCGAGGGGCGCGTCCGCCATACAGATATGTGCTAGGTGCGAACAATATTCCGTGAGAAGAAGCGGAAGTAGACCGCTTCTCGAAAAGATTCAGTGGAATACGAAAGAAATGGTTTGTAAATATTCTTGACTTCAATAATCTCTGGTATAATCATAGTTAGCATGACTACATCATCAAGAAAATTTTTCATATACACTCGTAAATCTACTGACACCGAGGATCGGCAAGTCAGGAGTCTTGCCGACCAACTAGCAGAACTACGCGAGCTCGCCAGAAAGGAGCAACTGGAGGTGGTAGATGTCTTTATCGAAAAACAAACTGCCAAGATTCCTGGCAGACCTATTTTTGCTGAAATGTTGGAACGTATAGAAGCTGGCGAAGCTTCCGGAATCCTCGCATGGCACCCGGATCGTTTGGCTCGCAACTCGGTTGATGGCGGCAAAGTGATTTACTTGGTCGATACTGGTAAAATTACCGACCTGAAGTTCCCGACATTCTGGTTCGATGCAACTCCACAGGGAAAATTTATGCTTTCAATCTCATTTGGCCAGAGCAAATACTATGTCGATAACTTATCGGAAAACATAAAGCGCAGTTATCGTCAGAAATTGAAAAATGGTCTATGGCCGCAAAGAGCACCAGTCGGTTATCTCAATGACAAAAAGACCAAGTCCATTGTCATTGATCCTGAAAAAGCACCGCTCATCAAAAAGACATTTGAGGCATACGCCACAGGAAACTACACTATATCTAGTCTTCGTAAAACAGTAGGCGACCTAGGGTTGAAAGGAAATAAAGGCAAGGAACTTGCCATGTCGAATTATGAACACATTCTCAAAAACAATATATATCACGGACTTCTATATTTTGGAGGTGAAATTTACGAGGGAAAACATGAGCCGATCGTTTCAAGGAAACTTTTTGATACTTGCCAGGAAGTCATGAAGAGAAAAAGCAAACCTCAGCATGAAGGCAGATTGAAGCCATATGTCTATCGCGGACTCTTCAGATGTGCTGAATGTGGATGCTGTCTTACAATCGAGACACAAAAAGGTCATAACTATTTGAGATGCACTAAACGCAAAGGGCCATGCAATCAAAAATATGTCCGCGAGGAAACTATGACTGAAATGATCAAAGAGGAAATCAGAAACGTTTCTTTGTCCGATGAAGTTGCTGACTGGCTTATTGCCAAAGTCGAAAAAGAAAAAACTGAAGATACTGATTATTCAAAAGATCAGATCGATAAAGTGAAAATCGAAGCACTTGTTATTGACGCGAAGCTAGAAAAATTGATGACAGCATACTTGGAGAATGCTTTAACGCTGGAAGAATACCAGACTACCAAAAACAGACTCGTCACCGAAAAACAGGTTTTGAAAGAGAAACTTGAAGCTTTTGGACGAAACTCGACCAATCGGTTCGAACCTGTGATCAACTTCCTAAACGACTGTAAACAAGCCGCTATTTTGGCAGAGAGTAGTGACGCGACGAAAATCCGATCATTCTTCCAAAAAGTCGGTTCGAACCCACTCGTCCGCGACCGCGCCCTCGTTTTTTCGCCGCGTTTGCCTTTTGCATTTGTCCCAGAAATTTCCCAAAAACCAAGCAATGAAGCGGGCGGGGCGAAAGGGGGGTTTGAGGGGGGAATTTCGCCCCGCCCTCCGCAAGTGCGATGCGTTTCGCCTTTTTCGGACGATTTTGAGTTTTCCGCGAAATTGTGCGCCCAGTAGGGATCGAACCTACGACCTTATCCTTAAGAGGGATCTGCTCTACCAGCTGAGCTATGGGCGCAACGCAAATCACTTTAACAGGTTTTGTGAAGTTAGACAATATGTCAAAAATAATATAAAGTAGATAGCACAAAAACGCCGGGGTGGCGAAATTGGTAGACGCACGTGGCTTAGGACCACGCGAAGCAATTCATGGAGGTTCGAGTCCTCTCCCCGGCACAATGATTCGCGAGGACGCCTAAACGGCGTCCGAGTGAATTATCATTGTGACCATGGGGAAGGGTGAGAACAGCGGAGCGTGCGAGGCAAGCATGCCGAGCCGCGAGCTGGTGCCCAGACCGAACGAGCGGGTAGCGAGTGAGAGTCGAGGGAGAGTCCTCTCCCCGGCACTGAAATGGACCCTATAAAGTAGACACTGTCCGTTGGTTATAGAATATTTTTGCTTTTAAAATATGTATGATATATCATTCCTGCATGGAAATAATTTATTGGAACAACAAGGTCGAAAAACTCATTAATGATCTTGATCAAATTACCGCTTCTCGTGTAATAAGATCTGTCGATCTTCTTGAAGAGCAGAGACATTTACTTGATATGCCTGATTCAAAAAGTCTTAGAGCCCATCCACCATCTCGTGGTACCCTACCAGGAAAGCTTTATTTTTAGGCGAAAAACAAGCTGGAGTTCGAGCCATAATGAATTATGGCGAGAACGAAGCGCGGTTTTGTAGCCAAAAATAAGGCTTTACATGGCAGGGGGAAGATGGTGGATGGGCTCTAAGCAAGGGTTTATTTGAACTTCGAACTCAAGGAAAAATAAAAGTTAGAATATTATATATTTTTCATAAAAATAGAGCTTATATTATCCACGGTTTTGTAAAGAAAATGTGGAAGATAAGCGCTAAAGACATAGATTATGCGAGAAAAATCCAAAAGGATATAATTAGACTTGTTTAATATAACAGATATGTTATATTGGTAGTATCATGAAAACACACAAACAATTTAAAGAAGAGTTTCTCAGGGATCCTGCCAAAAAGGCGGCTTACGATAGTCTTGAGGTCGAATTCAGGATTTATAATGCTTTAGTCAAAGCTCGTATTGAGAAAAAACTCACCCAGAAACAATTGGCTTTAAGGTTGGGTATCGCCCAATCAGCCTTGGCGCGCTTTGAATCCGGCAGAACAAATCCCACTCTTTCTTTCCTCCAGAAAGTTACCTCTGGATTGGGTTTGAAACTCACCATAATCTAGTCGCTAGGTGCGAATAACCAACCTCGATTTGAACACGCTCACATAAATTCAAGCGTTTATTATGTTTTCTTTGTTTTTTGTTTTTCATTTCGCTTAATATTGTATACTAAGCGTTGCAACTCAACATTGAACTCAGGACATATTATATTGCAAGAATCCGTATAATATGCAATACTACTTTCCATGGTAAACAGGATGCGAGCAACGCGGTCTCACCGCAACAATAGAAGGTCACATCACGCACTAGATGCAGTGCGACTTTCCAAGTGCGCAGGTTGTGGAGCGATGCATCAGGCGCACATGGTCTGCATGTCATGCGGCTCTTACAATGGTCGCAAAGTCATCGATCTCGCCGCCAAGGTTGCCAAAAAGGTCAAGGCTAGGAAAGCTGCAGCAGCGAAGTAGTAGATAGTTGGTTTGGAGCGAGTACATTAAAAGAATTTAAGATTTACGATTTAGGATTTAAGAATAACGCAGAACTCAATAGATGAATGCGATAGCTCTTAAATCATAAATCTTAAATCATAAATCTATCGTAATTAATCAAATTGTTCTTTAATTAAAATGGCCAACCGACATCTATCTCGTTCCATCGTCCTACAGTCCCTCTTCGAATGGGACAGTCGTGGTCAACATGATGAGTCTTATCCAGCTATCGTTTCTAGGAATATAAAAGAATTCGCACCAGGTATGGGTGACGATTCTTTCGTTGCAGATCTCATGAAGGGAATATTGGCAAAGAAAGAAGATCTGAAGGAGATCATCGAGAAAGCTGCACCAGATTGGCCGATAGACAAGATCAGTCCAGTAGACCGCAATGTATTGCGACTCGGTCTATACGAACTCCTATTTGCCGACCGCTCCGAAGTTCCAGCCAAAGTGGCTATCAATGAAGCTATCGAACTAGCAAAGACTTATGGCGGAGAAACTTCCGGGAGATTTGTGAACGGTGTATTGGGTGCTGTCTACAAAGAGCTCGGTGAACCTGGTAAGGATGCAACACCAGCAAAGAAGAAGAGGCCAGCAGATGTTCCATATGAGGAGATGCCCATCCAACACCTAGGTGGTGCAGTCGTCTATGCACATGATGGAGAGGATGTATATATGGCATTCGTTCATGATGTTTTTGGACACTGGACGTTGTCGAAGGGTAAAGTCGAAGAGAATGAAGATGTGAAAGCTGGAACAGTCCGAGAAATCAAGGAAGAGATGGGATTGGTCATTACGATTAAAGAGGACTTGGGAATGAATGAGTATATTGCTAATGATCCCGAAATCGGAAAAATAAGGAAGCAGGTTCATTATTTCTTAGCAGAATCAGAATTTGGAAAGATAACCAAGGGACCGAGTGGGGGCCTCGATGATGCCAAATGGTTCAAACTCGCTGACATACTGGAGTTGAATTTCTACAATGACATCTTGCCGATAGTGACGAAGGCGGTTACGCTACTCAGTGAAGGAAAGTAATAAATGGAGTTAAGAGCTAAGAGGTAGGAGGTAAGATTTGGGACCATACAAACAGATCAAACTTCTAAATTCTTAGCTCTTAGCTCATAGCTCTAAATACAATAATGAAAACCAAAAGCATAGAAGATCTATCTAAGCATATCGGAGTCAACTTCTCCGACATTTCATTTTTGCGTACAGCTTGCACTCACAGATCGTATATAAATGAGAACAAGACAGCTGGCGGTACACACAACGAGCGCCTCGAATTCCTAGGTGACGCAGTACTCGAACTCGTAGTCACTAGTTTCTTGTTTAGAAAATATCCCAAGAAGCAGGAAGGCGAACTAACAGCTTTTCGTTCGTCTATCGTGAACACCGTGAGCTTGACCATCGTTGCCGAAAAGATGGGACTGAATGACTACATGCTCATGTCCAAAGGCGAAGCCAAAGATAGTGGCCGTGCTCGGTCCGTGATCCTAGCGAACGCAGTTGAGGCAGTCATCGGTGCTATCTACATGGATGGTGGTTACAACACCGCGGCGAATTTCATCTCACAATACATATTAAATACTATAGACATCGAGGAGATCGTGGCGAAGAAAACTTGGATAGATGCAAAGAGCAAATTCCAAGAGAGAGCTCAGGAGAAGGTCGGCATCACTCCGAGTTATAAAACTCTCAAGGAAACAGGTCCCGATCATAACAAGATATTTACTCTGGGCGTTTTTCTAGGTGATGTTCAGGTCGCCACTGGGTCAGGTCAGTCTAAACAAGAGGCTGAACAGCAGGCAGCTGAGAAGGCGTTAACTGTAAAAGGGTGGTAATGCGCAGGGTAGGACTATTTATTCTGACAAGCGAAGATGTGTGAATATTTTTATATTCACAACATCTGAGTCGAAGTCAGAACAAACGAGTAAATACTCCGCAGCTTGCTGCGTAAAGAAGCAGAGCTTCCACTTAATACCTCGCCAGCTTGCTGC
>CAINCE010000010.1 GCA_903846945.1 uncultured bacterium
AAGACGATGTGGTAGTGAGCATCGTATGTTGAGTGGTTAGCATGAGAAGCCATGCACTAGAGTATACCTGAAAACCGAGGGTTTTCAGACTATCCTACAAGGATACCCGCGCGGCGGAGCCGCGGGGAATTGAGTATTCAAACTCTTTTTTGTCAGTTTCTGGAAATACTTCCGCCCACTTCTTAAACCATAGAAAATGAAGGATTTCGTGAGCTGCAGTCTCTATAATATTGGCAACATTTTTATAACCAACGCAAAACGAGTAGTCTTTCAAGAAACGTGGATAGGCTGGGAGTGCAGAAATATATCCGATTATTTCGTGTCTATCTTCAGGCCAGTCGGTCTCAAAATGCTTCGATAGAACTTCAAGAAATGCTTGACCAATTTTCTCCCATTCTATCTGAACATACTCTTGTGCGGAGAGCATCGTCCCCTTATCACGCTCATGTATATCTTCAGCAAATTCGCCATACCTTTTCAAACATTCATCCTTATCTTTGCTTTCTTTCTGTATCTCTCTCAATTCAGGATAGACTCTGTCGAAAGCAGCACTCCATCTGCTACTTTTCATAAAGGTGTAAAACAACTCTGTTTCTCTACCAATATCTATTTGCTCAAATTTTGTCTTAGGCAATTTTTCAATATCAGACTCAACCTCATTCGCAGTCTCTTGACCAAATATTTGTTTTTCCATAATTTCAATTATATCATGCCCGAATCGTTCGACGAGTTATCCATGCAACCCGATCTGAAGTTCATATAATCGCCTATACTCACCACCTTCTCTCGTTATCAATTCCTCATGCTTGCCAGACTCAATAAGTCGTCCTTCCTTGAAAACCAATATTTTATCGGCTCTACGAACGGTGCTCAAACGATGTGCAATAATAAATGTGGTTTTACCTTTCATTAGCTCATCAAGCGAATCCGAGATAATCTTTTCAGAACCAGCATCAAGAGCGGCAGTCGGCTCATCAAGAATTAGAATGCGTGGATTTCTTAGGATTGCACGCGCTATTGCCACGCGTTGTTTCTGTCCGACGGATAATTTGATACCACGTTCACCAACAAGCTGTTCCCACCTATTCGGAAATTTCTCAATAAAATCATAAGCATAGGCTTTCTTTGCGGCATTTTCCATTTGTTCATCTGTAGCGTGGAAATTTCCATACTTGATGTTTGTCTTGATTGTATCATTGAAGAGTACAACTTCTTGCGGCACAACGGCAATTTGAGATCGTAGTGACCTTAGGTTCAATGATTCTATTGGGTGATCATCAATTGTGACTTTTCCTTGTGTGGGAAAATGATATGCGGACACTAGATCTATAAGTGTACTTTTACCGACTCCAGATTCACCGACGAGGGCGATAATCTCTCCAACTTTCACAGAGAATGAAATGTCTGATAATACTGGCTTACCTTCATCATATTGAAATGAAACATTATCGAATGATATGTCACCATTAACCTGAAATTCTTTCGAATGCTTCGGTTCATAATCTTCAGTATCCAATGCCAACATCTTTTCCGTTTCCTGTACCCTGATTATTCCATTTTGGATGGTCTGCCAATTTCTAGCAATTGTAATGAAAGGGCCAAAGATCATAGCGGCATAGGCATTTAGTGCCAGCAGTTCTCCTAAAGTCATCACTCCGAGATGAATATAATATACGGAAAAAATAAAGATCAAAATCTGCGTACAAAGAATAATGACACGCTGATATATACTTAATGTGCCCCAAACTTTTACCTGGTTCATCCATAAGGGCAATATGATTTTGGTTCGTATGTTCATCTTTCCGATTTCATATGCCTCTGCCGTAGCTTGCTTTACGGCAATTGTATTACCGATCATATCATAAGCATCACCATAAAATTCAGATATTTTGTCATAATATTCCTTTTGGTATCTACTCAAAGGTTTAACATTTTTGAAAAGGATAAACAAATAGACGACGAGTCCAATTACCAAAAATGTAGCTAAAATCGAGTTTATGAAGAATGCAATTACTAAGGCTATAACGATGCTCAAGATTTGCGGGGCCAGGTCTATCACTATCCGACTAGAAATTATTTGAAGTGATCCAGCCGCAAGGTTAATTTTGCCTCCAATTTCGCCAATCTTATTTTTCTTATGAAATGTCATCGGCAAATTTAGTAGAAAACTGAATCCATTAGATAAATAATCTAACCATATGTAATTTGATAGATACTCGCTTTTTATTTGGATACGCCAGTCAAATATATATGTTATAAGCTGAATAATTGCCCAAAGAATGAGCAATGCCAGATAAAGTGGCAAAACAATATTTAGGATCATTATCGAACCAGGAGAAATTATTGAATCAAAAAATTTGCCTGTAATAAATGGGATTACGCCGTTTCCAATTGCAGACAAAATGCCAACAATACTCAATATGATAATATCCTTGCGATATTTTGAAAGATACCTTACTAAAACTTTAAAACCAGTATGTAGGTTGTCTCTCGTAATTTTCTCACTTTTTGTAGTTTCACTATTCATTAAATTAGACAATTTTATATAGATCAATTGTGCGCCCAGTTGGAGTCGAACCAACGACCCACTCCTTAAAAGGGAGTTGCTCTACCAGCTGAGCTATGGGCGCAAGTGAGGATGCTAGAGGACAAGCTTGCTTGGACTCTAAGTCCGAACGAAGCGCCGATACGAACCTAGTATGGGCGCAAGTGAGGATGCTAGAGGACAAGCTTGCTTGGACTCTAAGTCCGAACGAAGCGCCGATACGAACCTAGTATGGGCGCAAACGAGGACAAAGAAACTAGAAAGGGCTACGCCCTTTGATCTGCCATCGACTCAGATGTTGTGAATGTCTGAACATTCACACATCTTCGCTCGCCAGAATACCATGAAACTACAACTCTAGCAAAAGCTTCTCAGTACCGAGCTCGAGATCTGCCATTCCCCTATGTCCATCATGGTAGAGAGTGATGAGTCGTGTTAACAAACTTTCTAGCTCGACTTTCGAATATTTCGTCGACCCCTTGCCACCACTAGCGACCATCATTGTCTTCACTTTCCAGAAAAGTGTCCCGAGAATACTCTCGGAGCCTATCCCTCGGTCAACCGCTTGCCTATAGATAGTCCACGAGTTGGCTTTATTGCGACTCGCCACAGCATCAGCTAGGGCGAATACATTGAACTCCCCTGCTGCACTACCACGACTACCAAACGATTTCGCAACAACTGGCAGATCGGTAACAACTACTTTTTCCGCGTGCTTTTCTATGGATTTTTTAAATTCAACAATAACCTTACCTTCGAACATGACAAAAATGTTACTAGACTCATTCATCGCCCCCAGGAAATCGGCGACTTCTTCCTTCGCTACAGCATTTTCCGTAACACGATCTAGAAAAACGATGTACTTATTTGAAAATAGACCTTGCCCACCGAGGTTTTCTTCCACCGTGAGTGCATTCCAATTGTCAGCGTTTATCGGCACATATGATGCGTCTGGCTTTTTTGCACGCAAACTATCGATGAGGTGGTGAGCCTTGAGTCTTGACTTCGTAATATCTGTCCCATGAAATACATAAAGCATAATAATTTTACCTCTTACCTCTTACCTCTTACCTCTTACCTCTTACCTCTGACTCCTACTTCAACTCTCCCCAGTTCTTCCCCACGGCCGAGGTCGCTTTCAACACTACACCCTCGATATCCTGGGGGTCAATAACTGACTCCATGATCTTCTCGATCTGTGGCGCAACTTCTACAGCAACACTTTCTCGGATCTCGTAAACTAGCTCATCATGCACCTGCAACAACAAGAAAACGTCATTTTGAAGTTTATTCTTTTCTATATATTCATCGACCCTGATCATAGCCATCTTGATAACATCAGCTTCTGTCCCCTGTATCGGTGCATTTATCGCCATACGCTCAGCGGCAGCGCGGATGAATGGAAGTTTCGAATTGATACCTTGGAAATACCTGCGACGACCGAAAAATGTCTCTGTGTATCCACGAGCAGCTGTCTCTGCCTTCACATCAGATAGATATTTTGCCAGTCCAGAGAAAGTTTCGAAGTATTCATTTAGATATTTCTGCGCTTCCTCACGAGTCGAGCCGAGGTTTTGTCTCAATGCATTCACTCCCATACCATACATGATGCCAAAATTGATCACCTTGGCACTGCGTCGCATATCTCCCGTGACTTTGTCCTGTGGAACCCTGAAAACAAACGACGCGACAGATGAGTGTACATCTTCTCCCCTCTTGAATATACCGATCAATTTTTCATCATGAGACAAGAATGCGGCTATGCGCAATTCCATCTGAGAATAGTCGAATGCCCCGAGGACAAATCCCTTGTCGGCGATGAACGCATCTCGGATAGCTTTACCGTGAGCTGACTTTACTGGGATATTTTGCAGATTGGGACTCTGTGATGCCATACGCCCAGTCGTCGTACCAGCAGGGATAAACTCCGCATGCAGTCTGCCCCCGTCGTCTAGTAACGGTGGTATCGCATCGATATAAGTGGAAAGCAACTTCTGCAGTTCCCTGTATTCAAATATGTTCGGTACGATCGGATGGAGATCTCGCAACTTTTCCAGTTCTGACTCGCGAGTAGACCTAGCACCACCGGCGGTTTTCTTCATATTCTTGGCCTCCAGACCGAGTTTGTCGAATAGAACTTCTCCAAGCTGTTTTGGTGAGTTGATATTGAACTCCATTCCTGCATCTTTCCATATCTTTTCTTCTAGAGCAGAAAGTGTAGTGTGATATTCTTTGGATAAGTTTTGCAATATTCCTCGATCTATCTTTATCCCTCTGGCTTTCATCTTGTGGGCAATAGGGATGAGTGGCAACTCTATCTCCTCATAAAGTTTCTTCAGCCCCTTTTTCTCTAACTCCTCAAATATTTTCGCTTTCGCCGCACCAAAATCATCTTCTCCTGTATAATTCTTTATATCCTCGAGCTGTGGATTTGTCATGTCAGAATTGATGAGCCACAGAGCAACAGCCGTCTTTTCCAATTCCTCTTTCGGAATGGTTGAGAAAAGAGCTGATTGGTTTTTGTGAACTGATTCATCAGTACTATTCCTTTGAACATTTTTATGTGTTGTTTCTACATCTACCTTGATCGATGCGCCATTCATCACCTTTTCCAACCTTTGCGTCAGCGTCCTAAACTCTAGTTCATTCCACAACGCATTGACCTTCTTTACATCCAGCCCTTCTTTGAAAGTCTTCTCTGGTAACACAAATTCTATCGGTGCATCACGACGAATAGTGGCTAACATCTTACTGAACTCTGCTTCTTCTTTGTTATCCCTCAATAACTGGATGATCCTAGGAGTTATTCCAACTTTTTTGAATTTCTCCTCTCCACCAACTATATTTTTATGAGATGGATTACTAGAAGATGGTCCGCCAGAGGACGGCTCGTTCAGGGTGTCGCCCTCCAATTCCTTGTACATATTCTCAATAGTTCCAAAAGTTGTAATTAGAATTGTTGCCGTTTTCTCCCCTATCCCCTTCACACCTACGATATTGTCCGACGGATCGCCGCGCAAACCCTTGTAGTCAGGTATGAGCAATGGTCCGAATCCAAACCTTTCCATAACCGCTTTTTCGTTATAAATGATCGTATCCTTGATGCCTTTTTTTAAAGTGTAAACCTTCACATCTTCACCACTGACCAATTGGAGTGTGTCCATGTCGCCTGAGGCGATGACAACCTCCAAGTGTATAGGGTTTAGGGTATAGGGTTTAGATTCTTGTTCAGATATTTTTGTGTTTACTATATCCTCGACCCTTCCGCCAGCTGGCGGACCTAGACCCTTTGCTATTTGTGCGACGATAGTCCCCAACATGTCGTCTGCCTCAAAACCCTCTTTCTCATAAATAGGAATGTTTAAAGCTTTGTAAATATCATATGACCTCTTTATCTGTGCGATGAGTTCATCCTCCGTCTTTGCCCTGCCAGCTTTGTAGTCCTTGTATGCCTCATGGCGATAAGTCGGTGCCGCCATATCGTAACAAGCAACTATGTAGTCAGGTTTCAGATTCTCGATGATCGATATGAGCATCGCTGAGAGTCCATATAGGGCCCCTGTGGGTTCACCTGCCTTGGTAGAGAAATCAGGTAATGCGTGGTACGCACGATGTAATATAGCGTGGGAATCTAGTAATACTAAGCGCTTCTTTGATTTGTTTGAATCTTTTGACATATGAGTATTGTATCATTTTCCATGACATACATTTGACTAGTGATCTAAATGCGCACGCAGGATTCGTTAGGTCGGGCTAGAAGTGACTTGCCACCCATATATCTAACCTACAGAACGATAATCCTATAAGCTCCATCTACCAATTCAAATTTCAATTCATCGGACTCTGGAAGCATCTTTTTCAATTCTACATTTTCAGGCCATTCGACCAAGATGAGATTGCATGGATCGGCAACTAGCTTATCGAAGTTTAGCGCTTCCAATTCCTCTGGTCGTTCCAATCTATATGCGTCTATATGGACTAGCCGTCTCCAAGGTATTTTGGAACCTGGTATTGGTAATCGTTCTGCCCTTTTGGCCCCACCGTTTTCCTCTTCGTTCTTCAAAGTCGAGGAAACGGTCTCCGCCAAGCGGGTGGAATTTATTTCATACATTTTCATAATCACAAATGTTGGACTGGTCACCTCTTCCTTTACGCCGAGTAATTTGGCGGCCAACTTCACAAAAGCTGTCTTCCCCGCCCCGAGATGACCAGAAAGACCAACGACTGTCGCTTCGGTCGATTGCTCTGCATTCAGATCAATCTCGGCCGATTTCGATACATTATCGGCGTCAGCAATGGAGATCAGCCAATTTTGGGCGATTTCTCCTGTTTCTTCCAATGAATGTGACATGTGGACTTTCATAATAGTAATATATCATAAAGGCAACCATTATGTTCCCTAGCCTGAACACCGCATCTTTTCCTTCTATCCCCTATACCCTAAACCCTATCCCCTCTGCTATACTTATACCTATGACCATCATCTTTGACGAAGACAAGCAAAATAGAAAACTCAATGACCTCCTCCACAAAGAGGAAGAGGATCTCGTTTCGATACTCGCCGGCAAGTATGGTGTTGAATACATCAACCTCATGGCTACACCGATAAACGCAGATGCCCTGCGACTCATAGATGAAAAATCTGCTAGAGAATCATTGGTCGCCGCATATGCCCTCATAGACAAAAAGATCAAGGTTGCCGCCAGAAACCCGCAAGACGAAAAAGTCTTGGCCGTACTCGAGACATTGAAGACCAAGGGGTTAGCACCAGAATTATATATCTGTTCTGTTCAAAGCCTAGAGAAGGCATGGAAAGTCTACAAAGACATGTCTTTCGCTTATGAGAGCAAGGCTGGTTCGCTCGAGATATCTAGTGACGAGATAGCGTCGATCATCAACGAAATAAAGAGTTTACCAGCTGTTATTTCTATAATGGAAAAGACGATGTCGGCAAACAAAAGCTACAGAGTTTCTAGAATCCTCGAGACTGCGGTTGCAGGCGCATTGGCTATAGACGCCTCCGATATCCACTTTGAACCTGAGGAACTGTATGTACAGCTCCGATACCGCTTAGACGGTGTGCTCCAAGAAGTCATCCGTTTCGACAATGAGACGTATGGCCTACTCCTTTCACGCATAAAGCTCATCTCTGGAATGAAATTGAATATCAAAAAAGACTCCCAAGACGGCCGTTTCAGTATCCGCCTCACCATAGGTGAAGTTGAAGTCCGTGTCTCTATACTGCCAGGTGCATACAATGAGTCCGTGGTTATGCGTATATTGAATCCAAAATCCATCAGTGTTTCTCTAGAAGAACTGGGCATACATGAGAAACTACTAGCTATTCTACTGAAAGAGATGGACCGCCCAGACGGTATGATACTGACGACAGGACCAACAGGTTCAGGAAAAACAACCACGCTGTATGCTTTCTTGAAGAAGATTCACAATCCGCAGGTAAAGATCATCACGATCGAAGACCCTATCGAATATCACCTACCAGGGATAGTCCAGACTCAAGTCAATGACAAAGGTTACAACTTCCTCGAAGGCCTCCGTGCTGCCGTTCGACAAGATCCAGATATCATCATGGTCGGTGAAATCCGAGACAATGAGACCGCTGATATCGCCATCAACTCCGCACTCACGGGACACTTGGTATTCTCTACCCTACACACAAATGACGCTGCTGGAACATTCCCGCGTCTCATCGACCTAGGGGTCAATTCGAAGGTGATCACTTCCGCTCTCCGTGTCGCTATGGCACAACGACTAACGAGACGCCTGTGTAAATACTGCAAGAAAGAAACTGTAGTCGAAGGTGATGCAAAAAGAGAGATTGAGGCAGTTATAGAGAGTATTGTGGACAAGGCTCTCATACCAGTTGATCGAACAAAGATGTGGCTTCCTGTTGGGTGCGAAAAATGTAACAAAACTGGCTACAAAGGTCGTGTCGGGGTGTATGAGGCGGTATTGACCAATCAAAAAGTTGAAGATGCTGTAGAAGCTAACCCTAGCGAGCGTGAGATATGGGCCGCAGCAAGAGATCAAGGCATTCTCACAATGAAACAAGATGGTGTACTAAAAATATTGAATGGTATGACTTCATTGAGTGAACTTGGAAGAGTTATAGCGATGGAAGACTAGCAAGTCCCCTACAGAGATAACTTTCCTCCGTCGTCTGCGGGCGCTAATCGCTGGCTACCCGTCCTCGACGCACTACGGGAAGTTATCTCTGTAGGGGACGGTAATAAGCTACACTCATCACAAAAAGCTAAAAGTGTTCTCTAATAGGTTATCCACAAAAAAACATTGCTTTTTTTGTGTAGCAGAGAGTAGTATGGGAAAAGAGAAAGAGACGGGCCACACGGATTCCCTGTCGACGGCCTACGAGGGAATGATAATAGAATCGAGCGCAAGGATCTCTAAGCAAAATCTCGTCGCGTGATGCGATAAGCGAGGTACAGTCCCGAGGATGATTACAGTACGCTAGACCGAAATCTAGCAACCAGAACGTCCTTAGAACTATACCCAAACCTGGGAAGGCCATTGCTTAGAGATCTATGTGTTCGAAATCACGTAGATTTAAGAAATCAGATTTAAGATTTAAGAATAATCACATTCTCAATGCGTCTATTCTTAAATCCTAAATCGTAAATCGTAAATCAGATCCCTAATATGATGAATTCAACCATTTACAACGTATTTTAAGGTTACTTGACTATACTAGCATACTGATAATCAAATGTCAATAGATAAAAGAAAGCAAACTACCGATGAATCAGCGCCTAAGGATTCCAAGGATCTCGGCTTTTTGGACCAAACCCTGCGTCCCTCGAGATGGGATGAGTATATCGGTCAGCAAAATATAAAGAACAATCTGCACATATTACTAACCGCCGCCAAGGAACGAGAACACCCCCCGGAACATATCTTATTTTACGGCCCACCAGGACTCGGTAAGACGACTTTGGCGCACTTGATAGCCAAGGAAACTGGTGCCCAGATGAGGGTTACTTCTGGACCAGCTATATTGAAAGTGGGTGACCTTGCTTCGATACTCACCAATCTTTCCTCTGGTGATATATTGTTCATAGATGAGATCCATAGACTGAACAAAGCGATCGAAGAGATTCTCTACCCTGCTATGGAGACGGGAAAACTAGACATCATCATTGGTAAGGGTCCTTCGGCACGCACGATCCAGTTGGATCTGCCACCATTTACATTGATAGCTGCGACGACTCGTATCGCGATGATCTCCGCACCGCTCCGGTCGAGATTTTCAGGTGGTGTCTTTAAACTTGAGTTTTATTCTGATAAGGAGATAGCTGAGATAGTTAAGCGCTCCGCCAAGATCCTTGGGACAGAGATAGAAGATGGTGCTGTAACCGAGATCGCTATTCGTTCCAGATTTACCCCACGAACCGCCAACTATCATCTAAAGCGTTGCCGTGACTACGCACAGATAAACAAAAGTATATTATCAAAGGACATCGTTACGAAAGCTCTCGAGATGCTAGGTGTCGACACGATAGGACTGACTGCTGCTGACCGCGACATCATCAAAGTGATCATCAACAAGTTTGCCGGCGGCCCAGTCGGTCTCAACACTATAGCCGCTGCCCTTTCCGAGGAGATGGCTACTATTGAGGAAGTTTATGAACCATATCTGATCCAGCTCGGTCTACTCGAACGCACACCTAGAGGTAGAGTTGCTACAGTGAAAGCTTACGAGCATCTGGGAGTAAAGGGTGCGAGTAGGTTGTTGTAATTGTATTTTCGGCATTATTGGTATACATTAGTTAGTGATAATAGACCAAAAAGTGATTTCCCCCAACATGGTCAAAATGTGAATAAACTGTGAACAAGTTGTGAATAAAATCAAAATAACGACCAATTACCAATTTAATTAATTAATAACCCATCAATAACCAAGAACTGGAAAATATCACCCATTTTTACTTTCACCAGTTTATAGATAACAGAAACTAACCAGTAACCACTTCCTCTATATGACAGATAATGGATGATAAATGACAGATACTAACCACTAATTACTAACCCCTAATCACTAAACTTTATGTCCGGACATAACAAATTCTCAAAGATCAAGCATCTAAAAGCAAAGAACGATGCACAAAAGAGCAAGAACTTTGGAAAGATCGTTCGCCTACTCACCGTAGAAGCAAAGAAGGCACACGGAAATCTAAAATCCCCAGGACTCATGGCTGCCATAGACAAAGCTCACAAAGAAAATATGCCGAATGACACAGTGGATCGCGCAGTGAAGAAAGGTGCTACCGATAACAGTGCAGAGATGGACCTCATCATGTATGAGTCATATGGCCCAGGCGGTGTTGCCATACTCATCGAAGCCCTAACGGACAACAAGAACAAGGCCGCACAGGAGATAAAGCATATATTGAGCAAGAACGGCTATGAACTAGCCTCCCCCGGCAGTGCGGCATGGGCATTTACCAAAGTTAACGGCGCCACATGGACAGCGACCATGACTATGCCCCTCGAAGATGCAGATATAGAACTTTTAACGAGACTCGTAGAAGAGCTTGAGGAAAATGAAGAGGTTCAGGATGTATTCACGAATGCAGAGTAGGTCGCAGAAATAAGAAATATGAGCTATGAAATATGAGATAAGATCCAAACAGGACTCACTAGAGATTTCTCTGCATTCAAATCGTATTTCATATCTCCTATTTCATATTTCACCTAAACCATGAATAGTGAATCTACAATCATCCTCGGCATCGACCCTGGGTACGACCGCGTCGGCATCGCCGTTATAGAAAAACTCCTTAGAGGAAAGGAGGTCGTTCTTCACTCGGAATGTTTCCAGACCTCTTCGAAAGACACCATATATGACCGCATGCTTTCAGTCGGTAAAAAGATTGCCAGCACCATATCAGAATACAACCCATCCTCATTAGCAATAGAAACGCTCTTTATAACCAAGAACCAAAAAACTGCCATGCGTGTATCTGAAGTTCGAGGCATCATTATATATGAAGCATTGAGAGTACAGATACCCGTATTTGAATACAGCCCGATGCAAGTGAAGATGTCCATAACGGGCGATGGTACGAGTGATAAACCTAGAATTCAGAAAATGGTAAAGCTGTTAGTCAACTTCCCAAAGAAAGAAGCTATCGACGACGAATATGACGCTATAGCCGTCGCCCTCACCCATAGTGCAATAGTTAAAATTGCCCCAAACTTTTATCGCTAATCAAATTATTCATAACATAGCTTCCCGTAGTGCGTCGAGACGGGTAGCAGAGCGTTAGCGCCCGCAGACGATTCAGCAGAATCGTGTCTCTGGACCGACGGGGGGAGGTTATGTTATGAATAATTGCATTTTCCGTTATCCACAACCCCCCTTTCTTGCAAAATATATCTAGTTTTGTTACAACTACAACACGACACAAATTACAAGATTTTATTTAGCATATAAAAGCATGCCTCAAACAAAAAATATCAGTGCCAAGAAGAACACAAAGCACACTGAACCAGAACCATCCGAGGAATCAAACAGCCCCGCAATACTACCTGTGGGCAAGATAAAAAGCGCACTCGAAGTCGACATCCCAGATGATGTGATCGGGGTAATAGAAGAAAAGGCTGAAGTAGACCCCCTCTTGGCTGAGGAAGAAACAGACGAGGCAGCAGAAGATTCTCTGGATGATGATGAGGTCAATCCATTTGGCGACAAATGGGAAGTGTAAAATCTGCTATATTCGCTACGCCCATATATCTTCGGCGCTAGGAATATATAAAAGCAAGCTTTCATAATTCCTCACTTCTCGCTATACTTACCACCAATGACTCGTGGAAAAAAACCTAGATTCCGCCATATCAAAAGGCTAATACTGATACTCGTGTCATTAGCACTCATCATCGTGGGCGCCGGCGCTTTGTGGGTTGCCACACTCAAGATGCCCGACCTGAATTCATTTCAGGCCAGAAAGATCGCCGAATCAACAAAGATATATGACCGAACTGGTACTGTTCTACTCTACGACACCGGCAAGAATGCCAAGCTATCCTATGTCCCCCTCTCATCCATCTCTCCTCTAGTACAAAAAGCAGCTATCGCTATCGAGGATTCCAATTTCTACAATAACAACGGGATAGAACCACTCTCTATTCTCCGCGCTATTTTAGCAGACTTGGCTTCTGGAGGTTATGGGCAGGGCGCATCAACGATCACGCAGCAAGTGGTCAAGAATTCCCTCCTCACGACAGACAAGACGCTAACAAGGAAGATCAAAGAGTGGGTTCTAGCCATCAAACTAACGAAAGTGATGACCAAAGATCAGATTTTGGAAACATATCTAAACGAAACACCTTATGGTGGGACGATATACGGCATCGAAGAGGCTAGTCGTGCCTTCTTCGGCCGACCAGCCAATGATCTAACTCTGGCCCAAGCCGCATATCTCGCAGCCATACCGCAGGCACCAACATACTACTCACCTTATGGTACACATCGAGATGCGTTGGATTCTAGACATCTACTCGTTTTACAGAGGATGCATGACATCAACATGATCACTGACGAAGAATATGCTGCGGCAAAAGCAGAAAAAATCCAATTCTTATCAAAGAATGACTCCAGTATCCGTGCACCTCATTTCGTGATGTTTATAAAAGATTATTTGACTCAAAAATATGGCGAGGATGAAGTAGACAATGGTGGATTGAAAGTTATCACTACACTAAATTATGATCTCCAGCAAGAAGCAGAAAATGTAGTGAAGAAGTTTGGCGCCTCTATCGCCAGCAGTTTCAATGCCAGCAATACCGCCATGCTAGCCATAGACCCAAAAACTGGAGACATACTAACGATGGTAGGGTCACGAAATTATTTTGATGTCACAATAGATGGAAATTACAATATTACCCTAGCAAAGAGACAGCCCGGCTCTACATTCAAACCGTTTGTTTACGCTACCCTATTTAAAAAAGGTTATACTCCAGAAACTGTCTTGTTCGATGTACAAACTGAATTCTCAAACTACTGTACAGTCGAGGGAAAACCGAAAGATCCTACAGTCGACCCAAAGAATACTAGCAAGATGTGTTATATGCCAAATGAATATGACAATATATTCGAAGGACCGATCACTATTCGCCAGGCATTAGCTCAGTCTAGAAATATTCCGGCAGTAAAATCATTGTATTTGGCAGGAATACCAGAGTCTATTCGTACTGCAGAAGATATGGGTATAACAACCCTCACAGATCCAAATAGATACGGACTGACACTGGTTCTGGGAGGCGGTGAAGTTTCGTTGTTGGATCTAACTAGTGCTTATGGTGTATTCGCAAATGATGGTGTCAGAAACCCTTACAGATCTATCCTCAAGGTCACAGACAATAAGGGCTTGGTTCTGGAAGAAAGTAGTATACCAACTGGAAATCAGGTGTTGGAACCAGAGGTTGCTAGACAGATATCCGACATTTTGTCAGACACAAATGTTCGCATGGCTAGCTTGAAACCAGTTGGAGACAGTGTAGGTAGACAAGTCGCCATAAAAACAGGAACTACGAACGACTATCGTGATGTGTGGGCAGTTGGTTATACCCCCAATCTGGTGGTAGGAGCATGGGCAGGAAAGAATGATAATACTCCTATGCAGCACAATGTGGCAGGCCTCATTATCGCACCTGTATGGGGCGCATTTATGTCCCAGGCAGTAAAAGATCTCCCCATTGAAGGATTCGTCCCTCCCCCACCACCACTCGTTGATAGCAAGCCTGTCTTGCGTGGTATATGGCAAGGGGGACAATCATATACTATAGATTCCGTTTCTGGAAAATTGGCAACGCAATACACTCCACAAGATACCAAGAAAGAAGTTACCTTTACGAGTGTACACACCATCCTCCAATGGCTTAACAAGGACGACCCTAGAGGTTCCGCGCCCATAGATCCGACCCAGGATTCACAATATCCTTACTGGGAATATGGTGTGAGGAAATGGTTTATTGAATATCAAAAGACTCACCCAGATGTAAGGGAATCTTCTGGAACTTTCTCCATTCCAACAGCGACAGACGATATTCATACTGCGAATAATTCACCAAAAATAGTTTTCGTTTCCCCAACAGCCTCATCAACCATCAATCCACAAAGTCTCTTAACGATACACCTAGGTATAGCTGGTTCATTCACTCCAAAGAAAACGGAGCTCTATTTAAACGGCAAATATGTCCTAACCTCTACGGTTGACCCGCTGAATTTCTCGTTCATCCCGGCTGATGTTGGTAATCTAACGAGCACCAACAACATCATCACAGTGAATGTCTACGACAGTGCATATAACAAAGGGGTAGCAACTCTCATGTTATCTATCTGATATCCTTGATCGTTATAATATCTTGTTTTTCGTTAGCCAGCCTCATTATTCGGTTTTTTTTCATAAATATTTCCGATCTGAGGACCTGACTCATATTCAGTATGGAAACGACTGCTTCTTTTATCTGAATATTCTCAGTTAGAACATCTGCACCAACAACTTCCTTGATGACTTGCCTGATTATGTCACGAACAAAAAACTCTCGCGTCTGGCGATTCTGCATCTTTTTAAACAAATGTCCTATTCCAAACATATATAACTAGCGGTTCATCGGCATTACTAGATACAAGAATGTTTGATCTCCAGAAACAGGCCTGATAACCATGGGCTTATTGATACCACTCAGCTGGAGGGAGACACTGTCCGCATCGATAGATTGAAAACAATCTATAATATATTTGTAATTGAAGTTTATCTCCATCTTTTCCCCTGTTAGAGAAGCATCTATACTTGTTTTATTTTCTCCGACATCAGAATTTTTCGTCTGAACATCAAATATCTTTCCTTCTGGATCGACGGTCATGTGAACTTGATTGAATTTGTCTGAAAATATGTTTGAAATCTTCAGCGCATTCAGTAAATCCTGCTTTAAGGTGATAACTTCTGTTGTATACCCTTTGGGAATGATCTGTTTATAATCTGGAAATATTCCATCGATAATTCGAGAAACTATATATATACCGTTTGACTCAAACGACATTAAATTTTTCCCCATTTTTACATTGAGTGTTTCTCCCATACTCTCTAGAGTTCTAGTAACATCAGCTATGTTTTTGAATGGAAGTAAAATATCGTTCGTTTTTAAGGCTAGGGGCACCTTTATCCTTTTCTCTGCTAGACGAAATGAGTCCGTTGCTGCAAAGACTATACAATCCCCATCTTTGTATATATAAACACTAGATAGTTCAGGTTTTACACTAGAAACTGATGCACTGTACCAAACTGATTTTAGACCTTTGATAAATATATCGCTAGAAAAGGCCATCTCTGTTACCTCGTTTTTAACATCACCAACCCTCGGAATAGATGGAAAATCTTCAATGGGTAATGTTTTTATCACCACCTTTGACTTGTTGGCTTGAATAGTGAGATTCCCTGAAATCACTTCAACTTTCGCCACCTGACTGTCTTCTTGGACCTGGGAAATGAAGGAAGAAAGAATGTTCCCAGGAACTGCCACAGTCCCTTTGGTCGTTGCTTTGATCGGAACAGACACTTCGACCCCTATATCGAGGTTCGTTGCTTTGAAAGTTGCTACATTATCATCAACTTCTATAAGAACACAAGACAGTACTGGAAGGGTCATGTGCTTGCCAGTTATCCTCTCTACTAGTCCTATCGCGTCTTTTAGTTTTTTAAAGTTAATTTCAAATTTCATGTTATTAGGGGGGTGGATATGTTGATAATTATTTCTATGGCTTATATTAGTTCTATAATTGGAATTGGTTATCGGTTATCTTGTTGATTGTTATTGATTAGCTTTTACCTACTTTTTTCATCTACACACAATCCCCTGGTTATCCACAGACTTATCCGATATTTATTCACACCTACAACATAGATCGTAATTGGTTTATTTCTTGTAACAACATAGGGCTGGTTTTTAGGTCCTCTTTTATCTTTTCATAAGAATGGATGACCGTCGTATGGTCTCTACCTCCCAACTTTTCACCAATCGAAGGAAAAGATATATTGAAATCTTCACGGAGCAGGTACATAACGATCTGGCGCGGCTTAACTACCTCTTTTCTGCGGGTTTTGTTGTATATACTGTCCTCGTCTATATTATAGAAATCAGAGACGATTTTGACAATATCTTTTATAGATACAGTTTTCTTTGGTTTGGCACTATTTTTAAGAATATCCTTGATTTCGTTTATGTTGAGTTCCCTGTTTCGTAGTTGTGTCTGACAAGCGATGATATTTACTATACCCTCTATCTCTCGGATGTTGTCATTGATGGAATTAGAAAGGCATTCGACAGTATCTATCGACAAGGTTATGTTATGAATACCACACTTGGTTCGTATTATTGCCATCCTGGACTCTAGATCCGGCTCAGGTATATCTACGATCATTCCGACACTAAATCTGCCCCTCAGGCGAGATTCTAGCCCAGGAATGACATTTGGGTGGCGGTCTGATGAAAATACTAATTGTCTTCCTGTATCATGGAAGGTATTGAAGAAGTGGAACAGCTCTTCTTGGAATTTCTCTTTGTTGGAAAAGAATTGGACATCGTCCATGATCATTACATCATATTTTCTATATTTGTCTTTGAAGGATTGAACCTTGTTTTCTTGGATAGCGACAAAAAACTCAGAACCAAAGCGCTCAGAAGTGAGGTAAAATACCTTTTTGTTTGGGTGGAGCTTCTTTATCTGGTTCCCTACCGCCTGAATCAGGTGGGTTTTGCCTCTACCGGTGTTTCCATATACGAACAATGGATTGTAAACCATACCAGGATTCTTTATGATCGCCTGTGAGGCGGCATGAGCGAGCTCATTGTATGGACCAACAACGAAATTTTCGAATGTATAGCGAGGATTTAGGTTGTCATCTTTGTTGATGTAGAAATCCTGTAACGGCATAGACATGGTAGGTGCGGCTACTACCTTCTTTTTTGCGTCATTTATCTTTGACCTCTCATTTTCCTTGGTTATGACATATTCTAGAGCTCTCACACCATCATTCATCTGTCTCAATATGCGTAGTATGTTGTTGTGGAACTTTTTTACCATCCACTCTTGTGTAAATGAGTTTGGAACGCCGAGGTAGACTATCCCCTCGTTCTCTTTGAGGATGCTCGTTTCCTTGAACCATGTCGAAAAATTGGCCTGAGACACGAGAGTCTCTATCTCTACGAGAGCGGTTTGCCACATTTTGGTATAGTCTTGCATAGGAAATTTTTTCTTTAAGTATATACCTGTTTATAATTCTGCATACTTGTGGAGAAGGATAAAATATGTTGATAAGTTGTTGATAACTCGTTCTTGACTTAGATGTATTAATAAAATTCTAGCAATACCAAATTTAGACTACTTAATAATGAAGATTTAAGAGATAAGATTTACGATTTACGATTTGGCTCAAAAGCCCCGTGTGTATGTGGCTCCTCATAAATCCTAAATCCTAAATCTTAAATCCTTTCAATTTACTCATTGAGTCCAATACTACCACTTGAAATAGTTTCAATAATAATGTAATGTGATAAGCATGTCATTCACATACAATCCAAAAAAGAGGAAGCGTGCGAAATCTCACGGTTTTCGAGTACGCATGAAGACGACATCTGGACGAAAAGTTCTAGCTCGCAGGCGTAGTAAAGGGCGTGTACGCGTTGCGGTATAGAGCATTTTCCCTTATGTTATCTCGTTCTCAAAGACTCAGTACGGCACAATTCAATTATGTTATGGAAAAAGGTAGAGCATTCCACTCTATCCTTTTTCTGCTCAGGACTTGTGCAGAGCCAAATACAAATTTGAAGACTTCTGTTGTCATCCCGATGCCAGACCTGTCTAAGGGTGGGAAGTTGGAAATCCGTCCGCAAGATAAGCTAATTGGTATTTCTAAAGATCGATTAACACGGATCGCCGCCGCTGTGCCAAATAAGGTTGGAAAGAGAGCTGTAGATAGGACGAGGATGAGGAGGAAGATATATGGAGCGGTTCAGTCATTTAAACCCAATATCAAGTCGGGTCAATTGGTAATAGTTTTTGCGAAAATCACATCACTGACGGCGACGACAGATCAATTGAACAGAGAAATGAAAGAAATCTTTGTAAAAGCTGGTCTCATGAGGTAGTATTGATACATCATGTTCCACAATTTCATTTTCCTACCACTTTACAATGGTCTTATCGGCATTATGGATATCGTTCCAGGTATAGATGTTGGAATGGCGGTCATTATCTTCACCATCATTATACGCCTCATCCTCTTCCCCCTTTCCAAGAGCTCCGTCTTGACTCAGGTTCGCATGAAAACTGTCGAACCGGAGGCGAACCGGATTCGTGCCCAATATGCCACAGACAAGCAGACACAGGCGCTAAAGATCATGGAGCTCTACAAAGAAAAGAAGGTAAAGCCTTTTTCTGGTGTTTTGCTCCTCATCATCCAACTTCCGATCCTTTTGGCTCTCATTTCTGTATTTTACAAGATCATTCCAACGATCGACCCAACATATTTGTACAGCTTTGTTCATGTACCAGTCATCAAGCCAACGCTACTAGGTCTCGATCTAACTAGTAAAAGCCTAGTATTGGCCATTATAACAGCCATCATCCAGTTCCTGCAGATGCATTTTTCTTTCGCGTCAAAACCAACAGCCGTCACAAATTCCTCGAACAAAAGTAGTGTTCCTGATAGTGCCCAAATGATGCAGTCGATGACTTCTCAGATGAAATGGTTCTTACCAATCATAGCGTTTGCTTCGGTCTACTGGTTCATTCCTGCGACATATCCTCAAGCTGCAGCCATCATCGCCATTTACTGGTCCGTTAGTTCCCTATTTACGCTGTTCCAGGAGATATATATTAGGAAGAGGCACATTAAATAGTTCTAGAGATTTAGAGTTCGTTACCAACTAACTTCCCGTAGTGCGTCGAGGACGGGTAGCAGAGCGTTAGCGCCCGCAGACGATTCAGCAGAATCGTGTCTCTGGACCGACGGAGGGAAGTTATTGGTAACAGACTGTTAGTTACTTGTCACCAGATCGAACGACCATAATGACAGGTCATTTTTGTTCATGAAGTAGAGGTATTCATCTTTTGGATCTAGGCCGAGATTGAATGCGTCTATGACACGGTCAGATTGGTCAACTATGGAGGTGACTTGGTGAATCTCGCCAGTAGAGGCATTTAGCTGCCATATCTTGTCCGCGCCATTCATAACACCACTATACCAGTCATCAGGATAGTAACCATTTGCTAGTTGCGAAGGAACAGCGCAGTAGATCATGACATTGTTGAAGTTACCCCAAACACATTTGTCAGCCATAGTTCTGATGACCGCATCAATACTAGTCTTCTTTGTGACATCGTATATGCTCACGGTCACACTTCCCTGTCCACCTGTCGAAGCTAGGACATATTTTGCATCATGACTAACTCTGGTAGCTAGACCGAGTGTTGGGCCGAGGACCTTGGTCCATATTCCTGTTTTTGGATTAACAAAGTACAAGAAGCCGTTTTGTATAGCAGAAGCGTCAGTAGTGATAGCTATAGTGTTCTCTTCTGGCCACTCTACAGTTACTCTAGTAACGGGAGTGTCGAATATCTGTGTAACTGTTTTTCCATTAACTGCGGCGATATATCCTACACCACGCCCGCCGTTATTTGATAACATAAATATGCGGTCCCCTTTTGGTGACAAGGCATATGCGATGATGTTGCTAGGCAGGTTCTGCCCCTTCAATTCGTAAGGAGTTAGCAGAGTGTCTACAACAATGGAAGTTCCTGGAGCTTGGCTGGCTATCGTAGTAGAAGCAGACTTTGTCGATGTTGCAGTCTTACTTGTTGCAGGTGATACACGAGCTCTCAGTTCTGCGAATAGGGTCGTGACACTAGCAGAACTACTTTCCAATGTTTGTCCGACGAATGCAGTTAGTTTTTTGTTCCAAATACTGTTGTAAACTTTGGGTACTAGAGTGTTAGAGAGGGTTACGATAGTAGAACTGTCTCCGTGTGCCTCATATACATTTCCCCTTCCCCTATCAACCCATCTAACTATCGTCGTTGAGGCTGTAGTGCTAGCACCATATCCTCCGACTGGAGTATTGCTGAGTAGACGGAGCTTTGCCACAGCAGATGTGATGCCTTGGGTTGAGGTCGAATTTGCCAAGGCGTTGCCATTACCTGTTCCCGTGGAAGGCGCAGGAATGCGACCAAATGGAGTGAATGAACTATCTGTCGCGTCCGTGGTAGGCGTTGTGGTGGTCGTAGAACCGCGGCGCATCATGATGAATACCCCAACACCGACGATGATGAAGATGATGACTCCTGCGATGATATATGGTGTTATTGAGGATTTCTGTGGGGGCATGGGGGTGTGCTATTTGATATTATTTTTTAGGCGAGTTTTTGTTGAGGCGATTAAATCGGTTGCTTGCTTTAAAACATCCGCATTCTTTATGTAGGATAGATAACCAGCGGTACCTAGGTCTAATTTTGATATAATTTTAGCAGTTTCTGTTCCATTGTTCTTTGTATATTCCCCTTGTAGTGCGATTGCCCTTTTTACGAGCACTTGAATATCTGCGTATTGTTGCTGGTCTTGCACTTGAATAATTTGTGCGGTGGAATTCGGAATTGACTGGAGTTGCGCAATTCGTTTTTCCGTGGTCGATGCAATCTGATCTATTGCTAGCGAGCTTTTGTCATTGATGTCTTCTTCGCTACTATATAACCAGAAGGAACCATAAGAAATACCACTGACAATTTGATTGAGTTCGTTCGTTAGCGCGGCAACCATATTTGTGGTGATTCCTATATCATTGGATACCGCCATGTCTGCAGTTGTGCTCGCTATTTGGCCGTTGAGTCTAGTGATTTGAAGACTGGCATCATTCATCGCAGCAAAGTCATTGTTGTTGAGTGCTGTATTGTAATCGTTTTGTGCACTATTGAGTTGGTTCTGTAGGTTACTTATTGCATCCCTTGCTCGTTGGGCAGCGGCTACAGAATTTTGTGCTTGAGTATTGAGTTGTTCCGCTTCAGCCAAGAGTTCATCATACAAACTCGAGGCACTAGTCCTCTTCATGTCAGCGATCGGCGGCACCAAATTTGCCGGAATGTTTACCAGTGCTGGATTCACTGTTTTCAAGATTATGTAAGTACTCAGTACCATGAGTAGTCCGATGACGGCATCAGTCGCCTTTTTCCTGCCATCAGTCTTCCCCTGCCATGAGTCAGTCGTCATATACAGGAGTCCTCCCCAGACGATCATGAACACCGCAGCAACGGCAGCGATAGCGATAAATAGATTTACAGCATATATGATGTAAGTATTCAATGATATCTCCCCCTGCAGCGTGGAATTACCAGTACCATCTATAGACGGGAGTGGTTCGAGCAATGTGTATTTCGGATCGTTGATCGGGGTAGTAGCCGCCTGCACAAAACTAGTCATCACGAACATAGAGATGAAGGTCGTGAGAAGTAGCGTATTCGATATGTATCTGATGTTTTTCATAATAGTTGTTTAGAAATTTATAGAACCACCCTGAGAAGATTGGTTACTAGCGCTAAATGCAGCGGTGAATCCAGCAGATGCACTCTGGTACATGTCAGTCGCGTTCTTTATGTCTAGCTGGATATTGGATGTTCCTCCAGCATCAGTCGGTGCGCGTAGTGTTATAGACCTGCTCGTGATCAACTCGGGATGGCTCACATCATTGATGAGCCATGTTAGGGAGAGGTTGCTCTTGTTAGGATATATATTGAAACCAAATGGTACTGCTAGTACCCCAGTTTCATTTTGTGAGCCGATGTTTAACTGTTCCCCGACAGATCTATTGAATAGGGTGCCGTACAATGGGTCGTTGACATAGAATGATATCGTCGGAACTTGTGGAGTTATGGAGATCCTTCCAACAGTTTGACCACTACCATCTCGGACAGATGCGGTGACACTGAGTTCATATGGACTCGGAACCAGTCCACCCTTCAAGGAGATGGTCTGTTTTCCATACCCAGAAGAGTCAGCCAAGACAGAACTATTCTTTTCCCATCGATAGACGAGAGTCTTTGGGTCATATTCCTTACCAGCAGAGTTGGCGATATGAGGGATAGCTATGACGGTGACGGTGTTTTGGTAAGAAGGAGGTATCTTGCCTATATAGAATGGTGGCACATAGCCATCTGTTTCCATGATCATGTCTATGGAACCAGAGTCGATAGTCAATGAACCATTAACTGAACCACCATTAGGAGTGACGGCCGTGACGACGATGTTCAATTTCTTCCCGAGACTAGGTGCGGTCAACGACAATGTTGTGGCACCTATGGCGGACTGTTTAACTGCGCCATTTACTGCCCATGTTAGTTTTGCTGCATCTATCTCTATACTGTAACTCCTTGCGGTGATAGTTATAGTTTGACCAGGTTGAGGATTACTCACAGAAGATGTTAGTTCAACTCCACTACCAACTCCAGGGATACCTTGTGCCTCCGCGACATTGACAACGATGATAGGCATCGAAACCAATAGAAGGATGAAACCTGCAGATTTGAAATGAGAAAACATTGCTATTATTTTACCATGAATGTCGGCTGTATAGTATGTGAATTACTCGACTAGTCGACGAGGGTAGACCTTGTCGGGTTTGTCGGGACTTTTATATCCGTCATTTGTGTTCGGTTTGAAGCCAGTCCCCCACTTGGTAATCGCCGACCACCGTCGTTCAATGGTAGTTGCGGCGTTGTTGGCATACGAGAGCCACCAGAATTCAATGGTCCTGGCATCTTTCCTTTACTCACCGCGCCCGTTATAGATATCCCAGTTTTTTCCTCGATGCGAATCATGACTATGACAGCGATGATACCAGCCGTGATCTGAGGTAGAGCTTGAACCCCTGGTATCATACCTATGACGACATCTATGACCATGACGGCGATACGCCTACTATTAACAAAACCGTATCCCTTGTACCACAGATATACAGCCACTATGAACCAGTATACGACGATAGCGAAATCTTCTACGAATGGTATGAGACCTATCAAGTCTGCGATTATTGCGAGTACTACGAGTACAGCTATAGCTGCTGCACCTATATGTTTCTTTGATTTCTTTTTTTGCTGCTGTTCGTCCATAACTAGATTGTATCATGCGCAAGCCTACCGTGCGCAATCCGCCATCCGCCATCCGCCAGTTGGCGGAGGCGCACTACTTCCCTGCGGCCTCTAGCTCCTGTTTAGCTTTTTGAATTTGCAATACTTGGGCAGGATTGGTCGTGATGATCTGATCTTCTGTATACGAAGCAACTATCTTGATAGCCACATGTTTCAATCCTACGAAGAACATTCCTTCTCCGACATCTGATTCGAGCAACAGATACTTTTCTTCATCCGTTAGGTTAAATGTCTGCTGGATATGGTCGATGATGGTTGGAGACTGCTTCAAGAGGATCTGGATGGATGAGTTGGTCAATATCGGCAATCCGTATGGGGATTTCAAAAAGTCATCCACATCCTGAGTGATAGTAGCTAGTCCTAGGAAGTACTTACGACCTCTCTTTGCCAAACTGAATAGGAATGAAGCTGTATCTTCGGATTTCATCATCCACCAAGCCTCGTCGATGACTAGGAGGCGCTTCTTCAGATTCTTGCGAATAGCGTTCCATATATAGTGTGTAACTATGTACATGGCCACTGGTTTCAATTCGTCTTCCATGTCGCGTAGTGAGAAGACGGCAAACTTTTTATTGATGTCCACATTCGAAGGACGGTTGATGAACCCAGCCCATGTTCCCTTTGTATACTTGGATAGTCTCTGAACCAATGAGTCAGCTCCCTCCATACCAGCCAAGACGAGCTCAAAGTCTGATAGTAGTGGTGGTTCAACACTCTTGAAATCTGACTCAGCAGTGATATCCTTCAATGCATATGTCTCGGTGATGGCGCGATCGATGATGGCATCTTCCTCCTGGGTTAGTCCTCCTAACATGATACGGAAAAGACCGACGAGGTTGATGATGTTGGATCGTAGAACATCAGATCCAGACTCGTCTTCGCGAGGTATAGGCAGGTCAAATGGGTTTATGTGGTGCTCAGAGTTTAGTGAGATATTGAAATACTTTCCACCTGTTGCCTCCGCCATGTACTCGTACTCCTTTTCAGGGTCGATGACGATGACATCTGTATCGAACATCAGTGTTCGGAGGATTTCCAGCTTCGTACAGTATGACTTTCCTGCACCGGCAACGGCGAATGTTACAGAGTTGTAGTTTTCTAGTAGATATCGGTCGAACAACACTAGTGATGAGTTGTGCCTATTTATCCCATATAGTATTCCCTTGTCAGATGTGAGGTCAAATGAGATGAATGGGAAAAGTGACGAAAGGGGTGAGCTGTTCAACTTCGAATTGACCGCTAGTTCGTCGTCACATATAGGGATAACTGACTTAAATCCTTGTTCCTGTTGGAATAGGGCTGGTTTTAGGTACACCAGCTTTGACTCTAGTAATGATTTGATCTCGGACTCTAGTTTATCGAGCTCACCTTCGTTGTCTGCGAACAGAGTGATGTAAACACCCACATCAAAGAGGTGTTCCTGAGCCTGCATCAGCTGATCTCGTAGTGCTTCGAGGTCCTGGTATGCAGTGTCGAGCGCTGGATCTCTAACTAGACCCTTGTCTTCCCTTCTAGATATCTGACTCTGCACCTCGGCAACTTTTTTCTGGAAGTGACGAAGTATCTTTGCTGTATCTATCGGGTGGATGAATATGGAAACATTAAAAACCTTATCAAGGTTAATTATTGGGGCGAACCAACTCTCTTCGAGAAAGCGTGGATATGAGATGACAAATAGTGTACGGCCGACTTTCTCACCGAGGTTGAGCTCCTTTGGGCTGACTTTCAGTGCTGACGGAGCGATCACATCCTTCAACTCCAAGACACCGGCCTGATATATCTCATCTGGCAAAATAGAAACTATCGGGTCGCTGTCTTTGTTTCTGTTGAATAATTTGGAAAATATGGACATGGTGTTTAGGGTCTAGGTGATAGGGTTTAGGGTTTAGGGTTTAGGGGTTTTGCATTTCTATACCCTATACCCTAACCCCTATACCCTGTGCTACGTGATCTGTATCGGCTTCTCCGTCTCTCCTGGGTTAAATAGTTTGTAATACAATTCTACCACTTCTTCGGTTCCGAGTTCTGCTGAACGGATACCACAGCG
>CAINCE010000011.1 GCA_903846945.1 uncultured bacterium
GCTTTAGCCACTCTCCTAAAGATTTCATTGCCTTGATTACTTCAACTGGTCTTGGCATCAACTCCTGGAAATGGGCGACCGAATTACCAAGTGGAACGAGATCGACAAGTGACCACATCTCAATACCAGCATGATCTTTTGCCAAGAGTTTACCTAGATCAAGCAAACTCCCAATATTCCTGTTGTTCATTACAGTCTTAACTCTTGTCTTGACTCCATTCTTGATCAGCAGATCTAACGCCGAGAAAGTTTTTTGTAACGAACCTTTCTTGCGTCTAAAACCGTCGTGATCAAGTGGAGTAAAACCGTCAATACTCAGTTCAGCGAAAATTATCGGGTAATCACGAAAGCGACGAGCAACCCTTTCATCAATCAGAGTTCCGTTTGTCCGGAGAACTATTGAGAGACCGCTATGCTTCACTTCTTCCATAACTTCCCAGAAATTCGGGTGAGTCATGGGTTCTCCTCCTGTTATCCGAAGACTGGCAACACCGAGTTCCGTCAGACTCTTGATGATGACTTTTATCTCATCAAGTTGGAGTGTTTTGGGGCAGGATTTCTCTCCCTGCCAACAATGAACGCATCTAAGATTGCATCCTGTGGTTAGCTCTAGGCCAACATCTGTTAGTGATTCAACACATTTATTCATTCTGTAACTTTCAGAAATCGTTTCCGAAACCGCACCACCATCTACAATGGTCACGGTTCCGGAAACTGGGTTAGGGGCATTTTCGTCCGATGTAGATGAGGACATTGTGATGATGAGGTTTACCATGATCGATATCCATATCAACAGATTCTGAACAGTGAAGCAGTTCGAAATCAGAAAAAAGGGATAAAAGATCCTCTTTGGTAAAAGAGTGGACATACGTTTGTTTGGACGATGTCTGACATCCCCACCATTGACCCTTCTCTGCGTAGTAAGTGTTCGGACCGACCAGTTTGAAGTCCGGGTCGTTTTTTGCTCGATCAAAGCAGATATCACCTGGGGCGAATACAGCCACATAGGCAACTCCACCAACAGACAGAGCATTCTTCATCTTGGTAATAATATGCTTCGAAGTTTCCCTCGAAAAATACTGCCACATATACATCGCCAAGACGATTGAATATTCCCCACACTTAATATCAGCAGTAGAGATGTCAGCCACCTGGGCATTAACCTTAACGCCCAAGTTTTTGGCTCGCTCGAGGCTTTGTTTTACAGCTGACTCGTCTATATCGACGCCGTCAACTTCGTATCCCAGCATTGAGAAGAATAAGGCATTACGGCCATCTTTTCCCAAACCAAGATCCAAGACCTTTCCTTGCGGAACAAAGCGAGTGCACTTGATGAGCAATGGATCAAAATCCCACCACTTATCTCTGGCACCGAAGAACTTTTCTTTCATAGGACTTCTCCTTTCTTTTATTCCTCTCGACTTAGAGAGGGCTGTTCTCCGTTACTGAGTACTCGCTACATCCGTCTGACATGGTCATTTGAAGACCACGCTGTTTCAAGCTTACCGCTATGTAGTCCTCCAACAAGGGAGCCGTGCGACAAGCATATGGGTCTTTCGAGCACATACCGCCATTAACTTTACTGGCGATTGCTCGACAACCTGTACCACAAGTGCGAAGCAAGGAACACCCTCGGCAATCCGAAATGTCCTTGATGCGCGTCTGCTTAACCTGTTGCATTGCAGTGCTTTCCCAAGCCTGCCGAAGCCCTTCCACTGTCCGAACATTGCCCGTGATGATGTGGTCAAAATAACCACAAGGGGTCACATCTCCGTTTGCTTTCACAGAGCACCTGCTCTTGTGATAGAAACAGACAATATCATCCGGATTGAAGGTGTTAAGGGTTTTCTCGATAAGCTCAGTTCGGAAGGTCTGTTCGATGTCGACTTTGATGGGGTACTTAACCCCACCGTCAACCTTTTCACAGTCTGCCAAATGAGCATCGATAACTCCTTTATACGCAACAAGTACCTCGTCCCAGTTTGCTCCAATCAGATTCTCGGTATTCTTGTACTGACCGATGGGTTTTGGAACTGCCATCCGCCATTCTTGAACACCTAAATCTTTCGCGAAGGAATACATCTCGGGCAGTTGTTGAACATTCGACCGATGAATGCTTGTGCCAACACTGACCAAGAATCCAGCTTCTACGAACCTGCGAATTGTTCCAAGGGTCTTTTCAAAAACAACTTTGGCTTCGCTAGTTCTACCTCGCAAGACAGAATTGCTTTCCGGAGTCATTCCGTCAAGACTGATCCTGACCCTGCAACGTCGTGGGAGTTTAACCTCTTCCACGAAGAAGTCCACAGTGTCGTCGCCAACATCCACTCCATTTGTAAATATCGAAGCTATCCGGATGTTGTTTTCCACGATACGACGAACCAGATCACGGAAGTCCTTTCGTTGGAAAGGTTCTCCTCCAGTGAGAGACAAGTCTCTAACATTCATCGCACCCATTTCATCAATGACGCGCAACGCCTCTTCAGTCGAGAGATCCGGTCCTTTTGCTTCCTTGAAGTAATCGCTCACATAACAATGAGTGCATCTGAGGTTGCAGAGTGATGTGACATCCCACAACACTGCTTCGAGATACGGGGAAGGATACGCTTGGGGGAAGACTCGCCGACTTGGCTGATCCAATTCCTCCAACGCTTCCAGCGCCCGAAGCTCACCGAGCAGATCCGTTATCGCGCTACGACTTTCCGGATCATACTCCTTCATGATTTCCGACAATTCCGTAGTTCCGTCCAAGCGAAGCAGAAATTCGTACTGCTCGCCGTCCAATTGAAACTCTTCGACAGTGTCATTCTTGAAGAGTTCAAACTTTCCATCACACGCTAGTAGTCTAAACTGTTTCTTTAATTTTACATACATAATTACTTTCCTTTCATTTGGGTCACAGACCCTGTTGATTTAGAAACGGGGGCACGAAAGATTATTCCGCGCCCCCTAGACCGCCGACAGCGCTAGGCGTTGTCGTTGTTCATTGTTGCCTTGAGATTCGTGTGGCGCGCGATGATTCGCAACTTACCACTCTTCATCTTTTTCATAGCATTATCCTTTCTAGATCTCCATGTCAACGTGCGAGATCTGCAAATTACATTACCATTATTATCAAACATACGCAAGGGTACATCAACCTCTCAAGAAGTGCCGTGGATAGCAAAGTTTATTGAAAAGAAAGACCACCGCCCGGATGGTCTTGTTTGTTGAGTAATACTGTTTTCTCCAACAGGATTCAGTGGAAGAAATACAGCATGACTGATGCAAATATGGCGAAGACAAACAACATTAGGCCAATCTGTCTTCCTGAATATGTCGCAGGCGGGATAATGATACCCATCTTACGAGCTCCGTGTCTTTCGAACTCTTCCATCTCACCGGGGTGTGTAAACATAATAACACCTCCTTTCTGCAATAAATCTACAACAATAATTGTCCTGACGCAAGAACGTAAAATCTGAGTCATAACATTCAAAAGATCACCCAACTAAATATTTTTTTATCTCATCAAAATCACCATAAACATGATCATCACCTTTTAGCTCAATAAGTGTCATATTCTTGAATTTACCACCCACCTGCTCCTTCCGTATGTCTTCAGCCGTAGCTACAGGATCATTATCATTCTGAATCAATGTAGTAGGTATAGTAAAAGCAGTCGACCAGCCGTCAATATCAAAACCGTTTGTTCTCACCCATTCCGGCGGTAAACCTACGAAAACGCATTTTGTAATGCGAGACATGTCTATTGATTTTGAATAGAAAGCGTACATAGCTAATGCTGTGCCAATAGATTTTGCCAGAATTACTATATCTCCGTTGAGCGTATTCACGACGTTAGTCAATTTCTTTAACTCAATATCGATATCTATCAACTCGGCATTATTAGACCAATGATCATAATATTGAATAGTTACAGACTTGAAGTGACTTGCAAAAAAGTCTCGTGCTTTTTCAGCCCATTCTTTATTTGTCGGACCATTTCCAGGAAGGATTATAAGATTTGAATTCATAAATTGTTCTGAATTAATCTGGATCAAATTTTAATATTTAATTTTGGCCATTTTTCTTTCCAATGTTTGCTGGTAATTCTACTTTCATACAAACATGAATCTGAACATGTAGGATTCTTCCTAACGATCAAATTAATAAGGTCGTCTATACCGTGTGGAGCATGAAGTTGAAGTTTTCCCTCATTATTTATGGAGACAGCCACACATGTCGGTATCTCGACCCAATCTGCAAGGGCTTCTTTCGTGTTTTTGTAGGGTTCCCTATTGTGCCACTTATGGGTATAAGCTTGATTAACAATTTCCCAATTTACTCCAGTTTCTTCCTTGGCTTCCTTGGATAATTGAATATCTTCATTTTCATCAATATTGCCTTTGTCAAAATAAATAAGGTCTATATCTCTAGTCAAAACCTTCTCATTCTTATATCCATGCAGATAATCCCAGACTTTATTTCTAACAAATCCGGCGCCAATCATCCAATCAGGTAGATCTAATTTCTTCGCAACATGCAAAATATTCATCATCCATTTATCATTTTCTATAATTTTGAGAATATCTTGTTCGGTCATTGGATTAATTTAGGTACGCAACTATTTCCTCCTCAAGACAACAATGTTCCTCCCCTCATCGTACGGTTTTTTACTAACATCAAAATCACTAAAAGAATCGATGTACTCCCACTTATCGGTTTCTTGTGCCTTTTTGATAAATTCATTAATCGAATATATTCTCCGTATTTCCAAATGCTCGATTTTCTTTTTTTCGCCGTTATCATTAACATCAAGCGTGATTTTGGCTTCAGATATTTTATTGTCTCTATCTATCCATTTTGGGTCATAGGTAGTAACGACTTTAACATTACCCTCAACCATCTCCCAAGACTGCTTTCTAATATCTTCAGGGTAGAAACTGACAGCGCCATCGAGAATATATAGGCCACCACTTCGAACGGCATTTGCTACGGAATCAAGATGACTGTGTAATTCGTCATCACTTTTAATATAGAATGATCCAAGAAAAAGCAGAGCGCAATCAACTGACTGTGGTAAGGAAAATTTAATCATGTCTCCCTCCACAATCTCCGCAGGCAAAACAGACTTCTTTATAATTTCGCGGGAATATTCGGTCATTTGCTTACTCAGTTCAAGACCGACATAACTATATCCTCGCTTGCACAATTCCTTAATATGCGGACTGTTTCCAGAGGCGATTTCGAGGAATGATTTTACTGGAATTCTAGATTCCTTTGCTATCACCTGTTCGATAAAATCTACTTCCTTCGATATGTCGCGAAATGAAAAGGCAATCTCGTAATATTTTGGGTTGTCATAGACTTGCATAATAATTTATACTTTATGCTATCATTTTAATAATAATATGACTATCTCAAAAGCCACAGACTACCTAGGTAAAATCGTCACAATTGATATAGACCGGCCTTTGCATTCAAAGCATCCAAAACATGGCTTTGTCTATGAACTTAATTACGGTTTTGTCCCAAACACAATAGCTCCAGACGGAGAAGAATTGGACGCGTATGTCATCGGCTCAGATATTCCTCTTAAAAAATTCACGGGCTTTTGTATCGCTGTAATTCATAGAACAAACGATGATGACGATAAACTAGTAGTTGTACCAGAAAATGTTAAGGTTACCGACGATGAAATACGGTCTGCAACTAACTTTCAGGAGCAATTCTTCAAGTCCGAGATAATTAGAGCAAGCTGAGCGCCCTTTCCATAATACTTATGCTTACTCGCCCAAATGCGCCCGGTCGTTCCATGTCGAGAGTATCCAGAAACGACCAAAACGCTCTTCGCTGTCGTATTTAATGACTGATAAACCGGTATTCTCGATCTCCATGACCGACATGAATCGCCTGCACTCACGCCCGTCCAGCTCCGGTCCGATGACGACGAGAGCGGCAATGACTTTTAGAAATATTCCGTGTGTCACCGCCAATATCGTTTCTTCCGACCTTGAAGCCAGGTATTCCAGTGCCTTTTGCGCCCTTATTTTCAAATCCTCGAAATTCTCTTCATCGGAATGTCTGAAACCTGGTATGTGGAAGTTGTCCCATACAGACCGCCATATTTTTTGCTGGTCTGGCGACTCGATGACCTGTCCAAAAACTGCAGACGGTTTGCGGCGTTCGGCGAACAAATCCGACGATTCAGTTGCTATTCCTAGAGATGAGGCGATTATCTGTCCGGTCTCCCTTGATCTTTCGAGTGGGCTGGTCATAACCGCCTTCACAGAGAGTCCGGCGCATCTCTTTGCCAAAAACTCCGCCTGCTTCCTGCCGTTATCGCTTAGTGGGGAATGATCCATGTTGCCCGTCTCGCTTACATTCCCCTCGCTTTCGCCGTGGCGTATCAAATAAATGGTTTTCTTCATGTTTATAATTATCATACCAACGGCTCATCGCGTTGAGCCGTTAGAACCCTTATATTTTCTCATAGAACACATGCGCCCCAGTCCTGCCGACTTGCTTCACTTTGCCTTCCTTTTCCAGTTCATCAAGATAACGGGTAGCTGTGGCCTCCGATACGCCCGACATTTGCCTTAAATGTTCATTGGTGAGTGGCTGATTACCGCTTTCCATCAGACCAAGAATTGCTTCCTTGTTTTGTTCTTTCTCTTCGGTCTGTTTGCTGACGGGAATATCCGCAAGCTTATTTTCTTTTCCAAGTAAACTATATGTGCCAAGTCCGATGAGAGCAATAGTCGCTAAGGCAACCGAGACCACTGGATTGAACATGGCAGAAAACAAAACGAGGAGAGCGGCGACTATTGATATTGTTCCGACGGTTTTGGGAGACATGTGGGTATTTTACCATGAATTGAGACTGCGGTTGACTGCGATATTCATATCGAATGTCTTTTCCAATCGTTCCATATATTTATCTCCGCAATCATCCCCCAACTCTCCAAGAATCATTTGCACTGATTTATAAGGTCCGGTTGGAAGCGAATAAATATACTTGTATCTCTTATATGCCGGTTTCCACAGATTGTTCATTAAAGTTGTTAGGTTTGCGTACAATTGATACAAAATATTATCAGCTAGCTCAGGCAAAAGTCCTTCATGACGAAAGGCTCTTTTCTCACCTGGAAAACGGATGTGATATGTGAGCGGCCCAAGTTCGTTTTCAATCATTCTAACCGCGGCGTGGCGAATATAACCATTCTCGTGTTGAAGCAGGCTGAACAGCCACGGGAACAGGAAATCTGGTTGACTTTCCTTTTCATGCAGAAAATACATGACCGATATCGCCATGACGAAATTCTCCTGACGCCAACTTTCCGATGCTAATATTTTGGCATATTCGCCAGGCGCGCTGTTGATCAGTCGCTTGATGTCAACGTACTTGGCACGACCGTTTGCGGAACTGTAGACCAGTTTCCTTACTTGCCTCGCCGCCACACTGCTGGCTTGGTGGTCAGCGTTTAGGATGGCATGGAAGCATTCGGGAAGGGATTTCATAGGTGATTATTTTTTATATAATGAAATACTATCATTTACCAGACTTTTGTGTTTCCCGAAGCTCTCTTTTAGTACTCAGTATTTTCTTAGAGATATTTAAGACCTGTTTCTGAAGTTTGTCTGATTCAGTTATCGCGTAAGCTTGTTTCAAATAATTACTTGGTTTACATATATTATTTTTTCTGATTTTTACCACTAGTGTCCAATTAAAAACCCAGCTTTCCTAAACAGCTATGTACTGGAGCCGTATTTTGAGATTTTGTCTGTACACGATTTGAATCGAAATCTCCGTATTTGAAAACAGGTTTTCTTTTTAGTCCAGACTCTGAGAGAA
>CAINCE010000012.1 GCA_903846945.1 uncultured bacterium
CGAGGTTATAGAAGGCACAGATAGTTCGGAAAATGGTACTAAACCCTATACCCTAAACCCTATACCCTATGTTTTGAACCTCATCGACACCCCTGGACACATAGACTTTTCCTACGAAGTCTCGCGCGCACTCAAGGCCGTCGAAGGATCTATTCTACTCGTTGACGCGACACAAGGTGTGCAGGCGCAAACATTGACGACACTCAACATGGCACGCGAAGCAGGACTCAAGATCATCCCAGTAGTGAGTAAGATCGACTCACCACTCGCTAGTACAGATGAAGTCGTTTCTGAAGTTTGCCAGCTTCTGGGTTGCGACAAAGAGGAAGTCTTGAAAGTTTCTGGACGCACTGGTGAAGGAGTTGCTGATCTGCTCGATGAAGTCGTTCGTAGAGTGCCACCACCACGGCAGGATCCGCCAGCTGGCGGAAGAGATGAGATACTAGATACTAGAAATAATTCATCAGTCACCAATGCGACCAATCCGGTCTCCAGTATCAAGTCTCCAGTATCTTCCGCCAGCTCGCGGAATACAGTCTCCACCTTCCGTTCCCTCATTTTTGACTTCCAATACTCCAACCACACAGGAGTCATCGTCTTCGTGCGCGTGATGAGTGGAGAGGTGAAGAGGCATGACAGGCTCATTTTCAAGATTGCGGAAAGGGAATTTGAAGCGATCGAAGTTGGTATATTCAAACCAGACAATACTCCGGCGGAGAAACTTTCTGAGGGCGAGATCGGCTACATCGTGACAGGTATCAAGGAGCCCGGTGTTGCTTCAGTTGGAGACACCGTTGCCTCGAACAAGGACTCTCTGCCTCCATTACCTGGTTATATGACACCGAGACCGGTTGTCTGGGCTTCTATATATCCTGAGAGTCAGGATGATCTATCACTGCTCCGTCAAGCACTATCTAGGTTGCGTCTGACAGACTCCTCATTTACATACGAGGAAGAAGCATCGGGCACCCTCGGAAAAGGTTATAGATGTGGTTTTCTAGGAATGCTACACATGGAGATCATCACTGAACGATTGAGACGCGAGTTCAATCTCGAGCTCGTAGTTACGCAGCCGTCGATCAATTATTCCGTAACGATGAAAGATGACAAGGTGGTGACGATATATTCACCGTCACTATTTCCAGATGATCACGAGATCAAGGCAGTTTCTGAGCCGATCGTGACGATGAAGATCATCACACCACCAGCATATCTGGGCGTCCTTATGAAGTCCCTATATGAGCATGAGGCGGAAGTATTGGCGACGGACAACTTTGGAGACAATAGGACGATGCTCACATCTCTCATGCCGCTCAGAGAGCTCATGCGCAACTTCTTCGATGAGATAAAGAGCGTTACATCTGGTTACGCTTCGATATCCTACGATATCACCGAAAATAGATCTGCTGATGTTATCCGCATGGATATTATGGTAGCAGATGAGCCTGTCGTTGCATTTGCACGCGTAGTCTCTAGGCGCCGTGCCCAAGAGGAAGCTACTCAGATGGTAGAAAAGCTTCACAAGATCATGCCTCGAGAGCTATTTACCTATAAGATCCAAGCTAAAGCTTTTGGACGCATCATCGCCTCCGAGAGTATCTCTGGTAAGAAGAAAGATGCGGCTGCAACATTATCTGGTGGTGACATCACTAGAAAGATGAAGTTGCGCGAGAAACAGAAGGAAGGTCGTAAGAGATTGAAGGAACATGGTAGTGTGAATATCCCTCAGGATGTGTTTGTAAAGATGATGCGGGCCGGGGAGTAAAATTGAAGATTGAATGATTGAAATATTGAAAGATAATTGCTGTCATTCCCGCGACTTACCCTTCGAAGCCGTGGAGGGCAGGTTTTGTGAAAATACCGAGATATTGTGAGAAAATTCGGAGGATTGAGAAAGGAGGTATGTGGAGGTTGCCAACTACGGTATTGTCTACCAAGTTTAAATACATTATAATCATTGCATTCGTGACCGGGTGATCCTGCAAATCCGGGCAAGAACAATCAAATAATCATTCTCGCAAAGAGAAACCTGTTGAGGAACGGGCGGTTTTTTGATTTTAGATTATTATTCACTTGCAACTAACACCAGATATTCTGCACTAGAGATTCAATGAGGCTGGTATGAGTTGCAAGTTCGTTAACTTGAATCACATGAAAACAGAAAATATCGTTCTGGAGTTTCGACGCGCAGGAAAATGGCAATTGAAAGAATTAGCCATCATATTATTAGTAGCGTTTATTCTGATCGGTGCAACAATCACGATCGATTCAATCCGCACTACAAATCAGATCCGTGTTTATTACAGTCTAGACACTCGGCATAATGAC
>CAINCE010000013.1 GCA_903846945.1 uncultured bacterium
ATATCCTATTTTTTCGGCTTCAGTACCGAGATACACTCTCCATTGGAGTTCATTAAACTTCGGACGAAGTACTGCGTATTGCTCCTTTGTTGTCATGCGTACAGTATAGCATACCTGAGGAAGTTAATTGTGGACGAGCCCATAGCTAGCTCCATCACCTGAAAGTGCTCCGATAAATCCGAGCTTGATTGGACCGGTATTTGATGGACATCTTGTTGAGGCAAGTGCAATAATTACAACGACTACTATGATGCCTACTATCCATAGAATCGTTTTTTTGATTTAGTCATGTTGATTTATAAAATTTGATTGCATTTATAATAACAATAATATACCACGAGCGGTTGTTACAGTCTATATTTGCACTGGCCAGTCTAAATTGATATTCGGTTGTTTGTATATGTGCTTACTAGATTTGGACATGAGTCAGATGTAACGCCCTGAACTTCACTCTTAGTATAAATCACCTGCGTTGAATCATCTGACCATTTATTAATCACGTAAATCATATTTTTATCCTCTTTTATGATCGTGGTTTTTCCAGTGGCTAGATTGAGTAACTTAATAGAACTGCCTGGTGCCTGAAAACCATTCATCGGATTAGTGCAGTATCTTAGTCCATCCCCAGCTATCGTATCTCCGTTTGTGACATAATACTTACCATCAGGCGAGACCTTTCCATACACGTTGAGATCTAACTTGACCGCACTTAGACGCGTGATATCGATCATATACAACTCTCCATTCCCACTACCTTCATATGGAAAGTTACTGAAATATACATTAGCTCCTGCTTGAGCAGTATACGATAGACTGTAACCAGTTTTGCTTAGAAGAATGTCTTTTTTATTTGTTTTAGTATTCACTTTTACGATTTGAGTGGTAGTATTACTTCCCCAATAATCATCTTTGGGACCATTCACATCTTCACAAATTTTAATTTCATTATTATTCAAAAAATCCTTACATGTTTCTTCATGTCTAACAACAGCGTTAATGCTTGAACCAGACGATACAGTTGAAGAACTGTACACCGGAGATCGAGTAGCAGAAACTTCAAAATGTTCATGCGTAATTAAATTACATGTGCCGTATAAATTCTTTTGAGACTTACCGCATATACTAGTATCAGACTGAACTGCGTAAAAATCTACTCGCGTCTTGACACCATTTTGAATTTTATCCGCATATAGCCCATCGTTTTTATCATATTCAGCTTCTATCGTATATCCATCACCTTCCAATTTCGTCTTAATAAAGTTATGAACATCGAGTGCCCAACCTTGGCTTTCTGATATTTTTAGTGGAGGATCGTAATCTATATCTGTCGTCCAAATGCTTGACGTAGCAGAATCAGATGTGTTCACCCAAAAAAGATCTGGGAACCCTTCCTTGTCTATATCAAAAACATTTCTGGGAAGAATATAGTAAGCATCATAATATGGTAACGTCATTTCATCCTCAACTAATTCATACAGATCACTCACAGATTTACCAGCTGAATTTTTACATTTGACAAATAGCTCTTTCTGTAAAGAAAGGTAGTCTTTGCCACTACCAAGTTCAACCACTTTTCTATCCCTAATGTTTGGATCTCGGTCTCCTATAAACTTCTCTGAATACTTGATTACGCTGTCTTTCCTGTAGTAAGTAAAAAATCCTCTACCAGAATCATTGATAAAACTATTATCATCACATACATAAGTACGCTCAAGTGAATTAAACATCTTCCGAGCATTCATGTTCGGAGATATGAAAAATTCGTATGCAAAAAAGAAAAGAATAAAAAGTCCAAATAATATCGGCGCTATTGAGAAATATATAGCAGCTTTATAGGAGTTATTTTTATAAGATGTCCATGTCGCCACCGTAAGTGAAAGAACGACTAACGGCACTATCGCTATCACCCCAAAAATTAAGGGGACAGATCTTCCCGAACCGGGTGCATCGAACATAAACGGCAGCATCATTATAACGATGAATCCTAATGGAATAAGCAACGCGCAAGATAAACCTGCGGCAATCGCTAATATAAGAGCTGTGCGCTTTATTTTGCGCAGTAGTTGTTGATCACTCACTATAACAGAGGAATTTTCCATTTATATATAAAATTATTTGCACAAAAAGCTTTCGTCTGATGATGTTTTTTCTTGTAAATACGGCGACCACATCGAGTCAAAACACGAACTAGTACCAGTCGGTAATCTAATTGAAATAACAAACTCTTTATCGTTAGAATTACAAGAATAATTTTCAACGCCAATGTCTGCTACTATGTCCCTATAATACTGATTATAAAGGAGTGAGTCGTTGGTGCTCACAAAAGATTTACATAAATTTTTATAACTTTTATTACCTAAATCGTAATAATCCGCAATAGATGCTCTCAGGATTGATAGATTGGTATTCAATTTGTAGTATTCGTCCACAATCCCTTTCTGTTTTTCATCTATGATTCTCTTTTTTTCTGCATTCAACGCTACCACTTTAAAGTTATAATATTGGATACTGATAAAGACCAGTGAAAATACTATGACTAGTCCTATGATTACATGCGATTTTTTCATGAATTAATTATAACACAGAAACACTTTATTTGGCTGAATATGTCTATTTACTTCCCTTCTTAACTACTTTACTAGCTGATATGGTTTGACCGAAGGTCTCTGCAATGGCAGATATGTCTCATACTGCATAGGATCGAGATAATGATCGACACTGCCATCACTTTTATCACTCTTTAAGACTGCCACGAAGGTGTGTACGGGCACATCGACTTGGGCAGCCGGTATTCCTGCAGCATTTAGAGCTGTCACAAGCGCAGGTGCTTTGTCTCTACAAACGCCCTGTCCGCATGAAACTGCCTCTGCAAGACTGTGTCCATCATCGTAACTTGTGCTGTCAGGATCGGCAGCCTTTATCTTCCCATTCACATAATCATAGGCAGCTTTTTCTTTGTCTGCTCGAGAACTTTCTTCTTTCTTTCATATTCCTATGATACCAGAAGTCTCTACAGTAGTCGTCTCATTTCAAGGGGTCAGTCCAACCTGCTCATAAGTGACGCTGAGAATTCATTTGTTGTTTCAGACCTTATGTGGAACATGCGCAATCAGGTCTGTCTAGAAACTCCAGTTATTTCCTATTAAGGATCTACCTGTGCCCTGTTTGCGGAGGGTTGACATGTTTAGAATTCATTTGGGATTCTTCGGTGAGGCACTAATGACATATCCCCACCGCGCGCTTGCTTATATATATATATATATATGGGATAATTAACACCGTGGTTATCGGGCACACACAACCCATGTTTTTGTATAAATTCAAATAGCAGTTTCTCAAATGAAAGATATTTCCCAGGTACCTCCCAAACATCATTATGCAAAGATAATCGCTCTGGTTATCGTCATCTTGTTATGCGTGTTGTTTCTTCTTTACTACTATTTCTCCTATTCAAATATCATTACTATTACCCCACCCAGCGATGATACATCTGCTTATGGTACAAATGATCTAAAACATAGGCAGGCATTGATTACTAGATCAAACGACAAATCTTCTCTGTCTTCAGCAGACATAAAATCGATGCAGGTCATGATCTTGAAGACTCCCCCGAACAGCAAATATACTAGGAAGTATACACCTGAGCAGGTAAAGTCCATGCAGGGTTTATTAACTACTACACCGTAATTATTCAAATAATTTATCAATCAATTTATTCAATATGAAACAAAACATGAAAAACTCGTTAACATTGACTCGTGTCGCGACTATCACCGGACTTACTCTCGGAGCGTTTGCATTATCCGCTCTCGCAGGAACATGGACAGCACCTGGTACAGGGCAACCTGCGGGCACGATTTGTACCCCGCCAAAGTGCAATGTTGACGCACCGATCAATGTTGGAGATACCAGTCAGACTAAAACCGGTCCACTCATCGTGAATCTGAGCGGTGTCGAATCGATAGGTCTAAAAGTACTAGGTTCGATGCAGATAGTAGATGGCAATCAAGGAGCTGGTAAGGTGCTTGTTTCTGACGCCCTTGGAGTCGCATCATGGAGCACTACTCCCGTGTTGGGTGGTGTTGGTTGCCCTAGCGGTCAAGCTATCCAAAGTTTTAACTCAGACGGTTCAGTGAATTGCATTGATGTGGGCGGTGGAAATACTACAATAAATAATTATACTCATTCCTATTTGTTAACGGGCGCAACGTGGCGCCCACCTTCGGGCGGCTGTCATCTTGGAGATGCTCCCTCTCAGTGCCTATATTCATACACGAATACTCCGATTGTTGTGACTATCGGAACGGCCAGTACATTTCTCGGAGGACAGACAATACCTGCCGGCACTATTAAAGTAGTAGCATGGGGCGGTGGGGGCGGTGGGGGCGGTGGGGCTGGAGGTGCAGGTGGTTCGGCAAGCAGTCCTAATCAAACAATTGTTAATGTTGTGAACGGGCAGCAAATGACTATAAGTATCGGTCATGCTGGTCTAGATGGGAACATCTTTCTATATAACACTTCTGGACAAGCAATATCTTGCAGCAGTGCAATAAATCAAGGTTACTATAATAATGGTGTGAGCGGCATATCATCCCAGGTCTCGATGAGTGGTGTGGGTGGTGGTCAGGTAACTGGTCCCGGCGGCGCTGGAGGACAGTCCGCATGTTCGGGTACTGGTGTAGCTGCTGGAAATGCTAGGGTGGTAGATGGTAACAGTGGTGGGGGCGGCGGCATGCCAGGTGCGGTATTATTAGAGTGGTAACACTTATCCGCTTTCCACTACCCCTTCCTTATCATCCTATAAGGATTACTTAAAGAAGTAATGCCTACAGTGATATACGGCAGTTATGCGATTCATATATTTAAGCAAAAAGACCTCGCAGTTCATGCAAGGTCCTTTGTATGTTTTCAAAATATTTTTTCCTCTCTGCTTTCTGATTTCTGATGTCTGATTTCTGTTCTCTAATCTCTCCGTTTCGAGAACTGGTGGATGGCGGATTACTGTGTCTTCAATGCAACTTGTCCTGCTGTCCAACACTTTGAGGATGAGATCCATGGCTGCGACCCTTGCTCGGCATATAGATGCTTCGCATAATGGATGTTGCCTTCTAGAGTATATAGGTCGACTCCGAGTCTCTTTGCATACTCTGCATGATACTTCTCATTGATCTGCATCACGCCGATGTCTGCACTATTTACTCGGCCTCGAATGATATTGCCGCTATTGTCGAATTGATGGAAACTAGACTCGCAACGAGCGATATCCACCAAGATCGGTGTGTCGGCAAACTCCTTCCTTAGATAGGCTTCCATTGTCATTGTGCTGGTTGAAGTAGAAATGTCGGCTGTCGTTGTCGCCCCTATCTGACTATCTTGTGGAGCGATCATCTGCGTATTGCCAGATTGAGCGTTTCCATATAGAGATGACATCAAGAATACTACGCCTGTTGTAAGTTCAATCATATTTTTATTAAAAAAGACCTGGGTAAGCATGCGCTAACTTTGGCCTCTTTTGTGAGCCTAGTATAGCACCCCTAGGCACACAAGTCAATACCCCCTACCCTATTATACGGCTCTGTAGAGCCATACTTTGCATGTAAAATACCTATATTTTGAGCCGTTTAATGGCCTTGCACAGAAAATGACTATATGTTAAGCTGTTTTTACCTCAATTTTACATTTTGATATTTAATATTTAACTTAACACCATGGCACATAAGAAAGCGGCAGGAACAACCAAGAACGGGCGCGATTCAAATCCTCAATATCTAGGGGTGAAGGTTAACCATGGACAGAGTATCACCACCGGTCAGATCATCGTCCGCCAGCGCGGTACTACGGTACTAGCGGGCAGGAATGTCGGCATGGGTAAGGATCATACCCTATTCGCATTGAAGGACGGAAAAGTCTCATTTGGTACAAAGAGAAAGACTAGTTTCAATAATTCTATTGATAGGAAGAAGACTGCGAGTGTGGTGTAGAACTTTAGAGTAAATAACCATAATTCATCCTCCTAGGAAACGAAAGACCCCTGCAGGGGTCTTTCTCGGCTTCAGAAATTTATCGCTATAAATTTCTTGCAGATGTTCCTATGAGTATGAGTTACGGTTATTTGACAGCTTCTACCACCACCTTGAACTTCGCCTTCTTTGCTCCACCGATCACTACGATGTCATATTCCCCAACTTCCTTTAGTGGATGTTCTAGCTGAATGAACGAGGGGTCGACTTGGAGTTGCGTCTGCTTTTCGATTTCTTTTGCAATCTCTTCGCGATGAATACCGGCAAAGAGGTGGCCCTTTTCATTGGCCTTCCCTGCTATATTCAATGTTGCACCATCCAAACCTTTTATATTCTTCACCAATAATTCTTCATGAATAGCCCTCTCACCTTCTACCTGTTTCTTCTGCACCTCGATACGCCTCATAGCCTCTGGTGTAGCTGTGACGACGAGTCCTTGCGGTATGAGCAGATTCAATGCGTGACCACTAGAAACTTCCTTAATCTCGAACCTCTTGCCTAATTTCGCAACATCTCTAAGTAGGATTACTTTCATATGAGTTAAGTCAAAAGTCTGTAAAGTCTTAAAGACTATAAAGTAAAACATTTGTGATTTCTTTAAGGACTTTAGGGACTTTCGACTTTATGGACTGTTAAATTTAATAATATAGTTAACTGATTCCTGTGCCAACCTTACGGCAACGCACTCAATAGGTCAACTGCTTTCTTCATCTGACTATCATTCTTCGCTACGATATCCTTGTCAGTTATCTCCACCTTGTAATCAGGTTCTAGACCGTCGTGAGAAAGATTGTGACCACTCGGAGTGAGCCACCTAGCGATCGTCACCTTGAGTGAAGTATTGGATGTTAGAGATACTAACTCCTGAACCGACCCCTTTCCGAAGGTCTTTACACCAACTAGCTTGGCGATGTCATTTTCCTTGAGTGCACCAGCCAAGATCTCTGCTGCCGAAGCGGAGCCATTATCCACGAGGATCATCATTTGCAAGCTCTTGTTGAATATATTGTAACCCTTGCTAGCGTAAACTTTCGGAGTGTTATTGCCTCCAAAGTCCTCCGTGACGACTGTCTTCCCTGCCGGTAGGAACCATGACGCCATATCCCATGCAGCATCTAGGTAACCTCCTGGATTGCCTCGAAGGTCGAGAACGAGCTTGTGACTACCAGAAGCCACGAACTCGCGCAGTGCATTGCGGAATAGATCCGGCGATTGAGCGGTAAAACTGTATAATTTTATAACAAATATGCCACCAGGCTTCGTATCCGTGTCTAATGTAGGAATATTGATGATGTCTCGTATGATCGTCTTTTCAACTGTCTTTGCGCCTCCAACTGGGAAGAATGTGATCTTTATCTCGCTATCTTTCGGTCCTCGGATGAGCTTCACGGCAGCATCCACACTCATATCATTGGTCATTTTGTCCCCTATCTTCAATATGAGATCGCCGGACTTCACACCTGCCTTGTATGCAGGACTACCCTTTATAGGACTCACGACTTGGAGTTGTTTTTCCTTTATACCGATCTCCATACCAACTCCTTGGAAATTTCCTGAGATATCTTCGGCGAAAGCCTTTGCCTGCTCTGGTGGGAAAAATACTGTGTAAGGGTCTCCATATGACGAGGCGAGGCCTTGGATAGCACCATAGATCTTCTGCTCTGGGGTGGAACTAGCTGCGGTGACGAATTTGTTATCGAGTATCTGCCAAGCCTTCCAGAATATCTGGAATTTGTCTGAAGTAATAACAGACATATCGACCAAATCAGATCGATTTACCGAAGCTGCGTTGTTACCACCGATGTATATACCGATAAAGAGAGCCAAAATGATAGCTGGAATTCCTATCGATATATATACCAGTTTTTTATCGCCGTTTTGCATGAAGAATATTATAGCAACAAGTGAGGACTTATGGAAGCTTGCTTTCATGAAGTCCGAACGCCGTTGATATATGAGCTTTCCGAATATAGCAACAAGTGAGGA
>CAINCE010000014.1 GCA_903846945.1 uncultured bacterium
CACGGGACTACCTTGCGAGGTGACTATACGAGTAATCAAAAAATGGAGAATATAAATACGGTACCGGTTATCCCAGGGCTTCCGACCCCTGACCCTCGTCAAATCCTCGCCTCCTGCTTAGAGCGTCATATGATATGTTAATATATAGTCACTAGACCCGAAAAGGATGTTTCGCACATCCTTTTCTTTATGAAACTTTATTACTAACTTGCATCGTCTATATGTATGGTATAATCTCTTTGAATTCTAGACAATGTAGAGTATACTAATAATAATCACTTATGAGAGATAAATTCTTCAAATTTTACGCTAATCTTCCTTTGAATATTCGTAAGGAAATCGTATTGGACTTGGGTGAAAAACAAGGTGGTCCAATCACATGGGAGATCGCATATAGAGAAATCAATGGCGATACAGAAATGGGTAAAATAATTTTGGATAAATTAGCCGAGCTTAAATTCATTCCGACTGAAGAAAAACAAAATGGATAAACATAATACAACAAATCAAAAAGACATAGACCAAGATATTGTTAACTTGGTTGTTGCACGTTTGAAGACCATTCCTTCTAATGCTAATCTTTCTGTTGGAAACAATAAAGAACCTATGTCGGTAGATGTCTTAATTGAAGAGGTTAAAAAACAGAGCGATATTGGAAAAAAATTAATCGAATCGCAACTATTCTTTCTCCGCTCTCTTCAAAACCTTCCTGCTTAAATATGTCGTTTCTTATCACTCGTCCACTTTATGAATCTGTAACTTATTATTTCTATCACTGGAGTGAAGAAATCGTAAAAGAAGCCAAAAGAAGAATTGGCAAGATTTTTGACATAGAAAAGGAAAAAGTATCAAAGAAACTGGTTGAAAGCTATCTGGAAAAACAGAATCCAGAAATTGTCATATTCAACGGCCATGGCAACGATGTCTGTATAGCCGGACAAAATGATGAGCCACTTATCACTTCTGGAGTGAATTCACACTTGCTTAAAGATAAAGTCGTATATATGAGATCGTGTGATTCAGGTAAGACTCTTGGGCCACAAGCAATTCGCGATGGTTGCAAAGCTTTTATTGGTTATGCTGAATTATTTCAGTTCTGGACGGATAAAACGGTTACAGGTGACCCTCTAAAGGATACCTATGCAAAACCATTTTTTGAGACTTCAAATCAAGTGGCTTTATCGCTTATAAAAGGTAGGACTCCAAAAGAAGCACAGGAGGACAGCATGACAAAATACAAAGAAGTAATAAGTCACCTACTCATAAGTGACGCTGAGAATTCTTTCATCGTCTCAGATCTTATGTGGAATATGCGCAATCAAGTCTGTCTAGAAAAGTAGGTAAAGGAAAACGCCACACAGGTTGGCGTTTTCTAATGACAAGTCAATTATACTATAAAGAAGAACCGCTCGCAAAAGCCAAGCGGCCTTCGTGAGCGGTGTGTTTACCGATAGATCATCAACCCGTCCTGAAGGAGCCCGTGACCAGTTTCACTGTGCAACAACCCTTCGAACGCTTCAAGGTCGCTGACGTGGAGCACTATGACTGCACTTCCGTCACTGCGCTTGGTGACTTTACGCCCCCATAGCAGAAGATCGTCGTCAGTGACGCAGAGGGCACGGAGCTTCGCAAGCACTGACATCGCATGCGGATTGCGCAAGGACGATAGGTCTTTAAAAGTCGCCATGATGAAGACGTTTTGCGTTTCCGATAAGGTTTCATCGTCGACAGATGAGCACTCGTTGACGCATGTCCAGAGAAGGTAGAGGCTATCCGCATTCAACTCCCAACTCACCATTTTGGAGAATTGCTCAAGATTACCGAGAAGGCATTCCTCCGCGACGTTCTTGCAATTCCCATCCTCTAGATACTGAAAGATGAGCTCATAGACAGCATCGGGAGTCGAAAATTACTAATCGCTCCGCAAGAAATGATCGCTCTGTCGCTCTTCAAGCAGTCTCAAGGAATCGAAACAAAGAAATCAATCTGGAAGATATTCAATCTGAAATGTAGCTACAAGACTCTAGTAGTCAATATGAACAAGATGGCGATCTGGGCAGTCCTCATCCTAAAATCAATTCTTGCTTGGAATCAAAAACATTCGCACATTGTAAAACACACGGACTCGACTGATATCCCAGTCTGTCTCACCAAAAATGGAAGCCGTCACAGGACATTGTGCGACATGGTATGTTTAGGAGCGCGCTCTTGCGCGAGTTGAAAAACAAGGAGTGCCCTGTTTGCAAATGGTCGACATGGTATGTTTTAAGCCAGGCGTTCATTTGAGTCATTCCCCCACTATTATAGCTTTCTCATTGTTGCGAAAGTTTGGCCGGATGAGTTGTGTGCTCATCACGGGACTACCTTGCGAGGTGACTATACGAGTAATCAAAAAATGGAGAATATAAATACGGTACCGGTTATCCCAGGGCTTCCGACCCCTGACCCTCGTCAAATC
>CAINCE010000015.1 GCA_903846945.1 uncultured bacterium
TAATAAGCAGATTTTGAATGATTCATGGCTATGTTAAGCCACATATTGATAATTCTTAAAATTTGTCAATTTTACGGCTAAGGTAAGCCCTGATAAGTGGTTTTTTCCTTATTAGGGGACTTGTCTAGTATTGAGGACCGAAGGGTATGATGAAGAAGTGTGGTGGGGTAGACTAATTTGAAGGAAATCCTTTCTTTCTATTGTTGCTCGGAGTAGCAACAAGAGTTTTCGGGATTTCGAATTGTTCAACAAATTCACCATTTTGCCGCAGTGACTTTGCCTCAGTTGCATTTTCCCTGTACACTATCCCTAATGATAAAATCAGCCATTAAAACTGGTCTAAAAGGAAAGTTAGGAACAAAGGTTAGATCGTTAGCCAAGACCCCATTTTATATAACAACAGCATTGCCGTATGTAAATGCCGAGCCACATGTGGGTCACGCACTGGAGTTCATCCGTGCAGATGTCATCGCTAGGTACAAAAAACTCCTCGGTTTCGATGTATTTTTCAATACTGGTACAGATGAACATGGTATAAAGATATATCAGAAGGCGACACAAAATCATATAGAAGTGCAGAAATACGTCGATGATGCCGCCGACAAATTCAGAGAACTCCTGCCACTACTCGGTATCAGTTCGGATATCAATTTTACCCGTACTACTGATCCTCATCATATCCTCGCTGCTCAGGAATTCTGGAAGTTGGCTGACAAGAACGGCCTCATCTATAAAAAGAATTACGCTATAAAATACTGTGTAGGCTGTGAGTTGGAAAAAACTGAGTCGGAGCTAGTGGATGGTAAGTGTCCACTACACACATTGCAGGTGATAGAGATCATAGAGGAAGAAAATTACTTCTTTCGATTTAGTGTCTACCAAAAGGCACTCATGGACTTGTACGAGCGTGGTACTCTCGCGGAGTCCAATGCTGAGAGTAAACATTCATTTGTCATACCGAACTCGCGACTAAATGAGATTCGCGCTTTCGTCGAGAGGGGGATAGAAGATTTTAGTATCTCGAGACTCACCGCGAAGATGCCGTGGGGTATACCTGTTCCGGGGGACGAGTCACATGTTATATATGTTTGGTTCGATGCATTGGTGAATTATATTTCTGCGACTGGATGGCCGGATGATCTAGGGTCTTTCGGTAAATGGTGGAAAGACACGGGTGGAGTGGTGCAGTATTGTGGCAAAGACAATCTCCGTCAGCAGTCAGCGATGTGGCAGGCGATGCTCATGGCTGTTGGATTGCCACCATCGAGAGTCATCATCATCAATGGTTTTGTGACAGGTGAGGGAGGTGTGAAGATGAGTAAGTCGCTCGGCAATGTGATAAGTCCCGTAGATGTTGTCAATGAATATGGCACTGACGCGCTCAGATATTTCGTGACCAAGGAGTTGCACCCATTTGAAGATAGTCCTTTTACCATGGCAAAGTTCAAGGAAACATACAACGCAGGACTGGCAAACGGTATCGGCAACCTGACTTCGAGGATCATGAAGATGGCGGCGGATAATATTTTAGGAACTTGTCACTCCCGTGACTTGTCCTCTGGAACTCTGCCGCGTCATTCGAAGCTGTGTGAAGGTGAGACGAAGGAGGAAGATGGGAATCTATGTGAGTCAAAATTATCGATTGAAACATTTGCTGATATAGGATGTCCCGAATTCTTCGATGCTATCGAGAATTATAACCTGCAAAAAGCGATGAACTGCATCTGGGAAAAGATCGCTCTACTCGACCAGAAAATCCAAAAAGAGCAGCCATTTGCATTGGTCAAAACTGATAAGGAAAAGGGTGTGGCACTCATCGCTGAACTCGTCCGATCATTGAATGAAGTGGCGGTCATGCTGCTCCCATTCCTGCCAGAAACTGCCGAAAAGATACTCGTCTGTATTCATGAAAACAAAATGCCAGAGAAACCGCTCTTCATGAGGAAATAAGATGAAATACATAGACATTCACGGACATATCAATTTCCCCGAATACGATGCAGACAGGGAAGAAGTGATAAAGCGAGCACACGATGCTGGTGTTGGCATCATCGTGGTCGGTACAGATCTCGAGTCATCAAAGAAGTGTGTGGAGTTGGCAGAGAAACATGAGGAGATGTGGGCCATCGTCGGTATGCATCCAACCGAAGCTACGCCAATTGTGGAAGTGCATTCGTCCAAAAGGGTAGATTTGCGTAAATCGATGTCGGAAAGAGTGGCATTTGATGTTGAGGCGTTCCAAACTCTGGCTATGAACCCCAAGGTGGTCGCAATAGGTGAATGTGGTCTAGATTTCTTTCATTCAAAATTGGAAGATGTCGCACACCAAAAAGAAGTGTTCATCAAACATATCGAGGTTGCAAATAGTGTGAATAAGCCACTGATGCTACATGTGAGGAATTCGCACAGTAGTACCAACGCATATCAGGAAGCTCTCGCCATCCTCAAAGATCACGCAAAAGTGCCTGCAAATTTTCATTTCTTTGCTGGAAAGATGCAGGATATGAAAGATGTGTTTGATGCGGGGTACTCGATCTCTTTTACTGGTGTTGTCACTTTCGCGCATCATTATGATGAGCTAGTGAGATCAGCACCGCTCGAAAAAATAATGACTGAGACTGATTGCCCGTTCGTTGCACCACTCTCGCATAGAGGTAAGAGGAATGAGCCGGTTTTCGTCATAGAAATAGTCAATGAAATAGCGAAAATACGCGGCGGAACGAGCGGCGAAAGCGTGGAAATGATCACGGAACAGCTCCTCGAGAACGCGGTAAAATTTTTTGGACTAGAGAAATAGCGCTCTAGATGGCGATGTTCCTTCGACAAGGCCTCGCCTTGTCTACCCTTGTTGACTTCATTCTTTTTTTTATCAAAATTTGAACATTTTTTTATCGTTTCTTCATTCTTTTTTCATCAGGATTTTATCACCTTTATGATATTCTAAATATACCTCTCAGAATCCGCTATTTTTCTCGCCTGCAGGAAGGATACGGAACTCTTGCAGAGGAGCAATATCTGTGTTAATCTCGTACTACATTATCAGTAATCGCAACTAGTTCCTCTAGGCCGAAAGCTATAGGGGATCCCAGATAATAAGGGTCACTGGTTGCAAACAATATATGGAAGATACAAACAAAGATGACCGTCTAGCGGTCTACGAGATAGGATACTTGGTCGCTGGATCTGTCGCCGAAGAGAAAGTTTCTGAGGAGGCCGAGAAAGTGAAAGGTATCATTACTAATGCTGGTTCATCCATCATCGTCGATGAAGCACCGCACCTAGAAAACCTCGCATATACGATGAGGGTAAAGATGGTGTCAGGTTCATACGAAAAGTATGACAAGGCGTATTTTGGTTGGGTAAAGTTTGAGGTCAGCTCTAGTATTGTTGAGTCGATAAAGAAGTCAGTTGAGCTCATGCCGACTATATTGCGCATGATATTACTCTCTACAACAAAGGAGAATACATATCTAGGCAAGAGGGCATCGCAGATCGCTGATGCTGCCGCTCCAAAACGAACAGTCGACGCGGCTCCGATAGTCGTTGCTGGCGTTGGTGCGTTACCAGATAACACAAAAGATGCTGCTCCAGCTACCATCGAAGAGATGGACAAGAGTATAGACGATATGGTCAAAGAGGTGAAGTAGTAGTAAATTAAAAATCATAATTTGAGATTTACGATTTACGATTTACGATTTAGGAATAGAATGGCACATTTTGTAGCGATTCTTAAATCATAAATCTTATCTCTTAAATCTTGTAGCCCATATGTACCTAAACAAAGCATATATCATCGGAAACTTGACCAGAGAGCCAGAACTCAAAGCTCTCCCATCAGGTATCAAGGTCTGTAGCTTCGCCGTAGCTACGAATCGTTCTTACAAGGACAAGGATGGTCAACGCAAGGATGTCGCTGATTTCCACAATATTGTAGCCTTCGGAAAGCTCGGTGAGCTATCAGCTCAATATCTAAAGAAAGGTCAGCAAGCACTAGTCGAAGGTCGCATCCAGACGAGGAGTTGGGATGCTCCGAATGGAGAAAAGAAGTATCGTACAGAGATCATCGCAGACAATGTCCAGTTCGGATTCCGTGGAACAGGAGGTCCAGGAGGGGGTGGAGCCACGGGAGCGACGGGTGGGCCTAGTGGAGCAGGTAGTGAAGTGGGTAGCCCTTCCAAAGACGGTACCACGAGCGAAGCTGCTGAGGCGGGTGCCCCAACGGGAGATAAAGACAAGATAGATTATCCACAAGAAGAAATCAATCCAGACGATATACCGTTCTAAAGATTGAACTTGCGAATTATTGAATTATTAAACAGTCAAACCATTTATCAGTCCGCCAGCGGGTGGAAATAATTGGATAATCGAAATTAATTAAACAATCAGAAAATTGAAATCATTTAACAATTGACACAGTGACTGAATAGTTCCTCTGTCAATTGATGAATGGTTCAATAAACTAATATGAAAAAACAATGTTACTTTAGTCAGCATAATATAAAGTTCATCGACTACAAGGATACTGAGATCCTTCGTAAGTTTTTGAATCCGCATGGACGAGTCCTGAGTAGGAAGCGTACTGGTATCGCTGCAAAATATCAGCGACAGCTCGCCGTCGCTGTAAAGCGCGCAAGGTTTATGGGACTCCTTCCATATGTTGCAAAATAATTCCCATATCCTATGTCATTACTCGAATACAATGAAATTACTGAGAAGAAATACATCGTCCTGGATGGTTCACCATATGAAGTCATCACTTCGCACGTATTTCGCAAGCAGCAGAGAAAGCCTGTAAATGCTACGAAGTTGAAAAACCTCATGACTGGCAAAGTCACTGAGTACTCATTCCATCAGTCTGAAAAAGTTGAGCAGGCGGAGATAGATGAGCGTGAGGTGAAATATCTATACAATAACCGCGGGGAGTGGTGGTTTAGCGAGATAGACAATGCTGGAAAAAGATTTAAAGTTACTGAAGAGCAGGTCGGACCTCAAGGCAAGTTTTTGAAACCGAATACTGAAGTCTCTCAGTTACTATTTAAGGAGCAGCCTATGGGATTCAAGATGCCGATAACTGCTGAACTCCGAGTTACTGAAGCTCCACCAAATATAAAGGGGGACTCTGCAGCTGGAGGTAACAAAGTCGTCACTCTAGAGACTGGTGCTACTATCAACGCTCCACTTTTCGTCAATGAAGGGGATGTTATTCGCATTAATACAGAGACGGGGGAATATAGGGAGAGGGTTGGTAAATAATTCGTAACCCCTCACACCACCTTTCTCAATCCTCCGAATTTACTTACAATCTCTCAGTATTTTCACAAAGCCCGCCCTCCAAGGCTTCGGTCGGTCTTTGGAAAATACAGTGAGATATTGTCTCGTAAAGAATCGTCGGATTTCGAAAGGAGGTGCTAGGGGTTAGTAAATAATTCTTTACTGTATGTCGAAGAAATTTACTAGATAAGTATCTATAGTCCTCTGATCGAGGTCGTAGAAGTTTTTACCCTGGTTGCGGAGGTCAGTGGCAAGCTTGATACCGACAAATCTCCAGTGCCATGGTTCGTAGACATAGAATTTGTTGTCCTTGGGATATGAAAGGGTGAAGCCGTATCTATATGCGTTGGCGAGAAGCCATGTGTAAGCTTTTGTTGTATCGAATCCATCAAGGTTGCCTCCTTGGCCAGGGGCAATCATGTCTACTGTCGTTCCTAGCTGGTGTTCCGAATATCCCTGGTCTGCAGCGAATGAGTTGGCTGTACCTGATCCATAGATGACCTTATAGTCACTCTTTAGAGCACTCTGTTCATTGAACGAACGGTATGCAGACTGGACATACATGGTGACTCCGGCAGACTTCGCATCATCGATGAGTTTTTGTAAATGTGTCCAAACATCGGCTTGGAGAGTTAGCTGTTTCGTTTCACTGTATTCATAGGCACCAGGTATGGCCGCCAACTTTGCTGGTGCGTAATATTCGTTTAGAAAAAATACTTTGGAATACTTTTGTAATAGTTGTTGATCGGTATTGCTCAATTTTTGCAGTGTACTCACAGTACTCGAAACTGTGCTGACTTGCTGCTGGTAGTTTCCGAGCTGCTGAGCTATAACGGCGGAACTCTGTATCTGCTGATTTAGGGCATTGTTAAGTGAATTGTTGTTTTGATTGATACTGTTTACTAGAGTAGCGGTAGTTGAAGAAAACTTGGACTCTAGGATGGCGAGATTGCTCGAAAGGGCGGCTACATTAGCTGAAAGGGTATCTAACTGTACCTTCGTATACCAGCCGAGTGCAACAAAAACCACGGTTACCAATATAGATAGCCTGATCAGGCTCTTTTGCCATTTTTCTAGTTTTTTATAGGAGTTGAACATGGTTTCATTGTACATCTATAGTCGGGAAATGCAAAACCCCGCCAGACTGAAATGTGGCGGGGAAGTGCTTTTCGTGATTTCAATCTAGGTTAAGGTATGCCTTGTCACGTTTCTTGATTGTCACAACGAATATTATATTGTTGCTGACTTTGAATAGTACCCTGTAATCACCTATTCTGAATCTAAATAGTTCAGTCCCACTGATTGGTTTTGCAAATTTAATCGGATTTGGTTGTTGTGAATAAAGGGACATTTTTTGGGAGATTCTGACTTGGATCTGTGCTGGAAAATCACTAAGCTCATTACTGGCTTTGGCACTGTAAATTATTTGCATAGGTTTAGTTTAGAGACCTAACTTCTTGAAAAGGTCTTCTTGAGAGATGACACGACCATTTCGTATATCATCTAGACCTTCTTCGATGTCTCTGTCGAGTGCGGTAATCTTCAGGCGGTCATGTACATAAGCACGGGCAGTGATATTGAGCGCGGAGCTCATAGTTAGACCTTCCTTGCGTGCCTTGCTCATAAACTGTTTCTTTAGGGTAGAGTCCATATTTAGTATAACTTTGGAAATTTTCATAATAATATCAGTATATATCCTGTATATACGCCGTCAAGTCTGACCAATACACCCGGCATACGACAATAGCCAGATATATTGGACGACTTATTAATCGTAATTCTCGACCTGTAGTCCGTAAGATAGTGGAGTGAATAGATCTATTCCTTCAACTTCTCCCTGATCTGTTTCAAGATCTCTTCGCGAACTCTGGTGTTTTCTTTGAGGAACTGTCTGGTGGCATCATAGCCGCGGCCGAGTTTTTCTTCGCCAAAACTGTATGAAGAGCCGGACTTTTGCAGGATGGCGTATTTCTCACCTAGGGCGATGATCTCGCCTTCCTGGGAGATACCTTCATTGTACATGAGGTCAAATTCTGTTTGTTTGAATGGGGCAGCGACTTTGTTCTTCACTACCTTGACTCGAACGCGACCACCCATGATCTCCTCACCTTTCTTTATCTGGGCGATGCGACGGATATCGAGGCGAACAGAAGAATAGAACTTTAGTGCCTTGCCACCTGGAGTGGTCTCTGGGTTACCGAACATCACGCCGATCTGCATACGGATCTGGTTGATGAAGATGACGATGGTCTTGGACTTGGCTACTATAGCGGTCAGCTTGCGGAGTGCTTGGGACATCAGGCGAGCTTGGGTGCCGATGTGGTGTGCACCCATATCTCCCTCGATCTCGGCTTTGGGTGTGAGGGCGGCAACTGAGTCGATGACTACGACATCCATCTTGCCTGTACGAATGAGGCTATCTACTATCTCGAGAGCCTGTTCACCTGTATCTGGCTGGGAAATGAGGAGATCATCTATCTGTACACCGAGCTTCTTTGAGTATTCTGGATCCATAGCGTGCTCGGCATCTATGTATGCACAAACTCCACCTCGCTTCTGCGCTTCGGCGACGACATGTAGTGCTAGGGTAGTCTTACCTGATGACTCTGGGCCAAATATCTCTACGATGCGACCTCGTGGCATACCGCCGATACCGAGTGCCCAGTCTAAACCGAGCGATCCTGTTGGGATGGCATTTACATTGACTTTTGGCTTGTCGCCGAGTTTCATGATCGAGTCCTCGCCAAACTTGGTGCGAATGATATCGAGGGCGTCATTGACATCTGTCGCGGAGCGCTTCTTTGAGGCATTTCCGCCAGCTAACGGAGTGACTGGTTGACCTTTTCCTTCTGTTTCTGTTGCATCTCCTCCTCTGACTCCGTCCGTCTTTTCTCCGGATGAGTCTTCTGTTAATGTGTCTCTGGAAATTTCTTTTGTTTTTTCTTGGGTGCTGACTTTACTTTTTGGTTTTTGGATGGCCATATTGGTTATGTTAGTTTCCGACTCTTCTGTTCTCGTCTATGCAGGTAGATCGGGGCAGGGTAGGTCGGAAACAGCTTAGTGTCTGATAATGTGCAGGTATCCGTATATTATCACAATTTCCGATGTCTATGGCGTTGTCGAAGATGCAATATTGTTGCCTACTGATTTCTCGGAAGTTGCGCCAGTATTAGAAAGGTTAGACTTTTCTGTTCCTATCGATCGATCTTTACCAACTAATGTCAATTGGTCCTCTGTAGATCTGCCGAATTGGTCTCGCGCAGTCACGGTAATGATATTTACACCAGGGAATATGACGATATCATCAGTAAAATTGCCTTTTTCGTCTATATTGATCGCGCTGTCATTGATCAATAGATTGGTCGAGCGTTCTACTCGGCCGATGATCGTGATATAGCTAGTTGTGATCTCTGACCCGTTCGTCGGTTGCTCGATCGTTATATGTGGCCCACGGGCATAATTCAATGATCGCCACACTGCGAAGGCAATGATGAGAAGGACGACGATGGAAGTCGCGAGTATTTTGATCAGTTTGATGAAAGAGGTTCGGGTCATGAGACTAGTGATTAGGGGGGCAGAAGTCTGTAAAGTCCATAAAGTCTATAAAGTCGGAAAGTCGGAAAGTCAGAAAGTCCATAAAGTCCATAAAGTCCGAAAGTCAGGGAAGTCAGGGAAGTCCATCAAGTCCTTAAAGTCGGAAAGTCAGGGAAGTCGGAAAGTCTTTTTAGGAGTTGCGTTTCTTAAATCTTACTGCCTGCCGTCAGGCATGGAAATATCCATCTTTTCATTCTACATTTAGATGGCTAACTTGCAAGGAATTAATCACTAATCACTAATAACTAATAACTAATCACTAATCACTAATCACTAATCACTAATCACTAATCACTAATCACTAATCCACAGTTGACAGATACCCTATGGGGGTATACTCTAATGCCATGAATAAAAACAAACAAAAACTGGTTCGCAGACTAAAATTAATAGAAGGTCAAGTTCGAGGACTCCAAAAGATGATCGAAGAAGAGAAGTATTGCATAGATGTGATCACGCAAACATCTGCTGTGAAGCGTGCATTGTCTGGAGTTGAAGATGAACTCATGAATGCACACTTGAGTACTTGCGTGGTGGAGCAGATAAAAGATGGCGAAGAGAAGAAAGCGGTAGGGGAGATCCTCAAAGTTTATAGTCTAAAGAGAAAATAATTCATATGGAAAAATCCTCATCCACAGTTTCATCTACATCTGTATCCGCACCTATAGCCACATCCAAGCCTGTGACTGCATCTTTCAAGATTCGCGGGATGCACTGTGCATCGTGTGCTAGTATCATCGAAAAGACCCTAAAGAAGGTTGATGGGGTAAAGTCTGTAACGGTGAATTATGGTACAGAAGGAGCTAAAGTATCTTTTGATAAGGAAAAGACTGGGGCGGAAGAACTTTCTAGGAAGATAGAGCCATTTGGATACTCATTTTATCTACCAAAGATCGAGGCTGTAGATATCTCCAATGTAGAACAGATGGGAATGAATGCGGAAGAACACGCTGCGCATCTCGGTCTCGGCCAGTCAAAGACCGAAAAGCTCCGTGAATTGGCTGATATGAAAGCCAAAGTTATTTCTGTAATCCCTCTAGCAGTATTCAGTATCATGATTATGGTATGGGAGGGATTTTCCAAAGTTGGTCTTGTCGCTGATATGCCGGCGATGCTAGATGGTGTACTTATGGCTCTCTTGCCACTTATGGCGACATATACATTATTTGTCGTTGGAAAACCATATCTAATGGGGGTGTATCGATTCATCCGCTATGGAAAGGCAAACATGGATACTCTGATCGGTATAGGAACATCTGCAGCGTTCATATATAGCTTTGCTGTAACGGCGTTTGCAGACAGTCTAAAACCATTTTTAAATGTAGAAAATACCTACTATGATGTGACCATCGTTGTCATCGCTTTTATCGCGCTGGGGAAATACATGGAGGCTGGGTCAAAGGTAAAGACTGGTGATGCTATCGAAAAGCTATTAAATCTACAGGCAAAAACTGCTCTAGTCATCCGTGAGGGCGTGGAAATGGAAATCTCTGTGAGTGATGTCAGGCATGGTGACTCGATCATCGTAAAGCCTGGTGCAAAGATACCTGTTGATGGTGTCGTTGTTTCTGGTTCCTCATTTGTCGACGAGTCGATGGTGACTGGAGAACCGATGCCTGTCTCAAAAGGTGCAGGCGACAACATCGTTGCTGGTACTCTGAATACTAGTGGCTCATTTACTTTCAAGGCGACAAAAGTCGGATCGGAGACTCTGTTGGCACAGATCATCAAAATGGTCGGGGAGGCACAAGGTAGCAAGGCGCCGATACAGGCACTCGCTGACAAGATCTCATCAGTTTTCGTGCCGATAGTGCTGGTGATAGCAGTTCTCACGCTGGGTACATGGCTCATCGTCGGGACGAGTTATCTGGGTTTATCGCAAGCTCTTTCATTTGGTCTCGTTTCGTTTGTAGGAATATTGGTGATCGCCTGTCCGTGTGCATTAGGATTGGCTACGCCTACTGCTATCATCGTCGGAGTTGGTAAGGGTGCCAAGGAGGGAATCCTCATCAAAGATGCTGCAACACTCGAGAAACTTCATAAGGTAGACACGATCATTGTGGACAAGACGGGGACTATAACTATAGGCAAGCCTACACTCGTCGATGTGGTTAATCTGTCCGATATGGACATGAGAGATGGGGAAATGATCTCCATACTCGTGGCACTAGAAAGTAAGTCAGAGCACCCTATAGCTCATGCGGTTGTGAATTATGCACAGGAAAAGAATCTAACGATAGATGATGTCTCAAACTTCGAAGCTATTAAAGGAAAAGGCATAAGAGGATCAATAAACGGTATCGAATATTATGCGGGAAATCTGAAGCTAATCACAGAATTGGGATTGAAATTTGATGCCGAGAAATTGGAACAGTACACCTCTCAAGGAAAAACTCCAGTTATCTTGGCGACAAAAGAAAAAGTTCTAGGTTTTGTGATGGTCGCTGATGAAGTGAAAGCCGCTTCAAAGCAGGTGGTGAATGATCTGCATAAATTGGGAATAAAAGTTGTGATGGTGACTGGTGATGATGAGAGAGCGGCAAGGTACATCGCATCTCTAGTTGGTATAGATGAAGTCATCGCTCATGTATTGCCACAAGATAAGCTCGCCAAGATCAAGGAACTCCAATCTGAAGGTCATATCGTGGCAATGGCAGGTGATGGTGTGAATGATGCGCCAGCTCTAGCTCAAGCTGATGTTGGTATCGCCATGGGAACGGGCACTGATGTGGCGATAGAGTCTGCTGGCATCACACTTCTCGGTGGAGATATATCTAAGTTGGTAAAAGCCATCAAGTTGTCAAAGATCACTATGAGAGGCATCAAACAAAATCTATTTTGGGCGTTTATTTACAACATTATCGGCATACCACTGGCTGCGGGAGCTTTTTACCCATTGTTTGGATGGCTGTTAAATCCGGTATTCGCAGGACTAGCTATGGCGTTTTCGAGTGTGTCGGTAGTGTCGAATTCATTACGGATCAAAACAAAGCGATTGTAATTAGGTATTAGTGATTAGTGATTAGTGGTTAGTGGTTAGTGGTTAGTGGTTAGTGGTTAGTGGTTAGTGGTTAGTGGTTAGTGGTTAGTGGTTAGGTATTAGTCCCAATTTTCATTACAATATAAAATAATATGATGAATAGAGAATCAAAAATCAAAAAGTCAAATGGAAATATCGGTAATAATTCCACGAAGGAGACGATGACTTTCCATGTGAGCGGTATGCATTGCAATGCTTGCGTCCTATTAACTGAGAGCGAAATAGGGGATTTGGCACATGTTACGAGCGTTAAATCCAGCTTGAAGAATAATACTATCGAGGTGACAGGAATATTTGGAGATAAGACTATAGATCAGGTGGCGCAGGAACTTACATCGACTCTCAAACCTCATGGCTATGTTGTATCTCACGGCAATTCTGGATATGGAGTAGTGACATCGGGATCTAGTGAGAAGAATAAATGGTCAGATTTCAAGATCGCTATACCGATCGCTCTCGGATTTGCTGCATTATTCGTGCTCCTCCAAAAGCTCGGTATCGTGAATATGGTAAATGCGGGAAGTGTTACATACGGCACAGCTCTCGTCGTCGGTATCGTTGCTTCACTCTCATCATGTATGGCTGTCGTCGGAGGATTGGTGCTCTCTATGTCAGCAACATTTGCCAAAGAAGGTGATCGAGTAAAGCCGCAGGTGATGTTTCATGTCGGTCGTATCGTTTCATTTTTCATCCTTGGTGGAGTGATAGGTGCGATAGGTGCTACTTTTACCCTGAATGCCACCATCACATTCATCCTAAGTTTACTGATAGGTGTGGTCATGCTCGTCCTAGGAATCAATCTTCTCGAAGTGTTTCCGTGGGCAAAGAGGTTACAGCCTTCGATGCCAAAGTTTATCGGTAAATACGCTCATGGTGTTTCGAAACTCAATCACTCTGTCACTCCGCTCTTGGTCGGGGCGGCTACTTTCTTCTTGCCGTGTGGCTTTACACAGTCTATGCAACTCTACACTCTGACTACAGGAAGTTTCGTGGATGGGGGATTGACGATGCTGGCTTTTGCTCTGGGAACTCTGCCTGTACTGGCTCTAGTTAGCTTTAGTTCGCTCAGTATCAAGAATAGTTCAAAGTCAGGAGTATTCTTCAAATCTGCGGGGCTGATAGTGATCATGTTTGCACTGTTCAATCTGATAAATAGTCTGGTGGTGATCGGGGTCATTCCGCCAGTGTTTAATTTTTAAGTTAACTTTTCCCACTTCTTGAGTCCCGCAGTGATGAGAGGAGGGGGAAAGGTTAACTAAATATTCAAGTAGATTAGTTATTAATATATTGTTAATATATACACCACCATGAAATCAACTACCATTTCCATCATCATCGCAGTTATCATCATCGGGAGTTCCATTTTCTTCTTTAATGGGAGTAATGACGCTGTCGGATCTGTAGATGGTGCGTTAGCAAATAATGTCACCTTGGTTGACGGAAAACAGATCGTTCTGATTCGCGCAAAAGGGGGCTATCAGCCACGAAAGAGTGAGGCGAAGGCGGGTTTACCGACTGTATTGCGGTTTGACACTAGTGGCACATTCGACTGTTCTGCCTCAGTGCGACTCCCTAGTCTGGGGATCAGTAAAGCACTCCCGCAAACGGGGGAGACAGATATAGATATCGGTATTGCTAAGTCTGGGAAATTGCATGGGACATGCGGGATGGGAATGTATCCGTTTGAGATACAGTTTAATTAGTCAGGGAAGTCAGGGAAGTCTATAAAGTCCTTAAAGTCCATCAAGTCTGTAAAGTCTATAAAGTCTATAAAGTCCATAAAGTCCTTAAAGTCGGAAAGTCTATAAAGTCTATAAAGTCCTTAAAGTCGGAAAGTCAGGGAAGTCGGAAAGTCTATAAAGTCTATAAAGTCTATAAAGTCCATCAAGTCCTTAAAGTCAGAAAGTCCATAAAGTCCGAAAGTCTTTTTAGGAGTTGCGTTTCTTAAATCTTAAATCTTAAATCTTAAATCTTAAATCTTAAATCTTAAATCTTAAATCTTAAATCTTAAATCTTAAATCTCCTAACCTATAAAGTTGTATCATCTGAGTTGACGCTCTCGTTTGTAGAAATCACTTCTGCTGTACTACCTCCAACTCCCAATATTTCGCGTGGCTTTGAACCGTTGGCTGCTCCGATGACACCACGATCCTCGAGCATGTCCATGAGTTTGGCAGCACGAGAATAACCGATGCCGAGCTTTCTCTGGATGAGTGAAGTCGAAGCTCTGTTGCTCGTTATAACCATCTCTCTGGCCGGTTCATACATATCGTCATCATCTTCGAGTGAATCGTCAGAATTCATCGCATCGAATGCGGCACTAGCGCCTGCCTCTGTAGGTGTGGCACCGAGATTGATGGTGTCGTTGATCTCGTCTATGTATTGGGCTGCGATATGTTTTACCACATTCTTTACTTCTGATTCGGAGATGTATGCTGACTGTAGACGAATCGGTTTGGACATCTCGCCACCGAGATAGAGCATGTCACCGGCACCGAGTAGCTTTTCTGCACCCATCTGGTCTAGAATAGTTCGCGAATCGATCTGCGAGGCGACTTGGAGGGCTATGCGAGTAGGGATGTTGGCTTTGATGAGACCGGTGATGACATTTACACTCGGTCGCTGAGTGGAAATGACGAGGTGGATACCGACGGCACGACTCATCTGGGCTAGACGGACGATCGCTGACTCGAGCTCGCGAGGATATGTTTGCATGATATCAGCCAATTCATCGATGACGATGACGATATATGGCATGGTTTCTGGTAAAGATGGAGGAGTGTCAGTAGATTCTTTCTTCTTGCTCCTTGCTTCCTCCTCCTTGCTCCATGCTTTGATGGCTGGTGCGAGGATGGTCTTGTGGTATGAATCAATGTTCTGGACTGAATTCTTCTCTAGAATATCGTATCTTCGGGACATCTCTTTGGCAGCCCATTTTAGTGCTAGGATAGACTTTTTCGGATCAGTGATGACTGGTGTCAGTAAGTGGGGTATCTTGTTGTATAAGGTCAATTCTACACGTTTTGGGTCTATCATGATGAACTTCATGCTCGCAGGGGAGTTGCGATACAGGAGAGAGGTTATGAGGGCATGGATAGTGACTGACTTGCCTGAACCTGTAGCTCCTGCTATGAGCATATGAGGAGCCTTGGCAAGGTTACTAAAATGTGCCTCTCCGGTGATATCTTTGCCTAGTGAAACATATAGTGGCTTCTCGGATTCTTGGAAGGTGTCGGTTGAGAGCAGGGTTGCCAAACCGACTGTAGTCTTTGCGGTGTTGGGGACTTCGATACCGACTAGTGACTTGCCAGGGATGGGGGCTTCGATACGGATAGGGTGTGCGGCGAGTGCGAGAGATAGGTCATTGTTGAGACCTACTATTCGTGACAACTTTACTCCTTCGGCTGGTTTCAGGGCATATCTGGTGACTGATGGTCCTATGGATATCTCATCCATCTCAACTGTGATGCCAAAGTTTTGCAATGTCCTCTTTATGATATTTGCGTTCGCCTTGATATCACCTGTCTCTGGTTTGCCACGATCTTTCTCTAGGAGTGATAGAGGAGGGGCGACAAATGGTTTTAGACTGGGCATGGTGAAGGATGATGCAAACTCACTGCCATCGTCGTCTAGTATATCTACATCGGCACGACTACGATGCTTCTTTTCTGCTACTAGTGCATCCATACGAGCCTTTGCTGCGGCAGCCTCGATCTCACGGGCAGATAGTTGACTGGCTCCCTTGGCACTGGCGGCGGCAGCCAATGCCTCGATGTCTTCCTCATCATCGCCAGTTTTGTCATTCCTGCGACCTGTCAGGAGGGAATCTGTGTCTTCGTCGCTAACTTTCTTCTTGAACAGCGACATGATCATCTCCCAACTGACATGTAGGTTAAATGTCATGAATACTGAGATGATGAGTATGGCGACCATGAGTACAGTCGTAGCGATGTAGTCGATGGACTTTAGGAAGAGGTAGTCGATGGCGCGTCCAAAGACTCCGCCTGCGCCCTCGTAGGCGATATGGATGATACCTAGACCGGATAGGAAGAATAGAAGGGCACCCAAACTCTTGGATAGTTGGAATCTCTGTTTTAGTCCTTGGAGGAAAGTTACTCCGAGCATGATGAAGACGATGGGGATGAGGTAGTAGCCGATGCCGAACATCCTGGAGAAAAAGATGAATGCGTAGTCTCCAACCACGCCCGCTTTGCCGAATGCTGCGAGTAGTGAGATGACTGCTACGAGGAATGAAACTATCGCAAAAATGGTGTGCAGTGTTCCTGTACCTATCTCTTCTAGGACATGGTTCTTGGTTCTCTTATCGTAGTCTTTTTTCTTTGCCATGATGGTGATGATTAATTCGAGTATAGGTTTAATAATAACATATCTTTCGAGCGAATATATTTCAACTTATAATTATTGGAGGTAAGAGGTAAGAGGTAAGAGGTAAGAGGTAAGAGCTAGGAGCTAGGAGCTAAGAGCTAAGAGGTAAGAAATAGGTGGCAAAAGAAGAGGATTGCAAAATTCAAGGCGATTTTACATTATGAAACAGTTTTTCAGTCGGCGGAATATTGCCAACTGAAATAGGCGGAGTAAACTAGGGAGATAAATTTACCTGCTTTAAGTTTATGGTCGAGTATTAGAGGACGATAAAATAGAAATAAAAATCAATGATAGTAACACTAAGAAATAGACAAGCTGAATATGTCACGCAGGCGGAATTTTCTGATTTCAAAGAAGACATGTATTCGTTTAGAGATGAGACATATGAGAGGTTTGATAATATGCAATCATACATGGATACACGATTTAGTCAGATAGATGCGCGATTTGGTCAGATAGATGCGCGGTTTAGTCATATAGATGTCCGCTTCAAAGAACAAAGAAATGAATTATACGAATATATAGATAGACGCTTCAGGGAACAGAGAATAGAACTGAACGCAGACTATGAGCGTCATGCTGGTATGGTGGTCGAGCAGTTTCGTCACGAACTCCAATTGGCTTTGGAGTTTCTCAAACCAATGGCGGAGGCATTTAGTAAAGGGCAATTGGCTATAATTAAACAATAAGCAATCACTGTTTTTGTAAAAACCACCTGGAAAAGCGGGTGGTTTTTGCGAGCAGCTTTTCAAATGGCTACTTGCTTTCTCTAGCTATAAGACTATAATGGACATCTCAAAGACATAGGAAAATCAACGAATTTCGTAAAAGACACCACCAAGAAGCTATAGGACACCCATTAACCTATCATGGACAACAAAGAGACAAACAATCCAGACTCCTTCAGTAACCCACTTAACTGGAAAGCATTGGGGTTTTTCTCGGCTGAGGACTATCTGGTCTACCTATTCAAAAAGACAGAAAAGATCACTGCTGCCCTTTACCTCGTCTCAGGACTTCTCAAGGACGACGAGCCGATAAAATGGGAGTTACGAGACAAAGGTATCAATCTCTTGTCTGCGTCCTTTACTGCGTCTAGCTCTGTTCCAGGTGACAAGAGTGGCGTCATCCAATCTATCTTTACTGCGGCACTGGAAACTTTGTCGTTATTGAATGTAGCTAGGATATCCAATCTGATTTCTGAGATGAACCATAAACTGTTGGTGCGAGAGATCGACATGGTTGTCGGGATGCTCCGTGACAGGCTCGCACAAAGTGCTGAAAAGGCCGGCTATGTTCTATCAGAGTCATTCTTTAAGACACCAGATCTGTTCGCATCAGGATTCCGATCGGACAATAGGGGAGGTGGAAGCGTGATCCAAGGAAATGTAAAAGGACAGGTGCCGAATTCTGCAACCAGTGGACAGTACCAGTCATCTAACAAGGGAGCCACATCTATCCAAGGTCATGTATCTGTTCAGGAGAAGAAATCAATGAGACAAGAAGCGATACTGAATGTCCTAAAGACTGAAGGGAACTTGACCGTAAAGGACTTTGCCAAGGTTATAAAGGACTGCAGTGAAAAGACTATCCAGCGAGAACTCATCGATCTCGTAAGTAGGGGTCTCATAAAGAAGGAGGGGGAAAGGAGATGGAGTAGGTATTCTTTGAAGTAATGGTGAGGTTTTTGATAAGCGGACCATTTTCTGTCATATCCACAAAAGTCAATTTTCTAGACAAATAGGCAACAAATAAGGGTGAAAGGGACTTGCGAGCGCGACTGTAAGCCTCACACGAGGAATTTTCCAGCCTACTTCGCCAAGGCTTCGCAGACCACTTACAGGTGCCCTTCCGAAGCTTTAGCATAGGAGGGCAGGAAAATATCCGTGCCCTTAAACCCTTATTTGTTGCCTATTTGCAAGAACCGTTGACTTTCAGCGTCTTATCCTATAGAATGGCTCTATTACTACACGGAGCCACAAAAGCATGGAAAAGCATGGATTTGAGGTCTTTTTTAGTAAAATTAGTAAAAATTTAGTAAAAATACAGTTAGCGAAAAATGTTATCCACATGTAGGCCTTTTGCATAGTTTGCGTTATGCGTTATAATGTTCTGCAACGAGTGTGTAAGTGGTATCGTACCTATTGCATACTCGTCCCAGAGCATAAGGCGACGGGGAACGAACTTTGAAAACTAAATAATAACTAGTTTATAGAGTTCGTCTTTAGTGTACCCACAAAATCTTGTATCTAGCGTGTCGATAGCGTCAGGTGCAAGAAGTGGAATCAAGTTAGATTATCAGTTAGTTTACTAGCCGCATTAATTTCTCCTTCGAAGTCCTTCATAACTCGCGAGAGTGAAGTAGGGCGATTTATTAATAAATGGAGAGAGATGCGTAAAATTACAAAAAATGAAAAAATTCGCAATCGCAACCGGCGTTGCCGTATTGGCACTCGCTATGGTCGCTTCAGCACAAGGTTATGCCTTTAACACCAACCTAACAGTCGGTTCAACAGGTCAGGACGTTGTTGCTCTCCAGACATGGTTGATGAGTAGTGGTTATAAGATTCCTTCAATTGCTACAGGTGCAGCAAGTACAGGATACTTTGGTTCACAAACCAAGGCAGCAGTCCAAGCTTATCAGACAGCTAACGGTGTTCCTTCAACAGGTTTCGTAGGTCCTTTGACCCGCGGCAAGTTGAATGGTGCAGCTTCAGTTGCAACAGTAAACACAGGTTGCCCAGCAGGATACACCTGTACATTGGCAAATGCTCCAGGTAACACATTGCCTGCGACAGTTGCAGGTGCTCCAACAGGAATCACAACTCCTGGTGTAGTCGGAACATTGGCCGTATCGCTATGGTCATCACCTTCTGGCATCGTAGCTTACAAGGGTCAAGCATATGACGTTGCATCTTACAAGATACAAGCAAGTGCTTCAGACATGGCTCTCCAGAATCTTACTCTCGACTTTGAGACTCGCCTCTGGCTCTACGCTAGTGCAGTCACTGTCAAGGATGAGACAGGAGCAGTTATCGGTCAAGTCAGTAACTTGAACTTTAACAATTTCAGCGAACTAACAGTTGGTAGTCAATACCGATTGAGTATTCCAGTTAATGGAGTTGTCATTCCTGCTACAAAGATTAAGTACTTGACAGTCAATGTTTCATTCCTTCCTACGTCAGACCGTGGTACAGGATCGATCAATGTTACACAGATGCAAGTTCGCTCAGTTGATGGAACAGGCGTAACAGACACACAGACAAGCACTGGTGGTTCTCGTTCGTTCAGTTATCAGGGTAGTGGTGCAGGATCGGTCATCGTCACTACAGACAGTGCATCTCCTGCCACAGGCCTCGTACAGCTTTCAACAAGTGTCCAGACACAGAATGTTGTCCTTGCTATCTTTGATGTCAAGTCACAGAATGCACCTTCAACAATCCGAAAGTTGAATTTCGTAGTTAGAACAGCAGGTACATCTAAGACCCCATCTGATTTGTTTGGTACGTTCAGACTTCAGGTTGCTGGTCAGACATATTCTGCTGATTCAGTTACAGCAAATGCAAGCACAGGTCTAGCAGGTTCTTCAACGGTTTCCTTCACGACACTCACGATTCCGTTGGCCGCAGATACTTATGTACCAGTCAAGCTTCTTGCTGATGTCAACGTTGACACCAACAATGCTCTTGATGGAACATCTGCTTCGACCACTTTGGTCGCATCAGGTAACAGTGCTGCAAACGGTGGAACTATCACAGCTAACAACCCAGGTATTGAAGATTCAAGTTACAGCGCAGTTGCTATCAACTCAGCTACATTCACAAGCAATGCTCAGACCTTTACAGGTTCAGGCTTGAATGCTAGCGGATTGGCAGTTACTTACGGAGGTTTGAACACGAACAGCACAACTGGAACAACTTCTCAGAAAGTGTTCTTCGCATTCAACCTAACAGCTGGAAACAACCCAATCTACTTGTCTTCAGTTCAAGGTACAGCGCTCAGTACTTCGACTAACCCAAGCGGTATAACCGTCACGGCTAGCGATTTCTCTGACACAGATACAAGCGGTGACTCATCAGGAAACTTCTACCTCTCACCAGGTCAGACAAAGTCCTTCACAGCTACGTATACAGCAATCGGTTTGAGTACAGCTACAGGTGGTGCGTTCACGATCAATGCAATCAATTTCGGAACGTCTACAGGTGCTCTAGCAAGCGGTTCTCTAACTTCATCTGCTCTAGTAAATGGTCTCAAGGCGGTCTTGTTCCATTAATTAGTCACAGTCTAAGTTAGCTCTCTCCTCCCAACGGGTTACAATGTTGGAACAAAAACCGCCTTCGGGCGGTTTTTGTGTTGGGGGAATGTAGAAAAATATCTTCAGGCGGTGCTGGGAAAAATCGTATTTGACTTTGGATATTTGGATTTGGTAGACTTACACCATACCCATGAAGCGAAAGCTTTGTTCAGCCACGTGGGATTTAGGAAACTAGATCCTCCCAAGCCGAAAGTGGGTAATACAAAAAGGTCACCATCAAGGTGGTCTTTTTGTTATCTGTATTTGGAAGAATATCCCCTGACAGCACTTTAGGAACTGATATACCTGTTTCAGTTTCTTATACATTTATATAATACAATGAAATACACTGATTTTAGGAATATAATAATAACGCCGATTTGAGGAAGAGGAGAAAGGTGTGGTGCGCATGAGCGAGAAGGTAGGAAACTCCGCTGTGGTTTTGTGTAATTTGCTGGTAGAATACGGCTATGCAAAAATACCATCTTTTCATAGATGAATCAGGAGATCCGAGCTTGAGTTCAGTCAATGCTGACTTTCCGATCTTTGTCCTGCTCGGATGTTTATTTGAAGAATCGAGCTATCAAGAGACTTGTACGAAAGTATTAGGGCTCAAAAAAGAGTTTTTAGGGAGTGAACATGCGATCCTACATAACCGTGATATTCGAAAATGTGAGGGTGTCTTTGTAAAACTCTTTGATCTCACGGTTAAGGCAAAATTTAGTGAGCGGTTGAATTCTATCCTTGAAAATAGTAAATACATCGTGATCGCTGTCGGTATCCAAAAGAAGGAGTTTATTGAAAAGTATGGAAAGATCGCCGATGATCCTTATGAACTTTCACTATCGTTCCTACTTGAGCGCGCCGTGATGGAAATCGAGAAGGGCAAAGATGACACAATGGCTATCATGATAGAAAGCCGGGGCAGGGTCGAGGACGAGATTATACAAAAGCGCTATAACCGACTACTCGACAAAGGGAGTAAGCATATAACCCCAGAAAGTTTCAAAAAACGATGTGAGAAAATGGAATTTAGGAAAAAGAAAGAGAATGATTGCGGATTACAGATAGCTGATCTGTGTGCTTATCCCGTGGCTAGACACATTATAAATCCAGATGAACCTTACCCTGCTTACAATATAGTCGAGAAAAAGTTTAGAAAAAGTAAGTCAGGATCATTTGTAGGGTACGGTCTAAAGATATTTCCATAATGCAAAAAGTCCCTTGCGGGACCTCGTGCCGATCGGGGACACCCCAATCCAACGTACAGAGTATATATCGAATGAGTCATGAAAGCAAGCTTCTATAAATACGAAAACCATGTTGTGATGTTATATATTAAACTTTGATTTGGGGCTGTTTATTTGATACAATAGTGTTATGGTCATTAAAACAAAAAAATACATAAATGCCTTGCTCTATTTTGTTTCAAATTGCAGTAATGAAAAACTGGGAATAACCAAGCTCAATAAGCTTTTTTACTATCTTGATTTTATCTCTTATCGTTTAAAGTCTATTAAGGTAACTGAGGAAAACGTAATGAA
>CAINCE010000016.1 GCA_903846945.1 uncultured bacterium
ACGAAACATCAGTGCGTGAGAAAGAGGAGATTCGAACGCCGGAGCGAGGCGAGCCAGTAGGCGAGTCCGCGAGGCGGTGCCCAGACCGAATGAGCGGGTAGCGAATGAGAGTCGCGGGCTAATCTCCCCCTCTTCATTAATTAACTACGCGAACCCTGGGAAATAATCTGTTTTGATACGCTTACTGGGGATGCCGAGACGATGGAGTGTTTCATTACATCCTGTAACCATACCATGTGGACCTGATATATAGTATGTTCTGTCTTTGAAATCCGGGACGACTGTGGTAATCATGGCAGCATTTACCTGGCCGCGCTCACCGGTCCATGTCGTTGGAATATTGACCAAGTCTGTCAGAGTACAAAATAGCTTTAGACCGATCTTTGACTCAGCCTCGGTCCATATATCAGCATAGGCGATCTCATCAAATGTGTTGTTGCAATAGATGAGGGTGATATCACGCTTCTCACCGCGATCGACTAGGTATTTGATCATGCTGCGAAATGGGGTGACACCGATGCCACCAGCGATGAAGACAAGTTTCTGTTTCTTGTTGCGTGGTAATGTAAAGTCGCCGGCGATGCCGCCTGCCATGATAGTGTCACCAGTTTCGAGTAAGGCCAATCCCTTTTTGAATGTACTTGACTCGGGGAAGAACTTTACACCGAGGCGAACTTCTGGCTCCGTCGGACTAGAGGCGATGGTAAAATATCGTCTATTACCTCGGCTATCTGGTCGGACATGACCTAGGGTCCATTCGAAATATTGTCCTGGCTTAAAACGGACAGGATGATCTGGTACGAAGATAAATTCACCAGTACCTTTAGCTATCTCTCCTGAACTTTTCAAAGTTAATATGTATTTTCGCATCGGACTCAAGAAGAATGACAGAATGTTCCCGCCCAAGAGTGCCAACTCTGGTGTTGTATACAAGGAGCCGATATGTAGAGCTGGTGCGAACAAGAGTCCGGTCAACACACCGTAGGCGACCCTTCGCCACTTTGTTGGAGGAGTCGTCAGTGGCTCCGTCAACATGATGAGCGCAAAAAATACTATAGGAGTGTTGATAAATACAGTTCGTAGTATTGAACCGATGCCTGTCATGGAATTGGACGTAAACAATATCATGGCTATGGCAGCGACTATGAAACCGATGACTAGGTCAAATCGGTGTATCTTTCTAGTCACCATGAGTCCGCCCACGAGCACGAATGGCAACATGTATAGCGTGCCAACCCACCATGTCGCAGATGCACCGATAGTGAGGGCGGTCAGGGCTACAGCGAATGCGGCGGGATTAAAGACATGTTTATTATATATAGCTAGAACAAATTTTGCAGCCATGGACCAGATGCCTGACCAGATCAACATGGGAAGTATGGCGATGTATTCATGAGTAGCTGGAGGTGAGATGATGAGTGCGAGTATGAGAGCGGTGATGTAAACCGACTCCACGTTGGCGTGCGTTTTAAAAACTTTGACGAAAAGACCGTTGGTTATCCACGAAACTATGAGTAGTATTGCTGTTGAATATACGAGTGCCAATGGATTGAATGGCAATTTTCCGAACACGCTAAGGATGATCGCCACCAATAACAATGCGACTAGTACATATAGTACTAGCTTATACATCGTTATTCTATTTAAGTATTTATCTATAGATTTCATTTTATCTGGCATTAAAGACTGCAAATGTTTCCTTGGAAACGCGTAAAAGTCTTGCAAGACTTTTACTGTCCTCGTCGATTCATTGCTATGAATCGCCTGTGGATGTTTCCTCGGATACATTCGCAGTCTTTTTAACAAAATCTGAAAATCCACTCGTCATTGTAGCAATACCTTTACTGTCTATCATGTAACCTTCAAACTTTCTAGGTTTGCCTGTCACATTCGAGTTCTCTATGAACCTTATACCCTTGCGTCCCATAGCGAAAGCGGCAGTTGCGAAACGGTCCGCTTCGTAAATATTTGGGCCGATAACTGATAGACTGACGATGTCGCTAAACTCCTCTCTCATGTCGTGTGGATTGTAAATATGTTGACCTCGGACATATGTTCCTGAAGTGGCAATGCCGCAGTCGCTCAAATGAACAATCTTTACATTCCCGTCCTGATTCAGAGGATTCCTGATACCGATAGACCATTTATCACCATCCGAATTGTGACCGCCGACCTCGATGTCTCCACCGGCATCAACATAATAGTTGGAAAAACCAGCATTTTTGATGAGTTTTGCTGTATTGTTGATCGCCCAACCTTTGACGATGCCTGACGGGTCGTACACACCATCGCGGTTGACGATATAGAAATACCCGTTAGTTTCATTCTTCGTTTGTTCTGCTAGTTTGAATATCTCTCGCATATCAGGCGAAGCATTTTCTAGTTTGATCTCGCCTCTATTTATATTCATTATCTCACTATCCTTTTTGAAAGTACTGAAAGTTTCATCAACATAAGTGAAATAGTTGAAAGCATCTTCCAATGTTGAACTAATTTTACGGTTAGCATCCGCTTTATCTGTGCCGACGATCTCTATCGTCACTGGCATACCCATGATGAGTCTGGAATCTTTCATATGATTGATCGATGGACGATTATTGGTTCAGCTTCAATTTAGTTTGTGGCCATCGCGAGTGCTGATGTGAGGGAAGTGTTGAATGCTCTACTAGTCTCTGATGCACCTGAAACGCCATTTACTGGTGCACTCTGTGCTGTGATGGCTTCGCTCTTCAGTATCGGCATGGCATTTGTATTTATGCGAACAGAAGTGCTGCGATCACTAGGATATTGGAGGAATTGGACATCAGTGAGCTTGCCTCCAGATGTCACTATGCTGACTTGGATATTGCCGTAGTATGCATCAACGATAGGTCCAGTAAAAGTGCCGTTCTTGAACTTGCCTGTATTTGCTGTCGCGACTGGCGTTGGGGCTGGGGTTGTAACAACAGGAGTCGGAGTTCTCACAGGTGTCGGCGTAGGAACTGGTGTAGGAGTCGGGCTCGTCGCAACTATTGGGATAGGGGTAGTAATAGTAGTATAGTACCCACCATCCTCTTCATCATCTCCATTTCTAATATAAACAGTTCGCGTTGTGCTCGTTGCTGCGGCTGGTTTAGCAGCGGATACTGGCTTTGTTGTAACTTTTGCAGGTGTTCTGACCTGTGCAGTGCTCGGCACGCTCGGTGGCGTGATAGTTTCCGTAGTTGGTGTAGTTGAAAGAGATGCGATCTGGTTTGTCGCATTCCGTGTTGAACTCAAGAGTGCATAAAAGGCGAATACGACAATGAGGCCGAAAGATAAGAGAAATTTTTTCATTTCATTAAATACGCTTTAAATTGAATAATTTGGCCTATTACATACCCATTATCTTCTCGTAATAGCCCTCGGCTGGAACCTTGTTTCTTACGAGTCAAAACGATGAAAAGGTGCGGCTGGCCAGTTCATTTTGCATGTAGCCACGAATATATATCCTCGACTGCCATCACGGCATCTCCTGCGGCAATATTATTCTGATGATAGAGTCCATCAGTGCAGTCACCAGCTGACCATATACCATCGATAGAAGTACGCTGATTCCTAGCGTCTACAATGACCCTATTGAAATCATCCAGTTTGATGAGATCCTTCGCAAAATCAGTGTTCGGTAGGGAACCTATCTCCACAAATATTCCTGTGACTGGTAGAACAACATCGTTGCCACTATTTGCATCGGTATATACGAACGCATTTACGAATTTGTCACCACGGACTTCCTTGGGTACGGCATATTTGATAACCTTCATCTTCGGATTGCTGGTGACCTTTTCAATAGTTCCTGGATCTGCTTTTAGAGTATCTCCTCGAATGAGTAGTGTCACAGATTTACAATATGCGAGTAGCTGTGCAGCACTCTCAAATCCAGCATTGCCACCACCGATGACTGCGACATCTTGGCCGTCAAATAGTGGACCATCACAAGTCGCGCAATAGGTGAGACCTTTGTTGTCGAACTGTTCAGCACCCGGAACATCCAACTTGCGTCTGTGGCTACCACTGGCGATCAATATGGACCTAGCATGATAAGTACCTTTGTCAGTAGTCACGCTAAACATAGATCGTTCAGAGGTTCCCAGTCCAACGACACGGTCTTGCCCAATCGCCTCAGTGGAAATAGTAGCAGTACTAATTTCTATCGCTTCATTTTCAGTTTTGATTTTTGTCTGCCATCCGCCAGCTAACGGAGCGGATTCAATTTTCTGGCAATATTCTCCCTCCTTGAAATCGACTATTCCTTCTGCGTATACTTTTGCATGAGTCTCTAGTGATTTGGACAAATCTGCACCAGATATGGCAACTGTACCGATCCAGTTCTCTATCTTTTCCGAAACATTGCTCTGTCCTAGCCAGTCAGCAGTGATAAACACTGTTTTGAGGCGCTTTCTTGCAGCATATACAGCCGCCGCCGCTCCAGCAGGTCCGCCTCCGATGATAGCTAGATCGTAGATAGTTGAATTCATGATAGAGAAGATGTGAATTATAAAATAAAATATAATAATTACGACAACCCACAGAGAAGTACTTGATTTGAAATACTTGACTTTTTCGAATCCGTATCAATACGGGATAGGAATCGTAAATCGTAAACTATTTCAACCTACTTCTACGGAGGAATGCTGGTATCGCACCCCAGTCATCATCTTCTTTGACTTCCGGCTTTATCTCAGGTTTTATCTCGGGCTTCACATCCTTTTTGACATTGATATCTGATATCTTCTCGGCTGGTGTAGGATTGTAGATCTTGCCTTTCTCTGTAGATGCACCACGACGCATGAGTGATGAGATGTTGGATTCGGTCGATCCTGAGCCAGTGCTGACAGGTGAAGCTTGCGCTGTCTTGCCAATAGTAGCAACGACACTTTCAGGGAAACCTGTAGCGATAACTGTGATCCTGATCTCATTTTTCTTCAGCTTGTCGTCACGAACTGTACCGAAGATGATCTTGGCTTCTGGATCTATAGACTCGGTAATGACCTTGGCAGCGTCCTGGATCTCGAACATGGTTAGGTCTTCACCGCCAGCGATCGAAAATAGTACTCCTTTGGCACCAGCGATAGATACATCGAGGAGTGGTGAGTTGATGGCGGCCTTGGCGGCTTCGATGGCACGGTTCTCACCAGATGCGGAACCGATACCCATGAGTGCCGAGCCAGCATTCTCCATGACTGTACGAATATCCGCAAAGTCGATGTTGACGAGTCCTGGTGTAGTGATGAGGTCAGAGATACCTTCAACTGCGTGACGCAATATATCATCACACATAGCAAAAGCATTCTTGACTGTGGTTGCTTTGTCTATAGCGGAAAGGAGTCGGTCGTTAGGAATGACGATGATAGCGTCGACTTCTTTGCGGAGATCATCTAGTGCAGCATCAGCGATACGGGTTCGCTGGCGTCCCTCAAAGTAAAATGGTCTGGTAACTACAGCGACAGTGAGACATCCGAGCTCCTTGGCAGTACGCGCAACTATAGGACTAGTTCCGGATCCTGTTCCACCACCGAGTCCACAAGTTACGAAGACCATATCAGCGCCTTTGATGGCTTCCTGAATATCGTCGCGAGTTTCCTCAGCGGCACGGCGTCCAAGGTCAGAATTCATACCGGTTCCTAGTCCACGGGTTAGATTTTTACCAATGTTAATCTTCTTTTTAGCTAAGGAACGATGAAGGTCCTGCGAGTCAGTGTTTATGGTGATAAAATCAACACCACGGACTTTGCAATTGATCATGTGGTTCACTGCATTACCGCCGGAACCTCCCAAGCCGAGTACTTTGATGCGGGCAAAAGCTTCGATGTCTGGAGTTATGTTAGGCATGAGGTCTATCTTAACATAAGGAATGATGAATACAAGTGGACGCAGTAAATCGTATTCATCTAGTTATCCCCAATACGTGCTGGGGGGGCACATCAATGTGTTATTATTATATCTATGAAGACCTTCCGTAAAAAGTCAACATATTTTGGCGCACTCATCATTCTGTCTGCACTATTCATCGGTCCTTCTATCTCTCACGCTGCAACCACAGGTTACGCATGGGGAGAGAATGTTGGTTGGATAGATTTTGGTTCTACTGCTGGAGTGGTCACAGTTACCGACTCTGCATTGTCAGGTTATGCCTATGGGGAAAACATAGGTTGGATAGTTCTCAATGGTGTTACGAATAGTGGTGGAACTCTCGGTGGCTACGCATGGGGAGAGAATGTTGGTTGGATAGATTTCTCGCAAGTAATACTGAATCCTTCTACAGGAATTTTTTCAGGTTATGCATACGGTGAGAATATCGGCTGGATCAATTTTGATACATCTGCACCTGTCACGACTTCATGGAGACCTGCACCTGCGTCGCCAACACCAGTAGCCCAGTCGACCAGTCATTCAGGTAGTGTAGCTAGTGCTGCAACTCTACGCGCTCTAGGATTATTACCACCGATGAATTCGTCCGTTCCTGGATGTCCTGCTGGCATGGTCTGTACTCCCAAGGTTAATGCTCCTATTACCGCGCCTACTTTCAAGGCTCCAGTCGGAGGATCTGTTGCACCTACTATAGGTGCGGGCACATTTACCCGCAGTCTCGGTGTTGGCGAGAAGGGTAATGATGTGAAGACTCTCCAGCAATTTCTAAATTCAAAGGGCTTTACGGTTGCGAAGGACGGTGCAGGCTCACCAGGTAATGAGACCACAACTTTCGGTTCCGCAACTCGAGCTGCCCTCATCAGATTCCAGAAGGCGAACGGTATCAGTCCAGCGGTTGGATATTTCGGACCATTAACAAGAGCGGCGATTATAAAATTGAAGTAATAATTTAGTAAGGTTCCACCTCGCTAACCCAATCATCATGAAACCATTTAAATACATCCTATCAATACTCATTCCAGTTCTCATCGTCTCGGGAGTTGTTTATGCCACGAGTAATCTAACTCCGCCAGGGTCTGTGACAAATACCATGTACACTCTGGGTGACATATACAGTCTCGCCGTTAGCCGAACTGGAGCGGTGATCGGCTCTGGCGCTATCCCAGCTACACCTGGAGCAGTCGAAACAACATTTCATACTCTGACAGAAGTTTACAATGCAGTAGCCAATCTTATCGCCTCTATTTCAAATGGATACCCCTCCACCGGTTGGACGCCTAACGCTGGCACTGTTGGCGTTGACCCAGGAACGACCCCACTCACCAAGTCCGTCTGTGACGCGGCAGGCACAATATCATGGGCATGGTTCGCAGATGCGAATGGTGACGGCGACACCACAGATCCCGAAGATGGCATGTGTGTACAGACGGCATCTTCTACTGGTTTATGGAATGGAGCTACACTAGTTGCAGGTACCAGTCTCATCACACAAACGGCTACAGGAGTCTCAACCAGTACTATCACCAAAACCGGTGCAGTTTGGACAGTCGATAACTACAAAAATGACTCAGTTAAGATCACTAATGGCACTGCCTCTGCATGTTGGGGCATCATTAAGACCAATACCTCTGACACTATAACTATATACGGTAACTGGTTGGCGGCAGACCACACCACTTGCGCCTCTATGCCGACAGGTACGCCAACATTTATAGTTAACCTCGAAAACTACCAAGACAACACATGGATAGGGGATTACACATGTACTGGAAACTTCCCTACAGGCACCGTCGTCTGGCACAACTACCCAACAGCCACTCAAGCTGGTGTAAACAATGTCGCCCTCGCCTCCGCTGACTGTTATGATGGCAAACGCGATCTATTACCAACAGAAACAGACAGAGCTGTAGTATCCGGCACGATCACATCCCTTGCTACAACCAGCACCACGACGACTATCACCGACAGCGCCCTGACTAGTAGCCCCGTCTCAGCCAATGACTTCATCGGTCAAGAAGTCCTCATTACCTCCGGTACAGGCATAAACTCCACCTCAACCATAGAGTGGAACACCACAAACTCCTTCACCGTAAACACATGGTCTAGCACCACTCCAGATGTCGGTTCCACCTACAAAGTCATATACATCATCCCATTTGCAGGATCTACCGCCGGCACGCAAAATCTGAAATACAAAGGACCCCTCACCATCGAAGCCCTAAAGGCATGGAAAGGTACCAGACTACCCACATCTATGGACTTCTGGGGTTACTGTGGTGCGAAAACTGGTGATGCCTACAACTCCGTTGGAGATGGTCTGTATCACGCATCAGGTGCGTCTGACAAAACCGCTATTGGTCTTCTAGGCGTCAACGCCGGCAGAGGCAAGAACTCCGCAACAGGCAATGACAACTATCTGTACATGTCTAACTATGGTTCATACGAGTGGCTCTCCGAGCAGAACTATCTCAACGGTGCGCGTTACGCCGGCTATAGCGCATGCTCCTACGTCCATTACCTTGCTGTCTACACTAGCAACAGGTTCAGGGGAGTCTTCAGGCCGTAATTTCATTATTTAAATAATTTGCGTCATTTCTCTTAAAAATTTTTATGCGCTATGAACATACGCAGATTTTTCAGAAGATCTACCAATTAGTTTTGACAGTTTATAAGGTTGTTAGTAATTTCAAACGCGAGTATAAGTATTCTCTAGGTGAAAAATTGCAAAATTTGATTTTCCTGTAATGTGTGTGCTATGATGAATTGATCATGGTTAAAAATATAAGCTATACAATACATATAGAGCGTGATGAAGACGGTATTTACATTGTCTCTGTTCCGGCGTTGCCGGGTTGTTTTACCCAAGGACGCACCATTGACGAAGCTTTTCGCATGGCTCAAGATGCTATTACGGGTTTTCTCACAGTATTTCTTCGCCGAGGCAAGAAGATCCCCATTGAACGCTCCCGTATAAATCCTTTTTCTGTGAGCATTGCTTTGCCGAGAGTACCAGCATGAATCGTCTACGACAGGTCAGACCAAAGGAGTTAGTAGCCGCCCTAAGAGCCCATCCACCATCTTCCCCCTGCCATGTAAAGCCTTATTTTTGGCTACAAAACTGCGCTTTGTTCTCGCCATAATTCATTATGGCTCGAACTACAGCTTGTTTTTCGCCTAAAAATAAATCTTTCCTGGTAGGGTACCACGAGATGGTGGATGGGCTCTAAAACGAGCAGGGTTTGTTGATGCGGGACAGATTGGTAGC
>CAINCE010000017.1 GCA_903846945.1 uncultured bacterium
ATCACCATCCCCCCTCATCGAAAACGGTATTCGCAATGATTCTCGAACAGTGATACTCAGGGAGCTCTGGAGAAACCGTAGTCGCTCTAGCTTAGACATCCCTATTCGCAATATATCATACAAAAACCCCCTGAAACCTTGCACAATGCAAAGTTTCAGAGGGTCAAAGATTCAGAGAGCCAGAGATCATAAGGACCAGAAGCCCTAAGTATCCGAACTAGAATCAGCGGGAGCAGAACTGATCGCTAGCATACCACCCACGCGCGTCCTCGACAGAAAAGGCGTACAGGTCCCAACCGCCGTCGCAGAGGTCGCCGCTGACAGCCCAGAGGTTGCCATCAGCACCATAAATGTAGGCAACGAGCCAACTACCGATCTTGTCATCCGTCGGCTTTGCCTTTAGTACCTGGAAGAAGTGAGCGAGTTTGATGTCCTCGTTAGCCTCACCAAGTTCTGTACGAATACCGAGATCCTTGGACTCCTTCTTGAGTTCGTGGATGCGAATGGTTGTCGCCTTGATGCCGGTTTCGTGTAAAGGGAGAATAACCTCCTCGAATTTCTCCGACATCCAAGCTGTTTTGACACCATCAACCTCCCTGCCTTCGATGAAGAAATCTGCAGCCTTGAACTCGGTGACAGTAGTTGCGGAGAAGCCCGTAACAAAAGCGAGGAGCTTTTGTACCACATCCTTCACCCGATTGGTTATAGCTTCCGTCATGATAGCAATCGCTGACTGCGGTTGCTTGATCACAAACTCAGCATCTTCCGTGGACAGACTTCCGAAGAAGTTCTGGTGCCCGACGAGGATCCCTGCGAGCTTGGGGATTTGTTTTTCAGTCATGTTTTTCCTAACTGTTTTTACAATGTTCACTTTACTGTACAGTTACACCCAACGAGTTTCACCACAGTATTTCATTCATTATTATACACCCCATAGCTATATTTGTCAATACGGCGACAAAACCTCTATTTTGAGCTACATTTATATGGCACCACCTAGCCGAACTAATAACCAATAATTGCCTGCCCGACGCAGACGGGTAAACTGTAAACTAACTTGAATACCAAAACTCTAACAATCCGAGCACTGTCCGTAGTCGACCAGTACAAACATTTCACTGTCGGTACTGCAGTTACCTCTGTTCCTTATTTCAATAACAAAACTGTCCGCGCTCGAGGTGCATTGCGAGTCAATGTAGGAAAAGGAAGTCCAAAAGACATTTTCGAGGAGACTAGTGACTTTATGGCAAAGAATCATTTTCCTATCGACCAACTTGCAGACGAATCATTGAAGAAACTGCTCGTAGACCAGAATATCGGTATTGATTGCTCAGGATTCGCATACTACATCTTGAATGCAGAGTCAGAAGAACTCGGAAATGGTTCCCTCGACAAGCATTTATCATTCATAAATTGCTCAGGCTTCATAGGTAAACTGATATGCTCGTTCAGACCAGAGAAAAATTGCGATGTTGCCACCCTGGCACATGACAAAAATAGCCAAATAGTCTCATGTGCCGACATTAAACCTGGGGACATGATAACGATGACCAACGAATCCGATGATAATCTCAATGGTGAGAGAAGGCACATCCTCATCATCCACCAGATCGATTACCAAAACTTTAAACCATTCAAGTTGTACTACTCTCACGCTGTCGCCTATCCAGAGGACGGTCTTTACGGTACAGGTATAAAGCAAGGCACGATAGAGATCGTGGATGTAAACAAACCGATCACCGAAGCTCTATGGACCGAAGACGGTAAGACCGGCACAAACAATCGTATATTCAATAGAGCCATAAAATCAAACGCCGAAGTCCGCAGATTGAAGTGGTTGTAGAACCGTAACCCCTCACATCTCATGATTCCCGAGGACTTCTTCGCGACCAATGTGCCACTACATTTTCCAAATGACGAGTGAATCCTTGGAGCGAGTCCTTTGTGAAAATGCTGGTAGATTGGGAGCGAACCCGCAGGGATGAATGAGATGTGAGGGGTTACAAAGAAGCAGTTTGAATATAACCCCTATTTCATGGTATTGTATTTACTATGATAACCATATTGCAAGGCACAGCGGACCTGGCCTATATCATGGGTTTTGTACTCATTGGCGCTGTTGTTGCCTTCATTTGGGCGCCTTTACTATCGAAAATACTTTACCGTCTCCACGTCATAAAAGGCACGAAAACTGAGCTTTCAAAGATAGGTTCACATTCATATAAAAATACGACTCCGGTCATGGGAGGACTGCTGGTCATCATCACGGTCGCCGTCATCACATATTTCTTCAATTGGTCACGAAACTTTACATGGGTTCCTATAGGAGTATTGCTCCTATCTGCCGCCCTCGGTGCTATCGACGACTTTATGAACATCTATGGTAGTGAGAGACACTCCAGAAAGCTCGACCATGTCATGAGACTGATCCGTGTTCACAAGGACTTGCGTATGCGTATCTGGTACATCGTCACCTTGCCCTGGACTGCATTCAAGAGGATGTCGGTCTGGTTCGGTTCTAGACCTGGCAAAGGCATCTTTGTTCACGAAAAACTGATCCTCCAGTTTATCGCAGGATCTCTCACTGCATGGTGGATCTATGCAAAACTAGGCCCCGCTTGGCACTTTATCTATTTCCCTTTTGATATGTCGATAAATGCTGGCATCTTCATCATCCCTGTTATCATATTTATCGTGATGTTCACAGCTAACGCCGTCAATATCGCTGATGGTATGGACGGACTAGCGGGAGGAACTCTGATCATCACTTTTAGTTCATTGACTCTACTTTCATGGATCAATGGCTTCGGTGAGATCGCCATCTTGAACGCGACAACTGTCGGAGCACTCGTCGCGTACACATATTTCAATATCAAGCCTGCACGGTTCATGATGGGTGATGTTGGTAGTTTGGGACTCGGTGCACTCCTCGCAGTGAACGCTATGGCTATAGGTGAGACGAGCTCCCTCTTTTTCCTTGGTTTTATTTTCTATATTGAAGCATTGACCGTCGTCATCCAAGTTACTTCTCGATACCTCTTTGGTCGTAAGGTTTTCCGTATGGCTCCACTACATCATCATTTCGAACTGAAAGGTTGGAGCGAAGAAAAAACCGTGATGCGTTTCTGGGTGGCACACTTCATCTTCGTGGTGTTCGGATTTTGGTTGGCGTTACATTGATCAAACGATTTAAGATTTAAGATTTAAGATTTAAGATTTTTCGACTCCTCATGATTCTTAAATCGTAAATCGTAAATCGTAAATCGTAAATCAATGTCATATTTATCCTGGAACCAAATCACTATCGCAGATTTCTCTGAAGCAAATGTTTCGGCAATGTATTCTCGCGGCTATGTCTTCACTCGACTCGGGAGAGGTATGATGCAGCAAACTCGGTCAGTGAGGATCGATCTATCAAAATTTTCATTGACTAGCGAAAATAGGCGCATCTTCAAGAAGACAACGGAAATGAGTGAGCCGACACTGAATCAATTACCGTTGAAAGATTATGATTTTAAATTGGGCAAACTCGCGAAGGATTTCTACGATACGAAATTTGGTCCAGGTATCATGAGTGCTCAGAAAGTAAAGGAGATGCTGACAGATGTAGAGAAAAGTAATTTCAATTTGTTATTGGGATTTGGAGTTCGAACTGCAGATACTATCGTTGTGGCGCCAGAAAATTCATCAAACGAATCGGCTGAGTCGAGCATCAAAGGTTACGCCATCTGCATGAAGAATTCGTCAATCCTCCACTATTCATATCCATTTTATGATTTGACCGTCACATCGAAAGACACGGGTCTCGGCATGATGATACGAGCTATCGAGTATGCCAAGGCCGCCAATCTAAAATTCGTCTATCTCGGCTCTCTCCAACGCCCAACAGACACATACAAACTCCAGTTCGACGGCCTCGAATGGTTCGATGGTAAGGAATGGCAAACTGACTTACAGGAAGTAAAAAGACTATTAAATACTACCGATTCGAATGCCAATTTGGTTGCCTAGTTAAGATATTGTATATGCCCAATTATCCACACCACAGTTATTGACATTTTGCATAGTTTATGATAAACTGCATTCAGAAAATACCAGCGTTTACGGCGCATAACTAACCCAACAAAGGTGATGTGACCGTAACATATCGCCAGAAAGAAACTTGAAAAATGACAAAAAATATAATGTCGGGATCGCTAATCGCGATTTTGATACTAGTAGTCCTCTTCGGGTTTGGACGGGTACAGAGTGCACACGCGGTGCACTTCGATCTGCAGTACTTGGACACCATCTCCAATCCCCCGCCCCCGACAAACTGTGTCGGTAATACGAGCGATATCACCAATGTCATGGCGGCAGCTGCAATGACTTGGGAACTCGCGATCGGGGAAAATTACGAGATCAACATACAGTATTGGTGGGGCCCAGGCACCTCGCGGTGTATCATAGTGGATCAGGGTGGGACGCCCAGTAGAACGATCCGGGCGTATATAATCTTTAATAATCAAGCGGAATACAACATGGATCCGTGCCCTCTCGGATCTTTGTCAAACTACACCTTCACGGAGAGGTCTGTAGACCTCGGTGGTGGACTCATGAACTACTCGAGACTTTACAGTGCCAAGTGGCCTGTAACCAACTCAGTTGGGCAAGAATTGGAGGACCCATTCAAGGTCGCCTTGCATGAACTCGGACATTCATTGGGTTTCAATAGCGTCAATCCCAACTTCCAAGCAGGGGTTATACCGATAACGAACTTCAATGGTTGGGGCATAGAGATCACAGCACCAACTCCATTCGCTGGCTCTGTTGTACCACTGCAACCAAACCGCAGCCCTCACCTTGCATACATTAACAATGTTGCAAATGTTACATCGGGCTCAGGATACCCGAGTGACCGATTCATGCCAAGTGCACTAGACATGGTCATCGAAGCACAGATGGCTGGGTGGACGAATCTGAATCTGGGACTCAATCCGATACTCGCCTTAAGTCAGCCGTTCATTGTCCAGGTCGCTGGACATAATGTCACGAAAGTGACCGCCTCTTGGATCCAACCGATCGGCAACTGGCAGTTGCAGAAATGCACTAACCTGCAACGCAATCAGTGGACGGGCGTCCGTGATTCTCCATTCATCACTGGTTACGGCCAGTACAACGTCACCACCACAGTGACAATAAACACCTATTTCCGTCTCAAGAAGGTGTAAGTTCTTTCATCAAACATCCCCTAGCCGCTTTCGAGCAGCTAGGGGTTTGTCTTTTAGCGGACGCTTTCACAATTCCTCACTTCTCGCTATACTGTTTAAATGATCAAATCGACCAGCCAGACCGAATTACCCAAGAAAATCCATATCATCGGGATATGTGGGGTAGCTACTAGTGCTATAGCGATCGCTTTCAAAAAGCGCGGCGTCACTGTATCTGGATCAGACAAAGGATTCTTCCCTCCCGTATCCACCGAGCTCGAGAAGCAGGGTGTAACCTTCTACTCAGGTTGGCATCCAGAAAAGATGATCGAAGGTGGTATCCCCGGTGCGGTCATGATAGGTGCGGCTTCTGGCAGTCACAATCCGGAGACCGCGTACGCAAAAGAACACAATATTCCAATGTATTCGTACCCTGAAATGCTAGGTCAATATTTCGTCAAAGAAAATTCCATAGTTTGTTCTGGGACATGGGGAAAGACTTCTTCGTCTGCGATGCTTTCATATATTTTAAACGAAGCGAAGATGGACGCGAGTTATATGTTTGGTGGAGTCTCACTCTCTCATGAGGCATCAGCACATCTCGGTGATTCCGTATGGAGCGTATTTGAAGGTGACGAATACAAGAGTTCCCCAACAGACCCTCGTGCAAAATTCTTTCACTATAGGCCGACTCACCTGCTACTCAGTGCTGTATCTTGGGATCATGCTGATCTATATCCGACAGAAGAAAGCTATTTCGATGCATTTAGAAAACTATTAATTGGAGTGCCTGAGAGCGGACTATTGGTGGCACAAGCAGGTCAATTAGGCATACAAAAAATCATCGATGCATTTAAAGGCAAAGTTATCACTTATGGGCTTGATATCTCTCAAACTCCACCTGGTAAATTTGACGAAAATTTAGTCAAAAATTCCGGTTCAATTAAAACGACAATCTCACATAAGACGCCTGATTTCACCTATTCAAATGTATTTCAATCTGCAATAGGTCTAGACTTCGATATTTCACATGATGGAAAGACATTTCACATACATTCACCTATGCTCGGCGCTTATCAGGCAGAAAATATCACTGGCTGTTTCGCTATGGCTATCACGATTGGAATCCAGCCAGAAATCATAATAGGTGCGATTTCCAAATTTGCAGGTCTCAAGAGGAGGATGGAAAAGAGGTTTAATGGTTCTGCTGAAGCGGCAGCTGATACCAAATCAACGGGTATTACAATTATTGACGACATCGCCCACTCCCCTGAAAAAGCTTCTTCTGTATTGGCTACATTAAAAGAGATTTATGGTGGAAGTAAGGGTGGAAAAATTTTTGCCGTTTTTGAGCCAAACATCGGCGGACGTGAGAGACAATCGGCTTCCAAATATGATAATGCATTCAAAGATGCAGATACAGTAGTCATACCTCGATTGACCAAATTAAAAATCGCTGCGACTAATTTAGATGCTTCCAATCAAGCGTCGACTGAACCTATGGAAGCAGATGAATTGGCTGCAACGATTTCAATAACACAAAAGAACACTAAATGCATTGATGATGACAAAGCTCTCGTCGATTACTTGATTTCAAATACGCAAAATGGCGATGTTATCGCCTTCTTGGGTTCGCATGGTTTTCGAGGGATGATAGAGGAAGTGGTCGAAAAATTGATTGAAGCTCAGTGAAGAATGCCTCGATTGTCCGAGGATGTCTCTAGCGTATATAACTTTCTATTTACCCTCATCTACAATATCAGTCTTCACGTTACCACTAGCTTCTATTTCTTTAACCAATAGAGTCATACCACAATGGTTACATTCTACAACCATCCCAGCTGCAATATTTGGATAACGAGATAAGTCGACAGTGTTCTTGCATTCTGGGCAAATAAGTAAAGTATTCATAGCTTTGTAGTTTTGTTGAAACATTAATTTAATATGTCGCTCCAGATCGAAGCGTGCTTTCAATAATAGATGAAAAAGTGTAGGATTACAAGGATGATAACGCCAATAGAATCATATCCAAATCTTGCAAAAACTATAGGTCTCAAAGACCTGTATTTCAAGCGTGAGGATTTGCACCCATATGGCTCTCACAAGGGTCGTTCTATTCCCGTGATGATTGACGAATATGTTGCCAAAGGTTCGAAAGAATTTGTAATCTCTTCGTCTGGTAATGCGGCATTGGCCGCGGCTCTGTATATTAGAGAGTTGAACGAGCAGAAGAATCAAATTATCCTGACCATCTTCGTCGGCAACCATATCGCGAAGCATAAATTGGAAAAACTAAAAGCTCTAGAAGATGAAAATATTCGTGTTCTCATCAAGGAAAGACCCTTGCAGGCAGCGACTCTAGCAGGCCAGGAAGGAGCCACTAGTTTACGCCAATCGACTGATGACACCTCACTCATGGGTTACGAAGCTCTGGCGCGAGAATTGAGCCTTACCGAGGGTATTGGAGCTGTATTTATAGGCACTTCTAGTGGTACTACAGCGCAGGCGCTGGCATCATATTTTAGTCAGCATGAGTCACCAATTCAGGTCCACATAGTGCAGACTTCTGCATGTCACCCTATCGCTGACGGCATCGAGATTTTCGATGGCGCAGAAGAAGAATCTCTCGCTGACGCTATCGTCGATAGAACTGCTTTTCGTAAATCAAAACTCGTTCCACTAGTAAAGAAAACTGGCGGCAATGCATGGGTTGCGACCAATGATGAGATAATCACTGCACGAGAAATGGTACTGAAAAATACCGGGCTCGATATTTCTACTAACAGTGCCCTGTCAGTAGTTGGCGCCATGCAAGCGGTTTATCGAGGATGGGAGATAGACGGTGCGGTGGTATGTGTGACTTGCGGAGAGTGAATCATCTACAACCCTCTAACCGCCTTCACAAACCTCTCTCCTCTCTCACGGCGTGAACCATCAACTCCATAAGCTTCGAAACCTGGGCTAAAGAGCACCCTATCACCTTTTCTCGCGCTCTCCATAGCCAAGCGGGCCGACTCTTCGATCGAAGGCGCTGAGATGATATTTACATCTTTTAGATTGCGTAGATATGCCCTCTCACGCAGAGTTCCACTACCTGGCACCAGAACAACAGCATGTGCATATTGTGGCAATTCATTGAAAAGCTCCTTGTAGTCACAACCGCTCTCTGCACCACCGAGAACTAAAACGATATTTTTCTGTTGAGACAACTCCTTGATAGCTATCTCAGTCGAACATGATACGACCGACGCTGTGTCATTGTAAAATTCGACATTCCTGACCTTCTTCACGAGTTCGATGCGACCTTTCAACGGCTTCCATAAATGAAACAATTTTTCTGCGACTTCATCTTCCACCTTGAAGAGCCGTGCGGCCTGTAGAGCGAGCGAGGCATTGTCTCGATCATGTGCACCTCTACCAACAAATCCCCAGGAGTCGGGTATGATGATTGCTTTGGTACGGAGCATCTTGGCTTTTGGTTGGATCTTCAAAGCATGAATCATGTCGATAACCGTATCGTTACCAACGATAAAATTGTTATATGTCTGATATTCGAGAAGCTCAAATGCAGCATCAGAGTAAGTACTCTTTGCTGGAAGAGTCGTGAATATAGCAACATGTGGACTCATACGCATCGCATGGAGTTCTACAGCCATAGGTTCTGTCACTCGCATGAGCACGAGATCCCCACTCTTTATCTTCCGGAGATGTGCCATCGTCCCTTCACCTGATTCTGGATCGATACAGAAAAGTTTCTGATCGCCGAACTCTTTGCAAGCGTGCTCCAACATCGGTGCGAGCATCGAAACTACAGTGGATTTCCCGCACATACCCATAACACCGATAACACTGACTGGTGGCGCCTGTTTGAAAAATACAGTTTCAGGGTATTCGATAGGTATCTTCTTTGCGGTTACTTCTTTCAAAAAAGATGAGTTCCGTGGATATTCATGTGAGAGGATGACCATATCCATATCGAGTAGATCATCAGCCGGAATAGAACCACAAACATAATTAGCGAGACCGATGGAACGCAAGAATACTAGATGATTCTTGAGTCTTGCTTCACTGCGCAGATCATATACAGCGACCAGTGCTCCGGCTTTGATGAGGTACTTCACATCCTCGACCATTTCCCCAAAGGGGCCGAGGCCCACTACCGCCACCCTCTTGCCTTGAAAAAAGTCTCTTGATGCCATGATGTCTACAGTTTACAGTTATTGGTGACCAGTTACAAGGACTGGGGACAGAGATTGGATACTTGATACTAGAGACTAGAGGTCTGAATCAAGTATCTAGTATCTAGTATCCATTTTCTGAATCTGCCTCCTTCAAACAATCAGTCCCCGATCAATGCACCAATAATTTTCAATGCTTTCAATACATGTCTCTTCTTCGTCCATCTGCCAAAAGAAAACCTTAATGATTCCTTGCTATCTGCACCGATCGCCTTCAAGACATATGATTCACTCTCATCTCGAAGACAGGAACTTTTCGTAGAACACGCAACCCCTCGAGCATCGAGCTGCATGACGAAAAATTCGTTGTCTATACCTGGAATAGAAACATTTAATATGTGCGGGGAAACAGCAGAGAATTTTGTAAGCTTATCTGCGACGCGATGTGAATCATTGTTTGTAGAATCATTATCCACTTCATCAGCAGGTCCATTTACTTTGATGTCTGGTTTGATCTTCTTGAGACCTTCGATCATCAAATGGCGGAAGAAATTCGATCGTTCTCCGCCAGCTGGCGGAGTTTCTTTATTCAATCGTTCAATGCGTATAATCTCTACCGCTTTTGCAAACCCTGCTATTCCCGGCAGATTTTCTGTTCCCGAGCGCATACCATACTCTTGTCCACCACCCTGAATAATAGGTTTGATTGGTGTGTCACGCTTAATATAGAGGCAGCCCATTCCTCTCGGGCCATATATTTTACTTCCATCTAAGGTCAATAGATCTACACCGAGTTTCTCAACATATAGTTCATTGTAAAGTGCTGCTTGCGCGGCGTCGGTATGGAAAAGTGGATAATTATGAGTCTCCGCCAAGCGGGCTCGATTAAACTCATTATTTGCGTGCCGAAGAATTTTTGCAATCTCGCGAATAGGTTGAACGGTGCCAATCTCATTATTTACCGTCATTACAGAAATGAGAACAGTATTCAGTTTTATCGATCTCTTTAACTCATCCAACAGAATCACCCCTCGAGGATCAACTCCTACCTTTGTCACCTCGCATCCGCCGACCTCCATCATCTTACATGTTTCAATTATTGAAGAATGTTCTATAGCTGAAATGATGATATGTGGCTTTTCTATTCCTGCCACCTTCGCAGCCTTTACTACACCTTGTATGGCGAGACTATTTGCCTCCGTACCACCAGAAGTAAATATGATCTCATCTGGCAACGCATGTAGAAAGTCTGCAACAGTTTTTCTAGATGTATCCAGAGCTTTCTTCGCATCCACGCCTTCCCTATACCAAGATGACGGATTGGCAAACTCTGGTGCAGAAAATCTCTTCATCTCTCGTGAGACACGAGGATCTATGGGCGTTAGCGACGCATAATCTAGGTATATTCGCTTTCGAAACATTGCCATCAAAATGTACCACTTGTATAGTTCTGGCGCAAACTTGTAGCCTTCCTTGTAGCCTTCGCTGGTAGCCTGACAATTTCAAGCCTTTTTTTGTCGTCCTAATACGGTCGCTTTTGCTTTCATAATTTTCCACTTCTCGCTATACTTAGCTCATCATGCCTATAACATCCATCACAAATCCATTATTCATCGGTATCATCGTACTCGCCATCATCACCATCACACTCCTCGTTATAGTCATTTCCATGCATTTTAGGATGAAGAAGTTTCTGATCGATGTCGACTCAAAAAACATTGCCGAATCACTGACGAGCGTTGCGGATAGTTTGAAAAGTTTGCAAAAATTCCAAAAAGAAATGGAGACATATCTGACCAGCGTCGAAAAGCGTCTGCGTAGAAGTGTTCAGTCCGTTCACACTGTCAGATTCAACCCTTTTCATGGTGCAGGAGGTGGTGGCAATCAGAGCTTTGCGTCAGCTTTCTTGAACGAGGAAGGAGATGGAGTAGTGATATCTAGTCTGTATTCTCGAGAACAGACCAGTGTCTATTCCAAGCCGATAAGGAAATACAACAGTGAGCATGAACTCTCAACAGAAGAGAGAGATTCTATCGAGAAGGCGAAGCTTGGATTGAAATAGTATCCGTGACAAACTTGGTCATATTCATAAACTATCTTGCCAGATTGCTGTGAGGTAGTCTAAAAAAAGGAAAGCTTTGAAGCTCTCCTTGGTTAAAACATGATCGCACCGACTCTCAGATAACTTCGTCCACCTCTAGATGGAAACCGTGGAGAAATACTCTGGGGTTCTTACGATATATTTCTGGTACACTATGCAACAGAGAACGCATCCTCAATATCGCATCATCGTCATGCGAAGAAAATCTGATTAACTGTCTCGGTATTTTAAAAATATTGACAGGAGACTGAACGATGTTAGGGGCAAAAATTAAACCCCTCTTCAATGCAGAATCAGACGATATATCCACCAACCGCCCAATCTCAGCCTCGATATTTGCGGCAGTCACATCATCAAACCCGATCAACTCAATGTACATAATTATTCCTTTCTTTGTTCTCTTCGAGACTACAATACGACAACCGCGTTGTCAAACTTACTCTTTTCTGGTACACTGGAATTTCAAATCTCATGAAAAAAGACCAGCAAAACCTGGTTGCGCGTCCCCCTGTGGTTGTCATCATGGGGCATATTGACCATGGCAAATCCACCCTTCTCGACTACATCAGAAAAACAAACATCGTCGCTGGCGAAGCTGGTGGCATCACCCAACATGTCGGCGCATACCAGGCGGAGCATATCTCTAGTGACGGTGTAAAACACCCCATCACATTCCTAGACACTCCAGGTCATGAAGCTTTCTGCAATATCCGTGAACGAGGTGCGAAAGCAGCAGACATCGCTATCCTCATCGTTTCCGCAGAGGACGGTGTCAAACCACAAACGATCGAGGCGTTGAAAAACATTCAGGAGCAAAAGATGCCATACATCGTGGCGATCACAAAGATAGACAAACAAAATGCAAATGTTGAGAGAACAAAACAGAGTCTAGGAGAAAATGAGATATATGTCGAAGGTTGGGGCGGTAATATCCCTTGTGTAGCGATCTCGTCTGTCACTGGTGAAGGAATTCCTGAACTTCTCGATCTCCTCATCCTCCAAGCCGAACTCGAAGAATTGATGTCTGATCCGAAAGTTCCAGCCGAGGGAACGGTGATCGAATCTACTCTAGATAATAGAAAAGGTATCTCTGCAACACTACTCATCAGTGACGGTACGATGAAAATAGGAACATTCGTAGTTGCTGATGGCGCATATGCACCTGTTCGTTTCATTGAAAATTTCAAAGGTGAGAAGATAGAGACTGCAGGGGCTTCCATGCCTGTCATCGTCCTCGGATGGACTTCTATGCCCCCATGTGGAGCACAATTTAGAACTGTTGCTACAAAGAAATTAGCAGAAGTAGCTATGGAAGAGTTTGAGACATTGAAAAGAAATACGAAGAATTCAGCAACCAAATCCCCTTCCGGCGCAGCATCAAAAGTAAATTCTCCTGCTGGCCCTACGACTGATGCACCGACTATCGTTTCCCTTCCGCTAGTACTCAAGGCCGATGTTATCGGATCACTCGAAGGTGTAAAGTTTGAACTCGCAAAGATAAAACATGACCGTGTACAGATCAAGATCGTCTCCGAAGGTATCGGTGAGATCAATGAAAATGATATAAAGTCAGCACAAGGAGACCCTAATATCATCATTCTCGGATTCAATGCTGAGCCTGACAAGAAAGCTGTTGCCCTCATAGAGAGAGCATCCACACCTATACAAGTTCAAAATTTCAAGATCATTTACGAGTTGTCCCAGTTCGTCCGCGAAACATTATTATCAAAAGTCCCCAAAGTGTATGTCGAAGAAGTCACTGGTCGCGCCAAGATCATAGCAGTATTCTCCAAAGATCGGGATCGGCAGGTTGTCGGTGGTAAGGTGCAGGAGGGTCAACTAGAGACTGGTGCGTCTGTAAAGATCGTTCGACGGGAGGCGGAGATAGGTCGAGGACTCATTCGTGAACTACAGCAGCAGAAGAAACGAGTCACTGAAGTCCGAGAAGGTTTCGAATTCGGCAGTCTCATCGAGTCAAAGTTCGAGATCGCTGCTGGAGATAAGGTGGAAGTAGTAAGGATGGTAGAGAAATCCTAGTGTCTAGTGATCAGTGGATAGTGACTAGTTATCGCCATTCTAATCACTAACCACTAGTCACTAATCACTTGTGACAAAAATGAACCAAAGAGATTCCAAAATTCGTGAAATATTGAGAGGCCTAGCTGCCGACTTCTTTTCTCGTGAGTCGAATAGGCTGTCCCTCATCACCGTAACTGGTATCGAGACCAGGAGTCGTGGAGGAACCGCGGTCATCCTAGTTACAGTATTGCCAGAAAATCAGGAAGAAGATGCAGTTAACTTTATGCATAGACAACTCACTGATTTCAAAGAATATGTACGGACTCATTCAAAGATCCAGAGAATTCCTTTCTTTGAAGTTGCCTTGGATGTAGGTGAGAAGAATAGGCAACGATTGGACGAAATCACAAAATCAATCCCTAAAGTCTAGAGTGCTTAAAATCTTTAAAGTATCGTGCTAATATGGATATGTCATTCAAAGTTTATAGACTTTATGACTTTATGGACTTTAAGAACTTCTGTGGCCACGTAGAAAAGTGGTAATTCATTCCTCTGCAAAAGGAATATGCGCGAGTTCGATTCTCGCCGTGGCCTCCACACCCGCCCGGGTGGCGAAATTGGTATACGCAACAGACTTAAAATTTGTCGACCGCAAGGTCATGTGAGTTCGATTCTCACCCCGGGCACCAAAAATTCGAAATGAAATACATCTATTTTTCCGGGAGCAAAGCGACTGCTCGCTTTGCGAGTGGGAATCGAACGGCGAGCGATGTTTCGAGCAGTAGCGAGAAACCGCGAGCCGGTGCCCAGGACGAACGAGCGGGTAGCGAGTGAGGACGAGGGAGATTCCAGACCCAAGGGCACTGATATGTACCCCATAAAGTGGACACCATTATTCAGTGCTTTTTTGCATTTTATGATGTGTGATGTATCATGCAGATATGGAAATAATTTTTTGGAATGAAAAAGTTGATAAGTTTATCAATAATCTTGATGATTTGGCGATTTCTCGTGTCAGACATTGTTTACATCTTCTTGGAGAATATGGCCATCTGTTAGATATGCCAGATTCTAAAAGTTTAGCTAAGGGTTTGTTTGAACTTAGAGCCCATCCACTATCTCGTGGTACCCTGCCAGGAAAGCTTTATTTTTAGGCGAAAAACAAGCTGGAGTTCGAGCCATAATGAATTATGGCGAGAACGAAGCGCGGTTTTGTAGCCAAAAAAAAGGCATACGATAGTCTTGAGGTTGAATTCAAGATTCATGACGCGCTAGTCAAAGCTCGTATTGAAAAGAAACTTACACAAAAAGAGTTGGCAATGAAATTGGGCATTACCCAGTCAAACTTGGCTCGTTTTGAATCTGGCAGAACGAATCCCACCCTTTCTTTTCTCCAGAAAATTACTTCTGGATTGGGTTTGAAACTCACCATAATCTAGGGGATAATGGTCAAATAGCCATATTTAACATCAAAAAGGTTCCAACATCGTCCACAGCGCGCACCGAATCCGAATACCTCTAGCAATGTGCCTGCGCACATTGCGAATCAGGATTCGAACGCCGGAGCCATACCGAGCCAGTAGGCGAGGTGGCGAACCGGTGCCCAGGACGAACGAGCGGGTAGCGAGTGAGAGCCGAGGGAGATCCCGGACCCAAGGGCATCATGATTATCCAACTTACTCCTCCTCTACTGCCGCCGTACTACTCTCCTTCCCACTTTTTTCAAACTCATGTAATGCGTCGATGATCGGTTGGATATTCCCTTTCAATATGAGAGGCAATGTGTGCCATGACTCCTTGATGCGATGGTCTGTGAGACGATCTTGGGGGAAATTGTAGGTGCGGATCTTTTCGGAGCGGTCACCTGTACCTATCTGACCTTTGCGGTTGGCGGAGAATTTCTTTGCTTCAGCTTCTTCTCGCATCGCTTCTAGTCGAGCAGATAGGATCTGCATAGCCTTTTCTTTGTTAGCGGACTGACTGCGTTCAGCGACAGATCGTACTGCCATACCTGTAGGTTTGTGGATGACGCGTGCTGCCGTCTCAACCTTGTTAACATTCTGACCGCCCTTGCCACCAGCGCGGGATGTCTCGATCTCTAGGTCTGCAGGATTCAAGACGAATTTGGACTTCTTGCGGATAGGCATGATAGCTACTGATGCGGTCGATGTGTGGATGCGACCAGACTTCTCTGTTTCAGGAACTCGCTGAACACGATGAACTCCTGTTTCCCAGCGTAGGTCATCATATATACCCTTGCCCTTGATCTCCATGGAGGCTTCCTTGTATCCACCGATATCATTCGATGACTCATCGATGATCTTTGTTGTCCAACCACGATTCTCAGCATAGCGTCTGTACATATTCAAAAGCTCCGCAGCAAATAGGGCCGCTTCATCTCCTCCGGCTCCGGCACGCACTTCGAGAATGATCTCATTTGGTTTCTCCTCAACCTCAACGTCGTTTTCCAAGATCTCTTTCATTTGCCGTTCCATATTTTTCTTTTGCTCCAAGATGCCGATGAGGTCGCTTTCGGCCATCTCTTTTAATGACGGATCTTTCTCCGCCATCGCACGAACTTCTGCCTCATCCTTGAGAAGCTTTTCGTACATGCCTGCTAGAAAAGCTGTCTTTGGGTTTGATTTGTAGATATCTAGGTTCATAATAAAAAAGATTTAAGATCTAGGATTTAGGATTTAAGAATAAACGCAATAGACGCCATTCATGAATCGTAAATCTAAAATCGTAAATCTATTTCTTTGCTGCTTTAGACTGACGAGTCTTGAACTTCTCGACACGGCCAGCAGTATCTATAGTCTTTTCCTGGTTGGTATAGAAAGGGTGAGATGCACTAGAGATTTCCACATGATGAGCTGGGTATTCCTTGCCATCTGTCCATTTCTCGGTTGTTTTCGTCTCAATAGTAGAAGGTATGAGGAACTTAACTCCGCTAGAATTGTCAGCAAATATGACTTGTCTATAGTTTTTTGGGTGAATGTCTTTCTTCATGTGTGTTACCAGACTAACATGTTAGGATGTTGTACGCAAGTTCAATGGCTTATATTAGCCAGATTTAAGATTTAATCATAAATCCTAAATCTTTGGTATACTATTACCCACATGTCCTCACATACCACCCCTCGCACACACATCATCTATACTATCGCCGTCATAGGCTTTATATACACTCTGCATCTAGTTATACCGATGTATTCAAATTCGAGCTTTTTGAACATATTTGCTGATGAGAATACATTGAGTTACATATACATGGCAGGTGCAGCACTATCTATCTTTGGCTATCTCATAGCACCAGGAATCATTCGGTATTTTGGAAATTACAGAACCACAATAGGTCTGATCCTCATCCAGATATGTTTGTTCTACGGCATGGTCGCATCAACATCAGCACTGACCTTGACGATCATATTCATCATCCAAACTGCCATAATAGCGTTGATCAGTCTATGTCTCGACATATTTCTCGAGGTCTATACGGAAGGTTCGAATGTCGGCAGCGTCCGCGGACTCTATACTGCAACCTTAAATGCATCCTGGGTCGTAGCACCGCTCATCGGTTCTATGCTCATAAATGGCACCAGCAACTATCGTAATACCTATGTCGCGGCATTGGCCATGCTCTTCCCTCTTCTATACCTCGTATTTAGAAACTTTCCAAAATTCATCGACCCAAACTATATCCACCTTTCACCTCACCAACTGATCAAACACATCTATTCCAACAAGAATTGGATTCGTCTGTTTTTTGCCAATCTAATCCTGCAAATCTTCTATTCTTGGATGGTTGTTTACAGTCCTATCTATTTAAACAAAACTATCGGTTTTGGGTGGGAAGATATAGGTATCATCTTGGTCATCATGCTCATTCCATTCCCTCTCATTCAGTATCCACTGGGCAAACTCTCCGACGGCGGATATGGTGGCAAGAAATATGGTCAGAAGAATATTATGGCGGCTGGATTTATCATAATGGGATTGGCAACTGTCTCTCTGTCGTTTTTCACTTCGCAAAGTCTCGTGTTGTGGGCAACATTACTCCTCATCACTCGTATCGGTGCTGCGGCAGTTGAGATCATGATAGAAACCTATTTCTTCAAGACTGTTTCTGTGCGCGACTCCGCTGCTCTAGGTCTATTTCGTATCACGAGGCCGCTCTCATATTTCTTCGCGCCTCTCATCACTATAGTAGGTCTGTGTTTCACTTCGAATACAAATCTATTCATTATCGTCGGGTTCATATGTCTCACGGCTTTGATACCTGTTGGAGGGATTAGAGAGGTGAGGGGGTGAGTTAAATTTAAATATAATAAAAATACAAATAATAGAAAACCCCATATCGCTATGAGGTTTGGCAACCAACTGGTCACCTTTGTGGTTAGGATTCTGAATCCGAGTATGTGCAAAATGTAGTGTCCCCCTTCCTTCTCTCTCACATCTCTCCGCCGTACCCTCCCTCCCCCTCACATCCCTCCGCCATACCCCCCATTTACGAATCTTGATGTACCAAGATTTGGGCGAAATTTGCAAGAATTTTTACGTGGTTAAGCCACGGTATTCGATATATTTTTCAAAATCTTGGCACATAAAGAATTTAAAAGTGGGGTCTTGGCGGGAGAAAGTACCCCGGTCAACCCCGTATCAACATTTCATTGTTTGTCAGAACTTAATGGTTTACAGTGTTTGGTAAAGTCGCTTTCCACATCTACACCATCATAGTTTATCAGTTTATCAACCACTTTTCTTACTGACCCGCCTGCACTTTTTACGAAACAAAATATAGTGTTTTTGGAAAACCATTCATATATATTGAGTGAATTTCTTCAATTTAAAAAATTGCCTTCGGTTTTAAGCCATTAAATGTGCGGGCGGGTCAGTTTTTCTTATAAGTTTGCACGCGCGTGAATATTGGTATATCATTCAAGGCGTCAGAATCAAATAATTCAAATTACTCGTAGCACCTAATTTTTGGCGGATCACATCAACTTTTCTCCGCCTTTTTTTATACGCTTCTTTTGATACACTTCTTTGAATACACTTCGTCCCAATCGAACTCATTACTTCATAGAATAGCAATTATTAAATTTAAACCATTAACAGAATCGATTCCAACAATATGAAAGACAAAACTTCAACTTCAACTTCAAAGAAAATGACACAAATGCGCAGAGGTTTGCTGGAACTAGCTGTACTCACAATTATCGACTCGGCAATGCCCACTATGCGTGCTGGAGAGATCATGGAAAAACTTTCCAAAACTGAGTTTCATTCACCCGCAGGAACTCTGTATTTCATTTTTGCTGAATTACAGAAGAACAAATTAGTTTCATATGAATATGAGGAACAAGATACCAGTTCACCTCGCAGATGTTATAGTCTAACAAAAGCTGGTGAAAATTTGTTGAAAGAATTACGAAACTACTGGTATATATTGGATTTAACTTTAAAAAGACTTAACTCGCCAAGATAGAATTTATCCTCCTACTCACATAGCCACTGCCATGAATAATCGTGGAATATTGAAATGAGTCAGCCAAATCAACTACCCCTTCCTCGACTCAATCATCAAAAACATCGGTATCTCTTTGCGCATACGATCTTCCTCAGCCCCACGCAAACCTTTTTCACTCTTTTTGTGAGAGATCCATTCTTCGAGACGAGTAACAGCTAGCCCTGCCTTGTTGATAGCTTTGAAATATGACTGTAATGGTCTATGGAACGAAACGGTAAACTTCTTTTTATCCGCAACCTTTTCACCCGGCGTCATGTCCACCCGGATCTGTGCATCAGACATATAGCTGTCTATCCTCCTAAACATTTTTTGCTGTTCTTTCCCGACAAGTCCTCCTTCATCTTTTGTACCCAATTCTTCATCCCCTGCCTTCGCAGAGAACAAGCTTTGACTTTTGTCCGCCAGCTGGCGGATTCCATTATTTTCCTCCCACCTCCAGCTGGATTTCTTCGGAATACGAAATGCGGGGTGATTTAACACGATGATCAACTTGCCACCAACCTTCAATGTACGACTGCATTCCTGTATAGTTTCTGAAAGCTTCTCGATATTTTGCAACGCCAAAACAATGACAGCCACATCTATAGAACCATCTTTAACAATAGAAAGTTTGTCGGAAGATGCGACTTGAAATTCTAGACTACCCTTAACCGGTTGCCCAGTATCTCTGTTTATCTTTCCCTCTATTTTCCCTTTCACAACTTCGGTCTTACTGGGCCCTCGTCCTCTATCATTCGTACTTAAAGGCTTCAACTTATCTGTTTTGTGTTCATTTGCCAGTTTTATGAGTTCGCCAGAAATATCCGTAGCTATAACATTCGCACCATTACTCGCAAATGCGCGCGCAAAATACCCCTGACCACAGGCAACATCCAAAACAGTCATACCTACTCGAGGCGCAACTATACGGATCAGATTGGGCATCAGGACATTCTTTTGATATGAATCAGTCGTATCTTCTACGAGCCCGTCATACCAATCAGCAATAGCTCCCCAGGATGTATTTTTGTCTGCCATATATTTAAAATAGCACGATATGCTACAATTGACCATTATGTATAAAATATCATCAATAAAAGCGAGAGAGATCCTAGATTCGAGAGGTAACCCAACAGTCGAGGTAGACCTAACATTATCTGACGGTTCGTTCGGTAGAGCAGCTGTTCCATCGGGCGCTTCGACCGGTAGTCATGAGGCGGTAGAGCTCCGAGATGGCGACAAGGGGCGATATGGCGGTAAAGGCGTTTTAAAAGCTTGTGGGAATGTAGATGGGCCGATAGCAGAGGCTATTATCAGTGGCGATCTCGACCAGAGATCACTCGACAACCTCCTCATCAAGCTAGACGGCACGCCAAATAAAGGAAAACTGGGAGCAAACGCGATCCTAGGTGTCTCGATAGCATTTGCGAGAGCTGTTGCAGTTGCGAACGGGCAACCTCTTTACAAGTATTTCAATGAGTTAAGTACGACAAAAGATTCATCGGGTACCACTGCGAAAGATGTTACAAGATCCATTCAATTACCCGTCCCTATGATGAATATCATAAATGGCGGCGCACATGCTGCGAACTCAGCTGACATCCAAGAATACATGATCGTCCCAGTAGGATTACCAAATTTCCGAGAAGCTCTCCGAGCCGGTGCAGAGATATTCCACACATTAAAAAAGATCTTATCAGACAAAGGCCTAGCTACGACTGTTGGTGATGAGGGCGGTTTTGCACCGACATTATCTTCCAATGAAGAACCATTAAAATTAATAGTCGAGGCGATAACTAAGGCCGGCTATGAAGCGGGCAAAGATATCTGTATCGCTATGGATGCAGCTGCTACAGAATTTTTCAAAAACGGTAAATATGAACTGAAACGAGACGGTAAATCATTCACTTCAGAAGAACTTGTCGCGTATTATTCCGACCTCGTTTCCAAATACCCTATCATCTCTATAGAGGACGGCTTGGCTGAAGATGATTGGGATGGATATAAACTGATGACAGAAAAGCTGGGAGACAAGATCCAACTAGTCGGTGATGATCTATTTGTGACAAACATAGAGCGCCTAGAAAAAGGCATCAAAACAGGTATAGCGAATTCTATCCTGATCAAACTAAATCAGATAGGTACTATTTCGGAGACTATCGACGCTGTAAATATGGCTAACCGAGCTGGATACACCGCTGTCATATCTCACAGATCTGGTGAAACCGAAGACTCCACCATCGCAGACTTTGCAGTTGGTACTGGTGCGGGACAGATAAAGACTGGGTCACTCTCTAGATCTGAGCGTACTGCTAAGTATAACCAATTACTCAGGATAGAAGAAGAACTCGGTAAAGATGCAAAATATCCTGGAAAAAGTGTGTTTAAGTAATTTGTCATTCCCACTTTTATTGTTGTCATCTCCGCGAAGGCGGAGATCCATGCAGTTAATTGAGATAGGAACATGGATTCCCGTTTTCACGGGAATGACATAGATAGCTAAACTACACAATCCCCCCTTCCGTCAATAGAGAAAACTGTGTGATAAAAACTTATCCACTTTTTGTTACGCACTATGCACAGGTTATGAACTTTTTTGCCCTGACTGGAGCTTTGACTTTATCATTTACTGACTTATACTAGTCATAGGTCAGTTGCTTTCGGGGAAGATCCTTAACTAAAAATACACGGGTCCAATTAAATTCTCAACCTCCGGGTTGAATTCGGACACCACTTTACATTTACAGCATCTTTCTCCTGAGCGTGACCATTATGGTACAAAGGCCCCTTCATTGGGGCTTTTGTGCGCTAGCTAGAATATTCTGCAGGAAAAAAAGAAAAACCCAGCATATTTCCGGGTTTTCTTTTTAACTCTTTTCCACCACTTTATGCCTGTGGGGCTGGTGTTGGAGGAGTCTGTGGAGCCTGTGGCTCTTCTGGCTTCTTGGTCCTTGCCATATTATTAATGCAGGTTGGTTAACTCCCGCGCATACATTTTACCCCCAGTGCAAGCCGATTCTATTTACCATCATCAAGTTGACTAAACGTCAAAACCCACCACAGAATAATGCCGAAAAATGGTACTCCTGCGACATGATGTAATTTAGTGCAAAATTAGAACACAAACGTTCAATTACTGGAAGGGTTTTACTAATTTAAGAAAAACCGCCTCCCCCGTCACTCTGGACAAGGGAAGCAGTTAGAAACGCTGGGTTCGGGCAGATTATCGATGCGGGCGCTGTCCGTGGTGATAAGGTATAGATTCGCGACGCCAGTTGGGATAGTGGCGATTCCACTGACCAAACCTGAACATCACATCTGGACTACATACCATCCAGCCCGCAGTACTCCAATACACGTACTGGCAGCTGGCACTGCACCATGCAACATATTCCGAACCGTCCCAGACGTAGTAGTCCGGAACGATAACGGTCGCAGGTGGCGCCGATGCAACCACAACAGCAGGTCGCTGTACACCTATCTGCATGGCGCAACCAGACACAGACAATACGAGTGCAAGTAATGCTAACGAAACATAAGTTTTCATAAGAACAACAATCTATCGCTGATTCAAGGACAAGGATACGAGAGTATTGTACCGCACTATTGGTATCTTTGTCAAGTCAGCGATAATTCTTGCCGTTCACAACCAAATTCTATATACCGAATATCTTTGTGAGTGCATCTATGAAACTGTTGAAGGAGTTATAAACGGAGCCAGTTAGTCCTGGTCCAAGAGCTCCAGGAGCTTTGCAATTAACTGCTACTGTTTGCCCATCAGTAGATTTCACCCTCAATGACCACCCTGAATTGTTGGAAAATGACGGCATATTTGTCGTATAAGGAAGTGATCTTGCTGTAGGACTAAGCACTGTGCCATTCTGAAAATTGTAAGTGTAAGGAGCTGTTCCACCAGTTGCTGACCCACTCGCAGATAATGTTATGGCTGGTGAATATATGCCCGTCTGGGAATAAGAACATGAAATTCTTGAAGCGCTCAAAGTACTTGGTTTGGCTATCACTGACACGGTTATCGGAGAACTCCAATTACTATTAAATGCTGCTACCCTCAACGAATATTTACCGGGAGAAGTGCTCGTCGGTATAGTGAAGGATAGAGTCTTACCGTCTAAACTTGCGATATTCATTATATTATAGACGATGCTTGAATTTGATTGATTGGTCAGTTGAACTGCATTAGTAGGTGTGATCGAAAAATTTGTCCCCGTAATTGTAGGGTCCCCAGGAATCAATGTTGTAGAAGAAATATTTGCAATAGTCGGAGTTGGTCCTATGGGAGGAATACCATCACCTATAACATATCCTTTTTGTGCCATCTGTAAACACTCTGGCCAATGTAACTGTGCATGATCTTGGTCAATAATTTCACCATTCAAACTAGCGATGATATACCCACAACTAATGACATTGAATCTTGGCTCCTTGTGTTGATCATTCATCATACTACTAGGTGATGGACGGAAGTATGGGCTGTGCTCATAATTTATACCCTCCCAACATCCATCCGTGCTCGTACTTTCATATGACCCGTACATTCTATTGTTAATAGAACTCCTAAAATCCAAGTATGGTGAAAGGGAACAATTTTCAAGACCTGTCCTGTCTGATTCACGTAGCTCCTGAGCAGGATTCGGATATTCATCTGCAAGCCATCCTATGGCATGGCCAGATTCATGCATAGTTGTAAGGGGAATATTGTAGTAGCTTCTTTCGAGGTTAGGAATACCTAAATAGATTACTCCAGTGTCAGCGCCCCAGCCCGTATACGCCAAATACAACTCCGGATTGCTTGAAAGAAAAATATATTCCGAAACACCACTCTCACCACAACTGGATGATCCTTCCAATTTCACGTCCGTTGAAGCTGCGTACTCCTTGTCACCCACAGAGTCCTCTATCGTAGGAAAAACAGTTTCATCAATACTTTGTAGATCAACATAAAATGATAGTTGACTCATGTGACTTTTGAACGGCTCAGTCGAACTGAAACCACCGTTAATTATATTTTGGACGATAGACATGTAGTGGGCAATGCTGATGCTTGTTGATTCCGGTCCACTACCATATGTTCCACCAAGCATGAAAACGACTTTTCGCGGTCCGCTTCCAGATATATTCAGACAGTTTGTAACACTGGCTATGTTTGAATAATCCGAGAATGTTCCATCGGAAAAAGCTGCCCGGGATCGATATTTTTCACCCTTAGGAATGCTTTTAAGCTTACTGAGATTATCGATGTAAGTAATCACATTCGGTTCAGTTGTGTGAATGAGTGTAAATACGTTCGAACTGACATCAGGTACAATTCGTTCAATTTGAAATCCTGTCTCACTACTGGAATTATCATCCCATGTCAGATCGACTTGGCCGGACGTGTTTAGCACCGCGGTAAGATTGCTAGGTGCGGCCTTAGACGCAATCGTCAAATTAAACATCGCATTCACAGATATATTTGCCGTTGGTGTGAATGTACAAGTGGGTGTTGCATATCCTGCACAAGGCCCTACAGTCCAACCAGTGAAAGTTGAACTAGCTGTAGAAGTTGCGGTGAGGGTGACTGGGGTACCATTCGCGACACTCGCAGAACAAGTGCTTCCGCAATTAATACCTCCACCAGAAACTGTTCCTGTACCCGTGCCGGCCTTAGTGACAGTGAGAGTTGACTCTACCACCGTCGCCCTAAACCCTGCCGTTACAGATACACTCGCCGTTGGTGTGAATGTGCATGTTGGTAATGTACCTGAACAAGTTCCCCCACTCCAACCAGTGAAAGTTGAACTAGCTGTAGGAGTGGCAGTCAGAGTGATTGGAAAACCAGCTCCCACCGTA
>CAINCE010000018.1 GCA_903846945.1 uncultured bacterium
CAGAGTCTGGACTAAAAAGAAAACCTGTTTTCAAATACGGAGATTTCGATTCAAATCGTGTACAGACAAAATCTCAAAATACGGCTCCAGTACATAGCTGTTTAGGAAAGCTGGGTTTTTAATTGGACACTAGTGGTTAAATAGTCTATTCTTACTGGGCACGTTTGAAAATGCCCGCACTTCGAAGCTCGAGTATATTGTGCAGTTGTGCCTGCACTTCGAAGCTCGCGCAGCGAGCGTAGTAGTGCCGATGTAGCTCAGTTGGTAGAGCACGCCATTGGTAATGGCGAGGTCTCCGGTTCAATCCCGGACGTCGGCTCCAGGAATTACGCCAAAGTAGCTCAGTTGGTAGAGCATCGCTTTCGTAAAGCGAGGGTCCCCGGTTCGATCCCGGGCTTTGGCTCCAAACTTTGCGCAGTGACTAACTGTGCATAACGAGGGAACAATGTTGCCCCCATCTGTGCTATCATGTTCATGATACCTATGAATAGCATATATCATCTGAGTCCACTCATATTGCAAAAGATCATCTGGATACCGACTCGTTTGATCCTGAAGTTTTTCGTGCATCTAGAGATACGGGGCATAGAAAATCTGTACCAAATTCACCAGAATGTGATCTTTGCCTCTAACCACTCGAGTGAACTCGATCCTATACTATTACCAGCATCATTACCTTTCTGGTCGAGATTTTCACCTATATTCTATACTTCTAGATTACAGAGTTTTTATAAAAACAGTGGATGGAAACAGATCATATACGGTGGAACACTTTTCAAATTGTGGGGAGCTCATCCAGCATATTCTGGTCTAAAAGATTACGAAAAGTCACTGATGAATCACATCTGTCTATTGTCAGAGGGGAAGAACCTATTTATCTTTCCAGAGGGACGCATTACGCGCGACGGAGCGATACAGCATGCGCACGGAGGGATGGCGTATCTCGCAGAACGGTGCAAGTTGTCTATAGTGCCGATCGGTATATCTGGTGCTTACAAGTTATCTATGCGAGACTTTCTCATGAGACGCAGGAAGATCATACTAACTTTCGGCAAGCCGATAGAACAGTCCGAACTACGCAGAGAAGTCGCTCAAAAAACGACGCTAGGCGAGCATGTTTACAAAGAGGAAGGGGAATATGTGCTCGGAAAGATCGGGGAGATGGTGGGTAATAAAAATAGGGCCACATCCGGTAAAATGTGACCCTCCATATTAGAACCTTTTCCTTTTTTCAAGAAAATTTATAAATGATGTTAGATCGTAAGGGTCTCCGCCGCTGACATTTTGCGAAAAAATGTACGATCGTGCCTGACAGCCACGAAGCCCGTTTCTTTTGAACCCAGTGAATAATGGATGCGTTCTCCATGTTTCGATAAAGTTTTCGTCAAAAAGTGGAAAATCACTTTCTTTGTAATAACCACAGTACAGTAGTGATGGGCATGTCAGCATGTGTCCGTGAACATCGATGACCAGTCCAGCTTGACCAGCCCGGCATTCATTTTTAGGAGGTAAACCTAGTAGATGACCGACTAATGCGGAGTTCGACAAACCAATCTGGCTTTTATTTTGACTTCGTAACTCAAACAAGGTTAATATCAGTTCGAAAAATTGCTGAGGATTAGGTACTAATGCGACATGTCCAATTTTGAATGGTTTAAAGAGATTGAAGTTACATGTGATGCCTAACTCGTTACAGTATTCAAGGACAGGTTTGTAACGATCGATGTTATAAGATGTTACAGTGAACATTGCTTCAACTTCTATACCCGAGTCGAGCATTCTCCGAATGGTACGGTCTATTTTGATAAACACTCCGTTTCCTCGAGTGTGGTCATGATCTTCTCCGATACCATCAACACTCACAGCAACTGACAAGTTTTTCATTTTAGCCATTCCGTGTATCTGCCGCTTCTTGATGAGTGTTCCATTTGTAGTTAGACCAACTGCTAGGCCGGAATCATTGGCATGCTTCAATAATTCGAATATTGATGGATGTTTGAATGGCTCACCACCGATTATACTGATCTCAAATACTCCCGCAGACGCTATCGTGTCTATAATGGAATACGCTTTGTTTAGGTCGATATATAGTGCACTATAATTTGATTGTAGACAGTGTATACAGCGCAAATTGCACGCTGAAGTGATTTCAAGCTCGATACCGATCGGAAGATGAACATCAGCTTGGTCGGTGTCATTGAATCGGCTAGGTTGGAGCTCTAGATTGATCGATTTCAGAAATTCTGTAACATCGCATACCGCATTTTCAGGGGGTATACAGTATGACTTAACTATTCTATGTGAAATCTGGTCTTTATCGATTCCAAGGTTAAAATACCAGTTAATGATGTCGGCCCCCATTTGATTGACCCCTATCAACCTTCTCATTTCTATGAAGTAGGCCATGTACTGATCTCCATCTTTACGGATATTTACTATCATACGTTGTCCTTTCTTTTGAATAAACTACCTCGCAGCAAGCTGGCGAGGTATTAAGTGGAAGCTCTGCTTCTTTACGCAGCAAGCTGCGGAGTATTTACTCGTTTGTTCTGACTTCGACTCAGATGTTGTGAATATA
>CAINCE010000019.1 GCA_903846945.1 uncultured bacterium
ATTTCAAAAATTTCCCAAAACGCCAACAAAGATGCGGGCAGGGCGACAGGAGGGGTCAGGGGAGGAATGTCGCCCTGCCCTCCACTCATGCGACAACTTTCGCCTTTTTTGGACGATTTTGAGTTTCTTGCGAAATTGCGGGGAGCTTGGGACGATGTCCGAATGGCTTTAAGTCTAGTATGGATATAAAAAGACCGTCACCACAAAGAGTATTCGCGACTCACGCATTCCTGCACGGAAAAGGCGATGGGGTGGTGGCGCTACTTAAAATAGCTCGAACGGGGTTTGCTCACTGCGCAGAGCGCGACTCGCATGGTAAGGGTTAATAAATTCGGAGCGGCTCCGTCGTACATTAACAATTTCACGTTTTTCTTTGGAGGCAAATTATTTTCTTTCTTTTACTTTCCTGAATAAAAACACAACAAGACATACGACAAAATACGGTAAAACTATGTCGACGATTAACGCAAGTGCATTGCTCCTATCACACATGGTATTGAGCGGGCAAGGTCCCCAACTTTCCGAAAAATAAAACGGCCAACCAGAAGCCGAGTAGTCAGCAATATTCCAAATCATTGCCTGAATAAAAATTATAGCGACAAAAAGAACAAGCCCGAAAATAAATTTTACGACAATTCCTTTCCAAGATGGCCCGAAAAATTGTTTTATATTTTCTTTGAACATTGTGATAAAAGAAGTAAAGCAGAATCAAAAGCATCCAATCGTTATGGTGGCCGTTCTAGTGAACTTTGGCACTGCCTGAGATTGAACCTGTGTAGAACCAAAGCTGGACACAAAATCAGGTGAATCGCCTGGAACGACTGTCATTCCTTTTCCGTTCATATTGTCAGCGGTCATACTGATTCGATAATCGCCAGGCTTATCAAAGGATCCTGACAGATAATTGGAATAACGTCCGTCTCCTGCATATTGATCGCCATGCACGGATGAGCCATCATCGTACAAACTAAATGATTTCTCAACACCGGTTTTTTGATTAAGAACCATGCCACTGATGGTAATGCCTTTGACGCTATATGGCCCGTGTACACTGCCGACGATTAAAGGTTTATCGGTGCAAGAGTAAGAAATTTTTGTCGCTATCAAACTAAAGAAAATATTATTTTCCCCAATGCCGGATGTTGAAATTTTGAAATCACTAAAATCTGTAGTGAGATTGGTTGCTGTAATTTTCCAATAACCCGAAACAGGATTATGAGCTCTTATAAGCAGACTAGACGGTTCTGGGATCCATTCAACTCCATACTTTTTTATTTCTTCGTAGTTAGTTTTAGTGATTGTTAATCCATTTGGATCCGTAATCATGAAATCAGCAGAACCAATTTTCCAAAAAATATTTAAAGTAACATCATAATTAGCAAATACATCCACATAAAATTCTTTTTCAATAAGTTTTTTCGATACAGGAATCGGTGAGGGAGTTGGTTTTGGTTTAGGAGTCGGTGTTGGCGTAGGGGTTGGTGAGAGTATTGGAGTTGGGCTAGTACTTGGTGTAAGTGTTGCGGTTACCTGAATACTTGTGACCTTTGGTTGAGTTTGGACTGAAGTACTCTGTGCCTGGGTCTGATCAGGTGTTGAAAGCACCATATTATCAAGCGTGTTTTGAACTTGAGGAGTCCTTGCTTTTTGAGAAAAATAATAAATACTACCTCCTATAACTAACACCGCAATTACTATTAATAATGGCGCAACGAAACCTTTTTGAGAGTTTTTCATGATGCAAATATATTACCACACTTTTGATAAAAGTGGCGGTTTCTTCGCCCCCACTCCTACAGCACTTTCGGAAAGTGATGCGTGAGACGCTTGTAGATAAGGGCATGTCTACCTCAGCCCGTCACCACGGACTTTGTTCGCGACTAGCACACATCGGTACTGCGTAGCGCCCCACTGTCTGTGTGTTACAGACTGTGGGAAAGCGCGAAGCAGTACGGGTGTGTGCGTTAAAGTCGCGTCACAGACAAAATTAGGGCTGAGGTAGGATATGCCCGTCCCTATCCTACCTAGCGCCCTCGCCAAGCGGCCGCGCATGACTTTCCTGCGATTGAAAGTGCTGTTGGGACGGGTGGCGTCACTATCTATCATTTTGCCTTGCATCATAAATTCCAAGGTGTAAAATACTAGATAGGTATAGAAAGCTCTCCGATAATGCTTAATTGCACACCAGTCGCTATTGGTGTCTAGATCTGTGGGACAATTCGGTTAGCCTCGTTGATTCCAGCTAGAAAAGAAAGTCATTTTAACCCTATACAAATGGGTTATTTGAGTTTCATTTCGTAGCTGTTTTTTGTACCCGAAAACGGGTATGAACGAATCGAATGTCTACAACAAAAACTTAATAGACCGCATAACCGCTTACTACAAAAAGCGGGGTGTTTTGCTTACACCAGAACAAGCTGAAGAATATCTAAACTCCTTGGCTGATCTTTACGAGTCGTTCATTGAGTTTGCAAAAGTCCAATGAATACCAAGAACGACACAACCTGTTTTCTGGCTTGTAAGGATGGCTCCCTTGAACCAGTTGCATATACTGACAGTAGGATCAGCCAATGGAATGCAGATGAGCAGAACTATAACTACCTATCCGTACTTTCAATCAAAGTCTACGACAAGGACCTACACGTTGCTGATGCGTATCAAGTGCCCAAGCACCGCATTGATACGACAAAAGAGAGAAAGAAAAGAGGATCAATCAAGAAATACAGTTTTGGAGCAAGCAAGAGGTGCAAATTCTTCATGAGAAATACCGGACATCTAATGAAAGTGATCATTACTCTCACATATCCGAAAGATTACCCAATGGACGGCGCCACTGTTAAAAGCCACCTGCACACATTTCTTTCATGGCTCAGATATCATCGTTATAAATACATCTGGGTACTTGAATTCCAAGAAAGAGGCGCACCACATTTTCATATTCTCGTTGACAAGGAAATCCCACATCAAGATGTAGTCCAGTCTTGGTATCGGATTGTCGGCTCTAATGATGAGAAGCATTTGAAGGCCGGCACTGAAGTCAGGGCCATTCGAGCCAAAGGTTCAATCGGTTACTATCTGACTTCCTATATGGAAAAATCCAAACAGAAGGCTGTTCCTCAAGAATATGAAAAGGTCGGTCGATTCTGGGGCAATTCCAGAGGTCTACTGGTTGAAAAGAAGATCAGAATATATGGCAAGCGTGAGGATATATATCACCTCAAAGGTAAATTGAGGGTTGCTAGACGATTTGACGTGGCTCAAAAGAGACAATGGGAAGCTAGAGCTAAAGCAAAATGCAAAGAGAAGAACAAATTCAAGAAATTCTACAAAAGTAGCAAGTATTCACTCAAAGTTACCAATAGCGACAAACTGGTTGAAGAGCTATCCAAACACAACATCAAGCTATTCCCATATGAGCTCCTCGATGTTGCGCCCGTGCCGCCGCTTCAGCGGCGTGCCGGGCGCATCGAGGCTCCAGAAGTAGTTCCTGTAACAAAGAAACTAAAGATCACTGGTTATACAGATCTGTTACGAGAAAAATCTCTATACTGACACCCTCTTGGTTTATCTATACAGTCATATCAGAAGAAAGTAACAATGAGAAAGTCATCAAAAATACAATAAAGTTATCACCAATTTATTAACAATTTGCTTTATCAAAAACAAAGCGTAAAATTCCAATCATGAAATATATTCTTTACTGTCGAAAATCCACTGAATCCGAAGATCGTCAAGTCCTTTCTCTTGAATCTCAGGAAAAGGAGTTAATGGCTATTGCAAAGAATGCCAATCTTGAAGTTACAGGTACATTCAAAGAAAGTAAGTCCGCCAAGGCTGAAGGTCGTCCTGTATTCAACCACGTCTTGAAGCTCATCACCTCCGGCAAGGCTGACGCTATCATTTGCTGGAAGCTCGATAGATTAGCTCGCAACTTCATTGATGGCGGCAAGGTTATTGATCTTCTTCAGAAAGGCGTTATCAAAGAAATTCGTACATACGAGACGACACATTTACCGACTGACAATGTGTTACTTCTCGCCGTAAATTTCGGCATGGCCAATCAGTACATTCGTGATCTGAGTACCAATGTAAAGCGCGGCATCAGGACCAAACTAGAAAATGGTCAATGGCCTAATTACGCTCCATTCGGTTACAAAAATGACAAAGCTGACAAAACGATCAAGGTTGATGCGAAAAGATCGCCATATGTTAAACGAATATTTGAATTGTATTCAACCGGAGCTTACACATTGAAACAGGTTGAAGATATTCTTTACCAGGAAGGATTGAGGACCAAGGGCGGTTTCAGATTGAAAAAGTGCCAGATACACCGATTCCTACAAAACAAATTTTACGTCGGTCTCATGGAAAAAGATGGCAAGTTATATCCTGGTAAACACAAGCCAATTATTTCTCAAACCCTATTTGACCAAGTACAGGAAATCCTTAATCGTAAAAGTAGTCCCAAGCCTCAGAAGCATTTCTATTCAGCTCGAGGATTCCTCACCTGCGCGTCATGTGGCTGTATGCTAACCGCTGAAACTCAAAAAGGCTTCATCTACTACCACTGCACTAACGGCAAGGGCAACTGCGATGAACACAAAACCTATCTGAAAAATACTGATGTTGACCAACTGTTGTCAAAAATGTTTCTTAATCTGAAATTCGACGAGGAAATCATTGAGATTAGCTACGAAGCCTACAAATCCAGAAATGCTGACAGGAATAACTATGCCAAGTCTTCACAGGAATCCCTCTCAAACGAACTAAACGCCCTCACAGACAAAGAATCCAGACTCGTTGATGGATATGTCTCACAACTCATTGCAGAGCATATTTACAAGCAGAAAAAACTTGAAATCGAAAACCAGAGAGCAACACTTAACAACCAAATCAAGGAAATTCAGGCAAAAGGTGGTGTCTCCGAAGTTACTCTCGAACAGATCAAGAATGTATTTCTGGAAGGTAGTAGAGCCGCGGAAAAATATTTGCTCGTGGATGAACAAGAAAAACGAAATATGTTGAAAAAGTTACTTTCGAACGCTTATGTACAAAACAAAAATGTGGCTAACTATCAATTCAAAAGTCCATATCAGGTGCTTGCTTTGGCACCCAAAAATGGTGATTTAACACAGATGCGGAGGGTAGGAGATTCGAACTCCTGGTGGGTTGCCCCACGCACGCTTTCCAAGCGTGTGCACTAGACCACTATGCGAACCCTCCATTTTCCATTTTACATTTTCAATTTTTCATTTATTACCACCTACCACTAGCGCCACCACCCCCTGACATCCCACCACCAAATCCGCCGAAGCCACCACCCAAACCACTACCACCAGACCCTCCTCCTCCGAAGAATATTGGCCATACACCACCACCTTTTCCAGTTCCCGATTCAGGAGGATTCTTTGATACGAAGTAGTCGAAGATGAGTCCCAATATAGTCAATATAACTATAGATACTATACCGACGGATATAAAGCCCCAGATCAGTCCAATGATAGATCCTACCACAGCACCTATAACTCCACCCAACCACCACGACTTGGTCCTGCCCAGAATTCGCGCCAAAATGTTCAAGATCATGATACCAACGAATATCAAGGCAAAATAATTCACTTCGAAACTATTTGCATTCGTATTACTCTTGTTCGACTTTTCAGATAGATATTGTGTCGCATCAGCCGAACCGCTGATAACCCCAGTCACCGCATCGACTGCCCCAGATATGCCGTCCGAGTAATCCCCCGTCTTGAACGCCGGTATCATCACCTTTTGAATGATATTATTGGAAACGATGTCCGTTATATTTCCTTCCAAACCGTATCCAACTTCTATGCGTACTTGTTTATCAGCAGTCGCAACCAGTATGAGTATTCCGTTGTCGCTTTTCTTTTTCCCGATACCCCATTCAGCAAAGAGCTTCGTTGCATAAGTCTCGATAGTTTCATCATTGCCTATGGTCGGGACTGTCACTACCGCTATCTGATCACCTGTAGAACCTTCAAATGCTGTCAATTTACTATCTATTGTCTGAATATCACTAGCATTCATAACGTGTGCAAAATCACTAACATAGCCCTGTGGTATTCCAGGGCTAGTGTAGGCCATAGTGATAAATGGCAGAACTAATATGGCTACTATTATTGTGAACGGACTCTTCATATATTTGAAGTAATGCAGATGTTGTGGTGCAAGGGACTTGTGAGCGTGACTGACGCGAACACGAGGAATTTTTCAGCCTACTTCGCCAAGGCTTCGCAGGCCACTTACAGGTGCCCTTCCGAAGCTTTAGCGTAGGAGGGCAGAAAAATATCCGTGCCCTTGAACTACAACATCTGCATTACTTGTAAACATAATTAGAACTTCACAGCAGGAGCCGTTTCTGTACCAGGTGCAGCATTGAAGTATTGTCTCTCAGCAAAGCCAAACAATGAAGCGACGATAGAACTTGGAAAACGCATCACTTTTAGATTGTAATCCTGGACAGACTGGTTAAACCTCATCCTTTCAACACTGATCCTATTCTCTGTACCCTCGAGCTGGGACATGAGTGAAGTAACTGTGTCTGATGACTTGAGGGTAGGATAATTCTCAGTGATCACGAGCAATCTGCCGAGAGCACCCTCGACCTGTGTCGCAGCGGCAGCTTTCTCGTTAGCAGTGACAGCACCTGAGTACTTCGTTCTAGCGTCAGCGATAGCTGTGAACACGGCAGTCTCCTGCTTCATGGTACCTTTCACAGACTCGACTAGATTGGGTATGAGATCAAAACGCCTCTGATATTGGGTTTCAACTTGCTTCCACTGCGTATCGGAGGCAACATTTAGTGTCACGAGACCATTGTAAGTCGACATACCATAGAGGCCGGCGATAACAACGATAGCGAGTATTACAATGAGTATTTTTTTTGACATGGATTTATGGTTTAAGATTTACGATTTAAGAATGGTGCGATTTATCTTAAATCCTAAATCGTATCTCTTAAATCTATTTTCTATTTATTTCTTCGTCGGAACTACTGTTGTTTCATCCTTGCCTTGGGGACCAGTGACGAAAGCAAATGTTTTTACCATATCAGTAAATGCAGTGTCAGCGGTATTTACCATCGCCTTGTTGTTGTTCTGAGCTTGAGTCAAGTTAGATCCAGTGAGATTCTTAACTGTAGGACTCTGTGTGATTGATGAGAATGCAAATACATAACAAATGCCCGACTTTTCGAGAGAGTACATTCGGTTAAAATAATTGCGACCCTGAACAGTGTTAGACATAGAGATCATATTTAGTGTGTCTGCGCCAACGGCGAGTGTTCCCCTATCCTTGACTGTTGTTACAGGAGGAAATGTACACTTACCAGATGAGACTGTTATGTCTGCTTGGAGCTTTGCAACTGTCGAAACCTGTGTCTGATCGATGGGCATGATGAGAGATACTCCGTTTGAACTATCTGACTTCTCCCAAGTCGATGGGAATTTGATAGAAAAACCTAGTTCATCATTTACATATGCGGAAACTTTTGATGAAACCTTGGTGACTTCACTAGATGCTACTGGAGTACTAGGAGTAGTCGTGGCAGATGGATTTACATCTGATGTATTACCCACTATTCCAGGAGCTACAGAAGTCGAAGATCGACCAAATACTACGATACCTACGATGATGATAATGATGACGATGACTATTGTTACTGTTGATTTTTTCATGTGATTAAGTCAAAAGTTTGACTTTATGGACTAGATTATATTGATTAATGGTTACTTGTTAATTAAAGCCACTTATTGGACTTTTTTTGACTTTATATATTGTACCACACATTTTTCACGACGAAAAATTGCAATACCGCCCTACAGATAAGTCAACAACCTGCACTATCCGTCTCATTCGCACTACACGATACTGCCATTCCCAACAAAAAGAGGCCACTTGCCTCTTTTTGATTGCATACAATAGATGGCTGCTAGATTTCTAATGGAACTCGTAAGCACCGATGTCCCACAACCCATCTGCATCTCGGGATGTACCATCCCGATCGATATTCAATGTTTGACCACTGATGGCAGTCGCCGCAACACCTTTGTTTCTCGGGTACGTCGCTCCGACTGTCCCGACGATGTGGTAGTCACCACCAGTAAAATTCACGAATGGATTTGAACCGTTCGATATCGTACCTGCTCCAGTACCGGCTAGATTGACCGTAGATCCGAACTCATGATCCCTAGTGACACCACTGGACCAATTCCATGGACCACCATACACGTCCGTTCCCCAATAGATGTTGTTCTTAGACACTGATCCTGATGCCCAAGCTCTGTTTGAACTCTGATCGAGACACACATATCCATTGATGACTGTATTGTTGTAGAAGTAAATAGGTCCACGTGGGCCCGCAGCCGAAGCGTTTCCTTGATCATTATTTGACGGCCAAACAACTGATACACCTGTATCTTTGAAGATATTTCCATACATCCAGATAGTCCCTGCTTGACCGAATCCTCCCCAAGCCATGATACCCTCTGCATGCCAGTGCTGCCATGTATTGTATCGGAACGTCAAACGAGCAGACCCTGTGTACTCCATAACATCATCATGGTAGGCAGAAACATCTTTATGCCATCCATTGTCTACGATAATATCATGGTCGATAGTCATGTCATTACTGCCATTAAGGCTGTATGACTGGGTCGTTCCATGAGCATAATTGTAAGTTGAAGTGTTGTATTGTCCATACATCGCTAGATATCGAGCCGTTGCTCCCGCATTTTGTGTCTGATTAGCAACAGTGATCGGTCCCTGCGTCTCGGTATGAGTAATAGTTATGTGGCTCCCTCTAGTAATAAATGCATTCCATGCCGCCCCGGCTCCCATTCCCATGGTAACTTTGATACCATATGATCCATTTGGGGTATTCCCGTCGAGAGTGACATAACTTCCGGAGATCAAGATTATCGCCTGATCTTGCGCACCTGTTGCCGCTACTTGGAATGATGAGACCGCGGTATTATTCGGTACAGATGACCATCCTGCGGCGTTGACTGCGGCTGCATCATTTACTGTTGCATGCTTTATATATATCGGCGCAGAGGCATTTCCACTCTTTGTATATGCTATCGCTGTTGTGTAATTTCCTCCTGCTAACCATATCGTATCTCCCGCTGCAGCGGCTATGTTCGAGATCGTAGATGGTCCCGCCGCATTGTTCCAATCTGACCCAGAACCATTACCTATAGCTGATGGTCTAACAAACCAATTGCGTCCTGAGCTCACTGTTCCAACCGTGACCGTGACACTAGCCGTCGCTGGTGATGTTCCTAATGCACCTGTACACGTGAGAGTATAGACAGTGGTGGCTATTGGAGAAACTGGTAGGGTTGTTTGTAAGTTGGATGCTGTCTTCGATCCTGTCCAACCTCCCGAAGCCGTACAAGCGATAGCGTTAGTAGAAGACCAAGTCAGCGTTGATGATTGACCTGAAGTTATGGCTGTTGGTAGAGCGGAGAGGGATACTGTCGGATCTGGGCTAGCTAATGCAACATGTGTATTTAGATATTCCTCAGCGACCCAGCCGCAAGTTGCGCTCGTCGAGTTCGCCGTACATGCCGCGCTAGAGAAGTTGATGAGCCACCAATTATATGAGACGGCATTCAGTATAGCGGCTATAGGACCACCTACTACTGTTCCTATGGCATTCAGAGCCTGAGTACCTAGACTGGTAGTGTTACCTGCTGTGGATCTGATGTTGATCTGATTATTAGCTTGAACTTGCTGATTCAAGGTGAATTTGGTAGATACTGGACCCAGTGTAACCGTCACCGTCACACTCCTAGAACTCGAAACATTCCCCGCGGCATCCTTGGCCCATGCGTAGAGTGTCTTGGCTCCAGCGGTTGTAAAGGTGTATGAAGCAGGTACAGTTTGAGTCCATCCTGCTGTTGCAGCTGTAGGTGTTGGTGTCAGTGACTCTGTTAGGAGATACCCTGTTACTCCTACATTGTCTGTCGCTGTGAGAGTGGATATGGTGACAGATGCGGGGACTGATGAAACCGCTAAGGTGGCTGGGATGGTGAAAGCAGTAACAACTGGCTTGGTGGTGTCGACTACAGTGGTGCCGGTGTATTCGTAGGCGCCGATGTCCCAAACATTATCTGCACCACGTGTTTTTCCATCTGGATCGATGTTGAACGGACTAGATAGAGACGTTCCAGCAGCTGTCGGAGACGCTAGACGGAAGTTTCCTAGAGCCGCATTGACGAATTGAGTAGAATTGCTTGCGAGTATATTATTCGAACATGTTGCAGCACCAGAACAGCCCCACCCTATTCCAGAACCAATATTGTACCAGAGGTTATTCCTGATAAAGTTATTCGTTCCCGCGATGACTTTAACAGCACATGAATACCCCTGTGAAATGCCTGCAAATGTATTGTTATAGACCTGTGAATTGTTTACTATCCATGGACCACCAGCATTTTCTGAAGCCATCTTTATACATGCGTCCGTGTGGAAAGTGTTGGTAGTCATCCATATAATATTTCCGTAAACTTGGAAATTATCCGCTGAATAAATGGCTATTTCTGCAGTACATCCTGTAGCCGTCGAATCCCACGGTATTCCTTGGCAAGAATTCTTCAGGACATTGTTCTTGATCGTAATATTGCTACTGACTGGGAGGCTACTATTCGTGTTCTGGAACTGGATAGCTTCCTTGCTCCAGCTAGGACCAATCCAATTTTCCTCGATCAGAAAGTTTTTAGCGTCATGACCATTGATCGCGAGGTGAACATTGTGAATATGGTTCTGACTTATCGTCCAATCTGAACAATATCTCGTAGAACCGCTAAACGCTATACCTCCCCCAGGCATTGTCCTAACATACGTATCTGTTACAGGGTATCCTATATCAACATATTTTATAGTCACATTTCGAGCACAGGAAACCCCACCAGAATAAATCGCTGTCGCCGGATCTGAAAGTCCGGTAACTCTAAAGCCGTAACCTGCAACATCCTCCCAATTGCTAGCATTTCTCGTCTGACCATCAAAGACAAAATAGTCTGCATCAATGCCTATTTCTGAAAATACCGCCTGACTAGTGCCATATGTATCACTCCATCCCGAAACTGCACCGGAGTTCCCCGCTGTCGCCTTCACAATGTTGATCGGTTTCGTCAAATTGGCTGCCGTCGTAAACGACTTAGCTCCATATGACCCACCAGCTACATAATAAGTAGTATCGCGAACTGGAGTAAAGCTTGACCATGCAGCTGCATTAGTCCAGTCTGAACCAGAACCATTACCTGAAGCAGAAGATTTTATGTACTTACAATATGTTGTCGGACAAGATCCAACTACTGGTAAGGTTACCATCACCCCCGCACTCCTACTCGTACTCACATTCCCTGCGGCATCTTTAGCCCAAGCATAGAGAGTAGAGGCACCTGCAGCGGCTACGGTGTAGGAGGTAGGAGCTGTAGTAGTCCAACCAGTAGCAGAGGCAGAAGGTGCAGTATTTGTCGTAGTGATCATATACCCTGTTACACCTGTATTGTCTGTTACTGTGAAGGTAGTTATAGGGATAGTTAATGATGTTGCTGTGGCAGGGATGGTGAAGGAGGAGATGACTGGGGCGGTGGTGTCTCCGACTGGAGTAGTGCCGGTGTATTCGTAGGCGCCGAGGCTCCATGAAGTTCTAGTAACACCATCTGGATCAACGTTAAATGGTGTCCCGAGATTGGAACCCACAGGACTAGTCTGGGATGAGAGATGGAAATCTCCAGCGGCCGCATTTACGAAAGATACACTTCCCCCATCAATGTTTGGAGATGTGACTTTACAATTGGAAGCGATCACTGCAGCAGTACCATTACAGCCACCGGAAAGTGGATTGTTTTTCCATATATTATTTGCTACATACACACTCGAACCGCTCGTGTTTCCTGCCCATACACCACAAGCTGACAAGCATTCGTTCAAGCTGTAAATCGTATTGTTGTAAAAGTTTAGTCTGGTAACGGTATCCGAACTGGTAATAGCAACGACTCCTGAACTGGAACCAGAGAGACTCGATGTTGCTTTGAAAATATTACCAAAGATATTGATGGTACCCGACTGGAACTGTGGTTCGATGTATGCTGCAGCCGAGTTCATCGAGATATTTTCAAATACGTTATTGCTGATCGTAACATTAGACACAGACGCCATCGTCAATCCGGCCGTATGTATAGATGAATTATTCGACCCGGTATTTTGGAAATAGTTATGATCTATCAGATGATTGGAAGTGCCGCCAGCAACGAAGCCTATCCACACGTTGCCACCATGAATATAGTCGTACTGATATGTATTGTTATTGCTGGTACTAGAATCATTGAAGACAACTCGTGAAGCATTGCTATTTAGCCATGGTGCATTTTCCATTTCCATGTGACGGAAACTGAGATTGGTTTCAGCGATACCATAAGGCATCGTTATAGCACCAACTCCATCAGTCATAGAAGAACTCTTTAGGTGTATACCGTACGAACCTGTTGTTGCACCGGCCGATCCAGCTGATGAACCAGCTCCATATATTCCATCAACGTCGAGATATGCCATCTCTATATTCCATACCGTGCCACTAGACGTAAATAGAGCTTCTCCTGTTCCATACGATGATTGATAACCAGCAACACTTCCCGCATTGGCGGAAGTTGCCTTCTTTATATATACATATTGTGTTCCTGAAAGTGGTAAGAATGTATAAGCTCCATATGTACCACTCGCCACATAATACGTAGCACCTCTCGATAGTGTAGCTGGTAGTCCTAGATATGCATGACTCCAATCAGATCCATTGTTAGGAGTAGAAAGTCCTGTAGTAGATGGCGGAACGACATAGAAGGTAGTTCCTGATGATTGCGTGATGGTAACCGTCACCGTCACACTCCTAGAACTCGAAACATTTCCTGCAGCATCCTTGGCCCATGCGTAGAGTGTCTTGGCGCCAGCTGTTGCGAAGGTGAATGATGCAGGGATAGTTGAAGTCCATCCTGCTGTTGCTGTCGTAGGTGTTGGTATGAGTGACTCTGTTAGGAGATACCCTGTTACTCCTACAGCATCTGTGGCTGTGAGAGTGGATATGGTGACAGATGCGGGGACTGATGAAACCGCTAAGGTGGCTGGGATGGTGAAAGCAGTAACAACTGGCTTGGTGGTGTCGGTGACTACTGTCCCCAGCGTCGTCGTAGAGACAGATGATGACTGTGCAGAGACATTGGTAGGAGTAGCGTTGTCATAGGCGGCTACAGTATATGTGTAGAGAGTAGAAGCATTAAGACTAGTGTTCAGGAAGGTTGTAGTGGTGTTG
>CAINCE010000020.1 GCA_903846945.1 uncultured bacterium
ATAACATCCTGGGCTTTGTCGAATGTTTCTTTTGAAATGAGTGGTTGATGCTTGCCTTGATAATATTTTCCTTCTCGTTCCATAATTCCTGTATAGAAAATAGATGAAAGTATCCTTTGAATATAACTTTTGTCCGCTATTTTGTCCGTGCGAGTTCTGAATCCTTCACTGTAAAGAATGTCTGAAATTTCCTTGAAGCCGTGAGAGCCCGTGAGGTAAAGCTCGAAAGCCCGTGGTATGTACTTTGCACGAGCAGGATCAATGACGAGGGTTCTCGTTGCTTTGTCGTTAAGAAAGCCGAGAGGGGCACGATTGGGCCAACCGCCACGAGATAGTTTTTCTCTGTTGCCCCTTTTGACATCAACGCTAAGATTTCTGCTGTATTGATTGGCCATGCCAAATTTGATGGCCATGAGCATGACATCATCCCCTTGTTTGTGTACACCTTCCGAAGTTTGTATTTCCTTGATCACTCCGCGCTGTAGCAGGTCAATGATTAATCCGCCGTCAATGAAGTTTCTAGCGAGACGGTCCAGTTTCCAGCAGATGATGCCGTCGGCTTTACCGGATTGGATCATTTTCATCATTTCGTTGAATAATGGTCGCCCCGATGATTTGGCGGACATACTTTCCTTGAATGTTTTGGTGATAGTCAGGTTATGCTTTTCAGCCAGCGACAAAGCCTCTCGTTCCTGGGAGTCCAATGACAATAGCTGTCTGTCTTCAGCTTCTGTAGATTTTCTGTAGTAAGCGATGTATTTCATGATGGGTAATTTTATACCTGCTTCATTGAATAATCAATCAAATCGAATCGAGAAGTCGGAGATGGTATGATCAATTGCTCTATAATGTTCTGACTTGTCGGTGATTTTTCAATGGAAATTCCAATGCCTGCTTGTTTCAGGTCCTTTTTGTATCTGTAGATAGTGCTTCTGTTCAAGCCACCGCGCAGAAACATATTTTTCATCTCCTCATTGAAGTAATAATCCTTGTAAAATTGGTAAAGTCTGGTTGCTTTGGTCTTGGTGAATTTTTCGAATAGTATCTGCTTGATGTTTTCGTCTGTCATCGAGTTTGCCGTGACATAGAAGAAGACCTTTTTCTCAAGAAAGTATTTGAGGACTTCCAATATATTGTCATCGTCGGTGATGTCTTTCAGGTATACCTTTTCGAGTTTGAAAAAGTCCTGCAAGTAAGTCTTCTTTAGATTGACCTCGAATCTGACGATCCTATCAGCCCACGCCTGCAAGCTTGCCGCTCGATCAGATTCTACCTTGTCATAATCATGAGCGTCGAATTCAGCTCCTTTTGCGTAAAACTTGACGGTATATGCGCTACCTTTGAACATAACTGAAGTGTCGTAGATATATTTCTTCTTTCTTGGAAAATCGATCCTGCGTAAAAAGTCCATGGCATAGGTAGCCTCGTTTACATCCTTGAATATCCAGTTATAGCAGACATCTAGCCTGTAAATTGGCCAAAGGGAATAGTGGAGGAGCTTGTAATTCATATGGGTGCATAGTTCATCGTAAAGTCGCGCTATGATCTCCGGAAGCTCATGCGGATGAATCATCTCAACATTGTTGCCTTTTGCATATTTTGGTGCTGAAAATTCAATAAAGAATCCTTGCGGGACATTGGTTGATTTTATCGCAACTGTCCTATGATATGAGCCAAGCTCGATGTTGCTACTATAAAATTCAAATTCCACTTTTCCGGTCTTCAAATCGTCTTTTCGGAATCTCATAAGATTACCCTTGAGTTGTTCAACAAGGTTGATATCAACCATCGGTATTAGAAATTTAATAGTGTCTATCATGGTGCATATTGCAACGTATCCTAGGTGTTACTAACACCTAGGGTTAAGTCACCATGATTAGTGTCGACCGGAAGCGCGCCGCCCGTCGCATTTGCGATCGGGACGACACGCTTCTCCGTAAACGCCAAAAACAAACCAGCCATTGAGCGTAGATACTCATTAGCTTGTTCTCTGGACAATTCCAAGTCATCTTCTTCTTTGAAGCATTGGATTGTCTCGTCTATTAAGTTTTGGCTGAAGTTTTTCGATTCTTCCATACCTTTTTAGGTACAGAAAACAGCTTGAAACAAAACAACATAAATAACCTCATAGATAGTGAGGTATAGTTGCTTTATTATCTAGCTGGAATCGGAGATCGGCGAACCTTACCCGTTCCACAGATCTAGAACACCACGTAATTGCTGGTGTG
>CAINCE010000021.1 GCA_903846945.1 uncultured bacterium
AAGTCAGAACAAACGAGTAAATACTCCGCAGCTTGCTGCGTAAAGAAGCAGAGCTTCCACTTAATACCTCGCCAGCTTGCTGCGAGGTAGTTTATTATGCGATTTGCTGACAATAATATGATTTGTGCTAAAATGTATTCTAATTGTAGGAAATAGGCGAAAAACAATTGAATAATTTCAAAAGGCAGAACCAAAGGGGTCTGTTTTTTAATAGAGCAGGTATTGCCAATCACTAGTTAAATATCAATCAATGTTAAAACGAGGTCCTAAACCAAAAGGAAAAGTTAAGATCGAATGGTCACCTGATTTTGCTTATGCGAGCGGGCTATTGGTTACGGATGGATGTGTGTATAGGGATGGAAGGCATGTAAATCTAACATCTAAGGACATTGAGCAAATTACCAATTTCAAAATGGCATTGCATATCGATAATGCAATAACTATGAAATCACGAGCAGATGAGCAGGTAAAGAAGTATTATGTTGTTCAGTTTAGTGATGTATATTTTGTTCGGTTTCTCGATTCAATCGGGATTCACCCAGCTAAATCAAAAACATTAGATAAGGTATTTGTTCCACCCGAGTATTTCTTTGATTTCTTACGGGGAGTTTTCGATGGTGATGGTTACGTTCATTCATATTTTGATCCTAGGTGGAGGTCGTCATTTTTATGGTACCTAGGATTTTGTTCTGCCAGTCCGAAATTTCTACATTGGATTAGATACGAGTTATTTATACGATTGGGTTTGAAAGGGCACATTACCAAGACTAAAAGTAATTCTTGTCAACAACTAAAATATGCAAAAAGTGAAGCTATCAAAATTGTTCAAAGACTTTACAAGCTAAATTGTGCCATGTGTCTTTCGCGTAAAAAGTTGAAAATATGTAAGATATTAGCTATAGTGGACATGTTAGGTGGCAAAAGATAGTTCGTATTGACAAAACTATGCGCGGGTGGCGTAACTAGTAGCCGCGTACGCTTGAGGTGCGTATGCCGTAAGGCGTGGAGGTGCAATTCCTCTCCCGCGCACAATAGAAAGACATAAAGCTATTTCTTTTCTTCAGACACTGTAGCCTGACCTATCTTGGCGCCAGTTAGTTTATTGACGACTTTGATAACGACGAAGATAGAGAATCCGACTATGATGAGATTGATCACATTGTTCAGGAATGAGCCCCATTTCACTGCACCCCAGGCCAATGAATTAAAATCTGGTTGAGTGAATATGTTGGCAATGATTCCGAGGATGACATCTTTGACCAGTGAGTTAACCACGGCATTGAAAGCGACTCCGATAACGACACCGATAGCGAGTTCGATAGCATTGCCCTTCACAATAAAAGTTTTGAATTCGTTGACCATGTTAGATATTTGTTAACGTTGATTTGTAATATTGTCATTATAACTTCGAATCTGCCTTTTTCATACTTCCTACTTCATACTGAATACTTTATACTTACCATATGTTATATACGGGAAAAGGGGACAATGGTACAACCAAGATGTTCGATTCGGCTCCAGGAAAGCGCCAGTCGAAGAGTTCCTGCCAAACAGAAAGTTTGGGTGCATTGGACGAACTCAATTCATTCTTGGGGATTGTGAAAGTAAAGTCGGCAGGTCTAGAATGGAAGCAAAATGGTAGGAATATGTCGGATATCATCGATTGGGCACAGAATTGTCTATTCATCATACAGGCAGAGGTTGCCGGTGCGGGGAAAACTATCGTAGAAGAACGGGTGAAAGAGGTTGAATCGATCGTCGATGCGATAGAAAAGGAAATGCCTCCGATCACTACTTTTTTCATCTCTGGCGGAACAGAATTGGCGGCGTTGCTAGATGTCTCGAGAACATTGGCACGAAAGGCGGAGCGTCGAGTGATCGGTGGTATAGAGAGTGGGGAAGTGAAAGTGTCTCCGACAACGCTCGCATTTCTAAATAGGCTCTCATCGCTCTTCTATGCCCTAGCTCGACTAACTAACCATCTATCTGGTATAAAGGAAGAGAAGCCTAGATATTAGTCCATAATAAGGTATGATATAAGGCGTTCGTAATATGGTGGCTATGGTGTAATGGTTAGCACTCGGCTCTGTGAAAGCCGCAGTATGGGTTCGAATCCCATTAGTCACCCACGAAAAACATGACCCTAGTTGAGTGTTCTTTTGGCGAGACACTAACAGGAATTGAACTTTTGAATATACTAGCCACGAAAAAGTCGATTTTTCACTATAGGACTACCAGTAATCGGACTTCGGAGAAGGGGGTACTACACTTAAAACTAGAATTTGCGGCCATAGAGTCATCCAAGTTTACATATGGTATGATAATTGGTATGAATGGCGACACATTTGATAGTGCAGATATGGTATGGAAAGGCAAACCCACGTTCGTTTCTTATATGGCAGGTGTAATACCTTATGTTATCTTTGGTTTTCTTGCTGGGTATTTGTTCCTGCGAGTCACAACCGAAGAAAACTTTTTAGCTTTATCTCCCGTACTCATTCTATTTGTTTGGCTGATTGTCGTACTACCTATCAGGAGGTATCTGATGTGGTCGCAGATAGAATATTATATAAACTCTAGAGAAGTAGTAATTAGATGTGGAGTCTTTAAACCAAAGTATATCAAAATCATGATGGTTGATATACAAAAAGTTGATATGTTCAAAAATTTTGTCGACGATTTGGCTGGTCAGAAATCTCGAACTATCTACCTTTATACTACATTGACTGGCACATACAGTGAATTCGGAGGCAACTTTGAATCACTTACACCTCACGATAGTAGATCATCGGTACATGGATATTACTCATTAAAGTCAGTACCAAATGGGGAGGAGGTGATAGCAATTTTGGACAACTTTTGGAAACAGGGAGACCACAAATATCCTCTAATTTAATCGTTGCTCACAAATATTTTCATAGTCAAACATAATAAATGTATAAGTTTATGAAACAGTAAATATTATTAAACTATTAACAATCTATTATTAACTTTATTACATTTTCATGGTAAACACAGAACTGCTCGATTATGTGAAGCAACAGTTAGCGCAAGGGTCAAATAAGGACAAAATAATTCATGACCTTAGTGTCGCTGGTGGGTGGACACTCGCAGATATTATAGAAGCATTTTCTGCTCTCGGTATCAGTCAAAGTGTCCCAGTAAATCCAGCCAATCCTAGTCCTATTAGTTCAGTCAGTTCAGCAAGTATTGCGAATCCACTTAGTCCCGCGAGTCCTGTGGTTGTGTCGACAGAAGCTTTGGCAGCAACTATACCGAAACCAACTGTGCCAACACAGACCACTTTAGCGCCAGCCACACAAACACCGACCACGGGGACACCATTCACGCCCCCAGCCGCTGTTTCAGCTCCGGCCACTGTCAAATATGCAGGTTTTTGGATTAGATGGGTAGCTTTCATGGTAGACAGCTTGATTCTCTTTATCCCTATAGGAGCTGTGCAATTTCTCTCCAGTTTTGTTCTTGCAGGAGCGGGCGTTTCTCTTACCGGAGAAAACCTCGCTATGTCGGTAATCTATATGTTGATAGTTTGGATATATTTTTCTTGGATGACTTTTGCAAAAGGTGCAACTCTCGGCAAAATGTTTGTTGGCATCACGGTCAAGTCGGAGGATATGGGAAACCTTTCTTTTGGTAGAATCCTTTTGCGTGAGACCATAGGCAAGATTATATCAGGCTTCATCGTCATGATCGGTTATATAATGGCAGGGTTCACCCAGAAGAAGCAGGCACTTCATGATAAGTTTGCACATAGCGTTGTCGTCTACACGGATCCGTCAAAACATCATACTGGTCGCATAGTCGTCGCCGTTATCGTTGCTTGCTTGATCCCACTGATCGCAATACTCGGAATATTGGCATCTGTAGTTTTAGTATCTCTAAATACGGCTCGACACTTAGGTTCTGATGCACAGATGAAGTCAGCCCTCAATGGTATGCAAGTTGAGGCCGAACTATACTTTGGACAAAACAATATGTCTTACTCGGTTGCGAATAGTTGCTTGTCTGGAATGTTTATAGATCCAACTTTTACTTCCCAGATCTCTAGTTTGAAGAGTGTTCCTACGACACCTACGTGTCTGGCTAATGGTACGAGTTACGCCATTTCTTCGCCTTCTGTTGCTGGTGGAAAAGATTACTGTGTTGATAGTACAGGGTATAGTGGCAACGGAACGGCAGTTAGTGATGGATCTAAGGCATCATGTTTAAAGAGTCCTGTTGATACAAGTATTCAGTTGCCGGCCACGACATATGTGGTCCCCGCAAATTCAACTTCAACTCTAGATTCATCAATGACCGTAAGTAAATCGAAATCGGCCGTAGCGTCGGGTGATACAATTGTAAGTTCAACTACACAAACGACATTTAATGATCTGTGGTCAATTTTCGACAAAGTTAATCTAGCGCTAAAGAATAAAGACGTTGCTTCATATAATAGATATTCATACAAGCAAGTTGCACCAGATGAAGCTCTATTGTTTACAGGTATGGCATCATTCTTGCATGGACAAACTTCAACGATTGATAAAAGTGCATATGTAAATATGTGGAAAGATAGTAAACAAGCTATATATTCAACAAATCCTGTAAAGACTGATGATGCAAATAGTTATGGATATTCACAAGGATTGATCTCATTTATAAATGAGGGTGGTTCTTGGAAAATACTTATCGTGAATCCGGCACGAAACTGGGGTGTTTCGAAGAAGGGGACGAATAAGACAGCTGCTCAAGTTGAACAGGATTTACGGGCAATGATGATTGATTCTGATAGGGATGGTCTGACTGACATGGACGAGGTTTGTGGAGGTGCCGAGAAGTATAACTCCAAGTGTGTCAAAACAGATCCTAACAAGCGCGACACAAATGGAAATGGTTGGTGGGATGGTATAGAAGCGGATATGAAATAACTAGTTGAATAGCATTATTATTCTAAAACATGAAAAAGTTTGATTCTTCAGTAATCATGTTAGTAGTTGCCAATTGTGTACCGTTGGCTGGAGTTCTATTCTTTGGCTGGAGTCTGTTCTCACTCTTGATAGGTTTTTGGCTTGAAACGGGTATCATAGGAATATTTGTCTTGTTGAAATCGATATACCTCTACAAGCTCACCTCCAAAACAGCATTTCTCATTAATAGTTTTGTTGTAATGAGTGCGTGTGCAGGATTCATGTTCGGTCACTTCATCGTGATTATGGCTCTGTTTTCTGTAGTTCCTGGAGGAGACGGTTGGACAGGACTGAATTTGTTCAGTCAGTCGTACATGCAATTAATCACTATGGCCATAACTCTATTTATTAGTCATGGCTACTCCTTCTTTTTCAATTTCATTAGTAGAGATGAAAGATCATCGTTAGTCAGGCTGGTAGACTCAGAAGGAGCCGATAGCAGGAAAGTCGGTAATCTCTTAGTTGGAGATGTGTTCAAAAGGATTGTGCTACTACAGTTCATCTTGATATTCGGCGGGGTAGTTATGGCACTCACGAGAACGACGATCTATCTATCGGTCATATTTATCATAACAAAAATGGTTGTGGACCTAATTCTTCATATCAAGAGACATAGAATATCCAGTTAGTGATTCTATCTACCTACTATAATGTTATTACGTGATAAGCACCAACTCTGATTTAATGGCTACAAAGCTAGTGTAAAGTGGCTCAACAAAATTCTTAGATTCTAATAAAGTTATAATACCGCTTGGACAGGGACCCCAATTAGCGTAAATATACTTTATTGGATCTTCTTTTTGACTAATAGGAATCGAACCACAGTGCTAGTCACGACTTGACCTTGCATATATAATCAGATATAATCGTATATACCGTAAATATATGAAGGAAAGATACGAAAAACGAATACCGATCACATCAGAAATCTTTTCAAAGATAACCCAAATTGACGAGTTCAAGGGTCTTTGGCGTGGAGGATTGGCTATCAACCCTCAGATATTGAGCAGGCTCAAGAAGTCTGTAATCATCACCAGTACTGGTGCATCTACCCGTATAGAAGGTGCGAAGATGGATGACGAAGCCGTCGAGCGGTTTTTGAATTCATTAAAATCAAATCCACCAGAAAACAGAGATGAAGAAGAAGTTGCTGGGTATGCAGATCTATTGGGTAGGGTATTCGATAATTGGAATAATTTGAGATTATCCGAATCCACTGTTTTACTATTTCATAAGATTCTTCTACATTATTCAAAAAAAGATGGGCTTCACAAGGGAAAGTATAAGGCAAAAGAAAATCTCATTGTTGCCATCAATAAACAAGGGGAGCAAGTGACTATATTCAAACCAACTGAAGCGTGGCTCGTGAAGAAGGAGATGGATGATGTATTACACTGGTATAATGAAGCGATCGGAGAGAAGAAGCTACACCCGCTTCTCATCATCGCTAATTTCATATTTGAGTTTCTGGCCATACACCCATTTTCAGATGGTAATGGGAGACTTTCTCGCACTTTAACAAATCTGTTACTTCTTCAGGCGGGATATGAGTATATACCATATATTTCTCTAGAAGAAATTATTGAGGATAGAAAGGATGCCTACTATACTTCACTGCGACAGACACAAAAGAATCACAAAACTGATCATGAGAACATAACTCCATGGTTGAATTTCTTTCTGGAAGCGCTCCTCGTTCAGGCAAAGAGAGCAAAAGATCTCATGGACAATGATGATCCAACTAAGATGCTTTCAGGACGACAGACTGAAGTTTTTACGCTATTTGATACGACATCGTCACTCTCTGTCATGCAAATAAAGGAAAAGCTACCACATGTTCCAGAGGTAACTATAAAACAAGCCCTTTCTCGTCTCGTTTCGTTGAAACTAATTGAGAGGGTTGGTTTAGGAAGAAGCACTCGATATATAAGATCAAAATAATCCCCCTTGGACAGGGACCCACGAATTTTAGAACCTAGTTGAGTGGTCTTTTGGCGAGACACTAACAGGAATGGAATTATATATGATTATTTGTACAGTACCTTATTTTTGGAAGTGTGTGAAATTTTCTGGTGAAATGCGTTATCCACATGTTCATATATACACAAAGTGCGGTATACTCATTTTTCTATGATTTTTCAACCAAAAATTCAACATGCGATCAATATTGCCACTTCATGTCACCGTGACCACAAGAGAATAGGCTTAAATCTTCCATATATCGTTCACCCATACTCTGTTGCACTCATATCGGCCGAATATATCGAGCACGAAGATGTGTTTTGCGCTGCACTCTTACATGATGTCATCGAAGACTCTGGTGAGTATAGTGTCGAGAAGATGAGACAGGAATTTGGCGACAGTGTAACTCTATATGTAACCTCGTTGACTGAGGAAAAGACTAGTTCTGATAGCATAGAAACACTTAGAGAAAACTGGGAATGGCGCAAGCAAAGATACATTGATAATCTTTCGAAAGCGCCTCACGAAGCGCTAATTATTTGTGCGGCTGATAGTATTCATAATTTGCAATCACTCATGGAACTCAAGAAAAGTCACGGAGAAAAATTCTGGAGCTCATTTGGTTCTTCTATGGACAAGAAAATGCTATTTTATGGAAAAGTTTTAGCACAGTTGCGCCAATCCCTCTCTTCTCCTATCGTCGAAAAACTAGGCAAAGTATATGACGATGCAAAAGAGTTTTTGTTATAGCATGCCTTATCACTCTTTCTGCTATAATGGAGGCTGCTAGCTAGCATATCCCGGTACCATATGAGATGACTCTGCGGCCGGTCGACAAACGAAAGGTGACCCCGGTAACCTTCAGTCGTCCACTGCGACTTGCCCTTCAGTTGTTCGGATAGCGATTGGAATCGCCCCGAACGGATGCACAACAGACTCTCGTCTCTGAGTGAAACAACACTCAATAAACCCACCGTTGGAAATGGTGGGTTTCTCTTTACATGGAAACATAAAGGTCGGTGAGATGAGTCTTGTCTCCCCAAAAAAGCAGTTATGACCTATATGACATAACGCTCGGGAACTACTTAGTGCCCTTTTGTTCCCTGAATAGAGTTTGATAAGGTTCCACTCGGTGGGACCTTTTTTGTTTGAGTCATATAATTACAGTACATAATTTGGTGCTATAATAGTATTCATAATAGATAATTTAACAAAAACTATGATCAATCATGATATGACAACAACAGGATTTGAACTCACTGGGTATAAGATTACGACGAACCTCGGTCTCGCTCGTGGCATCATCGTACGATCTCGTTCTATCGTAGGGAATATCGGTGCTGGTATCCAGAGTTTATTTGGAGGAAATATCACCATACTCACTGATCTGTGTGAAAAGACTCGTGAAGAAGCGTTTGGTCTCATGCTAAAACACGCAACAGACATGGGTGCCAACGCTGTTATCGGTATGCGTTATGATGCGACCGAGGTGATGCAGGGTATCACTGAAGTCTTGGCATATGGTACAGCAGTCGTTGTTGAGAAAGTATAGTAGGACGATATGCTATAGTGATGTGATGAAAAAAGGAAAATCCAAGAAAACCGTTATTATAGGTCATATATCGACGACCATGAAGGGGGCGGGTTATGTTGACGATATCGACCCAAAGAAAGAGTCGATATTCATCGAAGCTGGATTTTTGAATACCGCTCTGGATGGAGATAAGATCGAGATAGAGGTCAAGGAAGATCGAGTAAAGGGTAGGATCGAAAAAAGTGCGACAGTGACCAAAGTCATCGAACGCGCCAAGGAGTTATTTGTTGGCACGGTATTTTTCGAAAAAGGTGGCTACTGCGTCGTCATTCCTGATGACAAGAAAATGTATGTAAATATATCTATTGGTGAAGAATCATCCAAGAGCCTGAAGAATGATCAAAAGGTATTTGTAAGATTATTGAATTGGGTAGACCCGAAAAAGTTACCAGTAGGTAAGGTAGAGAGAATATTGGGGGACAAAGGTGATAACAATGTTGAGATGGAGTCTATCGTTTTGGAAAAAGGATTCGAAGTTGGTTTTCCGGAAAATGTCGAGAAGGGGGCACTAGAGATCGGACATAACAAAGTCATCTCTGCGGAGGAGATCGCCAAGCGTCGCGATATCCGAGATACTCCAACATTCACGATAGACCCATTTGATGCCAAGGACTTTGATGATGCTGTCTCTATAAAGAAACTTCCTGATGGTTCGTACGAGATAGGTGTTCATATAGCTGATGTTTCTCACTATGTCCGTGAAGGCACAGCTCTAGACAAGGAGGCTATAAAGAGAGGTTGTTCAGTATATCTGGTAGATCGGACGATCCCCATGCTCCCAGAGGTTCTGTCGAATGATGTCTGCAGTTTGAATCCTCACGAAGACAAGTTGTCATTCTCAGCCATCTTCGTCATGGATAGCAATGCCAGGATCCAATCTCGCTGGTTTGGCAAGACGATCATGAACTCTACTCACAGGTTTACTTATGAGACCGCACAGGCGGTGATAGATGGAGACTCGTCTCTGGTTGTGAAGTATTCTAGTGGTATCCAGACTGCTGAGTCGGTAGAGGCAGGGATGAAGTATCGTGAAGCTCTGGTAGATCTAGATCGACTAGCAAAGATCTTGAAAAAGGAGAAATTTGCCCAAGGAGCTATCGAGTTTGAGCAAGAGGAAGTCAAGTTCCGACTGGACTCATCGGGTAAACCTATCGGTATTTACAGGTCTATGCGCCTAGACACTCACAAGCTGGTAGAGGAATTCATGCTTCTCGCCAACAGGGAAGTTGCCAAATACATCTTTGATTCTATAAAGAAGAAAGGCACACGAGATACTGGGTCTATCTACCGTATCCATGATGTTCCTGACAAGGACAAGATCATGAATCTAGCAACTTTCGTGAAGGCCCTAGGGTATACATTGAAAACTGATGATGGTGTAGTTACGGGTCATAGCCTGAATGATCTCATGAATCAAGTCGAAGATACTCAGCATGAGTCCCTCATCAGAACAGCTGCGGTCAGGTCCATGCAGAAAGCTATATATTCTACGAAGAATATCGGTCATTTTGGATTGGCGTTCAACTTCTATACACATTTTACTTCACCTATCCGTAGGTATCCTGATCTCTTGGTTCATCGAGTTCTAGCGAAACATCTGAACAATGAACCATTTGGAGACCGCGATATCATAGTTATCCAGAATATTGCCCTGAGTTCGACCGCGAGAGAGATATCGGCCGCTGAGGCTGAGCGAGCCTCAAAGAAGCTGAAGCAAGTCGAGTATATGAGTACGCGAGTAGGTCAGACCTTCAAGGGTACGATAACTGGAGTGACGAAGTGGGGTATATATGTAGCAGAGGATGAGACTCTGTCTGAAGGCATGATCCATATCTCGAGCTTGGGGGAGGAGTATTTTACATTTGACGAGAAAACATATTCAATAGTGGGAGAAAAAACTGGTAAGAAATTTACTTTGGGTGACCCCGTCAGTTTCAAGGTCAAAACTGCCGATATAGATAGGAGGATGTTGGACTTTGCCTTGGTGTAGAGAGTCTAAGGGCTCGTCCAATGCCGAACAGCAGACCACTCCAGTTTAGATAGTATGTTACAATATTGCAGTTATGCAGCCAAAAAAACTTTCATTTCCAGAAGATCACAAGCAGCATGACGCAACCATAGAATGGTGGTATTACAATGGTCATTTGCAAGATGCTGAAGGTAATAAATACAGTTTTATGGATTGTCTATTTCGGGCGGATATTGAGCGAGCGAAAATACCATATCTGAGTAACTTGCCGCTAGGTAAAGTTTTTGGTAAAGGACGCCACGCATATTCTGCCCATTCGATATTGACGAATATCGCTTTGAATAGGAATCACAAGGAATTACAACACGCATCTATCGTTTCAAATGATAGTTTCGTCGGTGAGAGATTGTTCGTAGATTACATCGACCCTATCATCATGCATGGATTTGTGAACAATATTATCGAAGAAACTGGTGATGATATATTTCATATAAAGACGAGCTATGTTGATCTAAAGTTGGAGTCAAGAAAACCTATGCTTCTCGAGAATGGAAATGGTTTCGTTACCGTATGCGGGCGAGGTAGTTACTATTATTCTCTGACTGACATGGAAACTTCTGGAAGTATCCTTTTTGAGGGGAAGCGCATCGAAGTTACTGGTAGATCATGGATGGACCATCAGTGGTCAGATGCGACCGTCAAGTTGGACAAGTGGTCATGGTTCTCCTTACAACTCGATGATGGAACGGATATCATGTGTTGTGAATACGACAATGGCAAAACGGTAGACTATCTGGTAGATATCATTTCCAAATCTGGCAAGTCGCACCATTTCAAGAGTCTGATCGTGAAGCGGGGGAGTGAAGTTTGGAAAAGTGAAAAGACCAGTGCAGTATATCCTATGACATGGGACATAGAAATACCAGAATTCGATGCAAAATTCAAAGTGACATCTCAAGTTACCGATCATGAAATGATATTTATGGCCATAAATTACTGGGAAGGACCGATAGAGGTCGAGGGGATGATCGGTGGTAAGGAAGTTGCTGGTACAGGATTTATGGAACTCGTCGGATATCCTGCGGATTACCATTATCTGCTATCGTTCGGTAAAGAAGTAGGAAAGAAATTATTGTCTGGTAGTAACGAATGATCGGCAGTGCCATCCATAGTCATCGTTGTTTAGCCGCGTGAGGCAAATGTTATTGATAGGTGGATGATAATATCGTCTAAAAATGTCAAAGAAGAGCCACGAGAAACAAATATTTCAAGATGTCATATATATATTATTGAGTGTATTTGTCGCGTACATCGCCATCAGAATAGGGTTCGTAAATGAGATAGTCGGATTATTTAACGGTTATGCTGTTATAGGAATTTTTATTGCTGGAATGTTCTTTACTTCAGTATTTACGACTGCGCCTGCCATGGTTCTTCTCGGTGGCTTTGCGATGAATAACGATATTCTGACAGTGATATTGGTCGGTGCACTCGGTGCAGCTGTAGGGGACTATTTTATCTTTCGATTTATGAGAGACAGGGTGGCGGACGATATCGAATACATCTTGCATGCGGCACATGAGGACAGGATAAAGACTATATTTCATAGGAGGATATTTAGGTGGTTCGTCCCTCTCGTCGGAGCACTCATCATCGCTTCACCATTACCAGATGAGCTGGGTATAGCGATGCTAGGAATATCTAGGACCAAGAGTCGAAACTTTGTCGTTATATCTTATGTATTCAACGCTGTGGGAATCATGGTGATCGCTCTCGTTGCTACGGGGATATTTGGTATGGGGACGATCAGTAAACAACCTAAATCTGATATCTTCACATTTTCCTTTACAGCCCCAACTGTCGAGATAGTTCGTGGCGACCGGAACAAGCAACAGGTCATATTTACCTTCGATGGTGGCAGTGGTATGCAATCTGGAGAACAGATTTTGGCGGCGCTATCAAAGCATCGTGTAAAGGGAACGTTCTTTCTGACTGGAAAATTCATAGAACAAAATCCACTATTTGTTGCTGAGATTGCTGCAGCTGGACATGAAATATTTAACCATACTTATGATCATCCACATCTTCCAACACTGACTGATGAGCAAATCACGACGGAATTGTATGAGATGAACAATCTACTGGTCACAACTCTCGCTTCTACGACAGCACGAGATGATAAGTGGAATGTAGCCTCTGCAGTGGCTCCTGTAGATATATCTGTAAGTAATACTTCTTCAAGGCCATATTTCAGACCACCGTATGGTGATAGGGATGACAGGGTAAAAGAAGTTGCCGCTAGATATGGTTACAGGTGTGTCTACTGGACCGTCGATGCACGCGACTGGGAGGAGTCGACGGGAGAAACGGCAACAAATGTAACTGAACGGATCATTGGGAGTCTGTCGTCAGGGAATATCTACCTCATGCATCTCGGTGATAATATCACAGGACAAATCTTGGATGATGTATTCACGACCATAGAAGGTAAAGGGTATAAGATAGTTTCATTGACGGAAGGTTTGTGATATGTGATTTATGAACGAGCCCTAAATCTCTCGTGCAGAAGATGTTGGTAAATATATGTGCCGTACTTGTAAATCACCACAGAATCAGTGTAGAATAGCTCTATGAATACAAAAAGAATCACTTTTTGGTTAGGTTTCGTCGTCATTATAGGCCTTATCATCTGGGGACTCGTCGTAGCCATGAACAAAACTCCTAACTCTACTAGCAAGATCGGTGTTCCTGCTCCAGTGACATCGTCTGATAATGTAGAAGGTAGTTCGAGTGCCCGAGTTACACTGATAGAGTACGGTGATTTCCAGTGTCCTGCATGCAGTACATATGCTTTTTATGTAGAGAGACTGTTTAATGAAGCATCTTCGACCATGCGCGTAGTGTTCAGACATTTCCCACTATCACAACATCCAAATGCTATACCAGCTGCGCGAGCCGCCGAAGCAGCAGGAGTTCAGGGTAAATTCTGGGATATGTACAGACTATTGTATGCAAACCAGAGTGATTGGTCGGAAAAGACGACTACAGAGGCGAACACTATATTTGATGGTTATGCAACGACTCTAAAGTTAGACATGACCAATTTCAAGGCTGACGAGATGAGTTCTTCTACGATAGCTAAGATCATGGCACAAGAAGCAGAAGGACAAAAGATCGGCATAGATCATACGCCATCATTCTTTGTGAACGGTAGAGAGGTTAATCCAAATACATATGAAGAATTTAAAACGATTATTGACGCGGCCCTTAGTGGCACTGCCGAGTAGTCTCGTTATCATCATCCTGGTGGTAGCACTCGTTGGTTTTGCTGACGCTACATATCTCTCTGCGGAGCACTTTCGTGGGGTGATCCCTCCTTGTTCTGTAACTGGTGGATGTGAAAAAGTATTGACTAGTGATTTCTCTGTAGTCTTTGGTATACCAGTTTCTCTGCTTGGCGCGGTCTATTATCTACTCATAGCTATCGGTGGTCTCATTTTCCTAGAATCAAAACACATCTCCAAACTCGAGAAACACAATTCAGAGATATTGCGACTGAGTTTACTCCTGACTATTCCTGGGTTTCTGGCTTCGGTATGGTTTACAGGTCTACAGGTATTCGTCATTCATTCATATTGTACATACTGTCTCGGGTCTGCGTGCGTCACGACGATACTGTTATCGCTAACGGTAGTGATGTTTAGAAAGTATAGGCGGACAGATGAAGAAGATTTAAGATTTAAGATTTAAGATTTAAGATTTAAGATTTAAGATTTAAGATTTAAGATTTAGTGGTTACAACATGGTTTAGCATCACAAAATGTATCTAATTTCAATTCGAAATTCATAAATCAAACCCTCACATTAATATAATCAGACTTTCATTAACAATAACCTCATCATGAAAACATCCCACATCCTCATAACTGAACCGAGTAAAGACTACGAACTCCTAGACTCTGGAGAAGGGGAGAAGCTGGAGCGATTTGGTAATGTTGTATTGTCTCGGCCAGATCCACAAGCTCTGTGGCACAAAAAGTTAGCTGATAGTGAATGGAAGAAAGCGGCAGGATATTTTACTCGTGATGGTAGTGACGGTAGGTGGGTGGTGAAGAGCAATGGAACGAATGGTGCAGAAAAGGGAAAGCTGGATCGTTGGCAGATAGAGCTCGGAGGACTAAAACTATGGATCAAGCCATCTGCCTTCAAACATGTTGGAGTCTTTCCTGAGCAGTCGGTAAATTGGGAGTGGTTAAAAGCGCAAATCGAAAATGCAATCCACCAACCGGCGAAAGGGGTCCATGTTGTCTCAGACGATAATCACACAGATTCCCGCCTTCACGGGAATGACAACGAGAAACGGAGTGAAACCTTAAACATCCTCAATCTCTTTGGTTATACTGGCGGTGCAACACTCGTATGTGCGCGAGCTGGGGCAAAAGTTGTCCATGTAGATAGCTCGAAGACGGCGATGACTCAAGCTCGCGACAATGCTGAGCTTTCCGGTCTAAAGGACAAACCAGTAAGATGGATATTGGATGATGCTAGAGAGTTCGTACGCAGAGAAGTAAAACGCGGTAGCAGATATGACGGTATCATCATGGATCCACCGGCTTTCGGACACGGGACAGAAAACGAGTTATGGAAGATCGAGGACCACTTCAGGGCACTGGTAGATGAATGTTTCGAGTTACTCGTAGAAAAGTCGACATTTTTCTTGATCAATGGGTATTCGGCCGGATATTCTGCGGTCGCATATGAAAATATATTATTGCCACTCATAGAGAAATATGGCGGAAAGATAGAGATAGGGGAACTCACGATACGAGAAGGTGCTATCGAACGATCGAATTCGCCAACTAGCGGAGGAGAACAGAGGACAGAGAATGGAAATCAGAAATCAGAAATCGGAGAACAGAGAACAGGAGAAGGGCGACTGCTACCTGCGGGTATATTTGCTCGGTGGTCAGCTAACTAGAGAATTTATTCTGACAAGCGAAGATGTGTGAATATTTTTATATTCACAACATCTGACGATTCAGTAGAATCGCCTACTGGGTTCGAAGTCAGAACAAACGAGTAAAT
>CAINCE010000022.1 GCA_903846945.1 uncultured bacterium
TATTCTGACAAGCGAAGATGTGTGAATATTTTTATATTCACAACATCTGAGTCGAAGTCAGAACAAACGAGTAAATACTCCGCAGCTTGCTGCGTAAAGAAGCAGAGCTTCCACTTAATACCTCGCCAGCTTGCTGCGAGATAGTTTATTCTGACAAGCGAAGAAAAGAAGCAGAGTTTCCATTTGATACCTCTAGAGCTTGCTCGGAGTTAGTTTATTCGATATATTTTGGAAGACGAACGCAATATTTTGTGTGCAGTTTTCCTTTAATAGACTTGTCCCGTAATAAGCAGATTTTGAATGATTCATGTATATTAAGCCGCATATTGATAATTCTTAACATTTGTCAATTTTACGGCTAAGGTAAGCCCTGATAAGTGGTTTTTTCCTTATTAGGGGACTTGTCTAATATAAAAGATGCAACTAATTTTTCTTATTCGCCCACCATTTAACGGTGTTGCCCCCTTCCTTCTCTCTCACATCCCTCCGCCATACCCCCCATTTACGAATCTTGATGTACCAAGATTTGGGCGAAATTTGCAAGAATTTTTACGTGGTTAAGCCACGGTATTCGATATATTTTTCAGAATCTTGGCACATAAAGAATTTAAAAGTGGGGTCTTGGCGGGAGAAAGTACCCCGGCCAACCACCCATCGATCTTCCACATTTTATCAACCATTTTACTAAGAGCCCATCCACTATCTTCCCCCTGCCATGTAAAGCCTTATTTTTGGCTACAAAACTGCGCTTCGTTCTCGCCATAATTCATTATGACTCGAACTCCAGCTTGTTTTTCGCCTAAAAATAAAGCTTTCATGGTAGGGTACCACGAGATGGTGGATGGGCTCTAAGAGCTCGTTCATAAATAACTAGCCCGAGATACATATCGTCCGAACTGTTCAAATTATCCCTCAAATTATTCCTGAATGACCGTATGTCATAAACCACCACAAACCACCACAAACTAGTACAAAAATGGGCGGGGTTATTCAAGCAAATGAAAATTCACCAAAAGAATGCTAAAATACCAATGTCCCCAATAACTAATACCCATGCATCTAAAGTCCCTAGAACTCTCCGGATTCAAATCATTCGCTAAAAAAGCGAATTTACAATTCAATACGCCTATAACCGGCATAGTAGGCCCGAATGGATCTGGTAAATGTGTTGATGGTAAAACTCTCATACAGCTTGAAGATGGGTCTGTTGTACCCATAAAGGAGATATTTGAACAGGCTCATGAGAGAGCTCGAGATGTCACTGTGTTCGATGACGGTATGGCCGTTGTGAGTACTGGACATTCGGCGAAAGTTGCGGCTCTCAATACGAAAACTCTCAAAACTGAATGGCGACAGGTGACCGCCTTTATCCGTCGAACGGCACCGGATCATATGTTAGAGATTGTAACTAGATCAGGGAGGACTATCACCGCGACACCATATCATCCACTATTTGTTTGTGAGAAAGGAAGTGTACACGCTGTCCGAGCGGATGCTGTGAGGGCTGGTTTACGTATAGCCACACCTAGATCATTGCCTGTCACTGGTCGGTTACAACGGTTAAAGATGGACGATATTGCGAGCGTATTTAGTCTGAATGACAATATCTATGTACCGCATAACTCATATTTGTCTTCACTTATGGATACGCGGATGGTAGAGAGAAATGTCTCGACTACGGCAGCGCTCGGACGAGTATCTGCGGTACCAGAAAAGACATTTGAGCGCGTGCGTATGACCCAGGCATTGCCTGTAACATATCTCCCAGCTTTGTGTGGGCCGTATATTCATGGTTTTCCGTATCGCATATTAAAATCCAGAGGAACGGGTACGATGAAAGTGCCTGAATATGTCGATGAGGATTTAGCAAGATTTCTTGGGTACATCATCGCCGAGGGTCGAACATCTCGAAATGGTCAAGTTTGGTATGTGAACGATGATCCAGCATCTGTAGCCGATTATGTTTCATGTGTTCGCAAATGCTTTGGTTTGGAAGCAAAGGTCTTTTCTTACAAAGGCGATACAAAAGATGTCATCACATTTTCTATCACTCTTGCTCGTGTATTGGACAAAATATTTGGCATGACCATCGAAGGACCATCTAGGACAAAGAAAGTGCCGTTACAGATATTCCAGTCTCGCCATCATGTAGTCGAAGCATTCCTCAGTGCTCTATATGATGGTGACGGACACTTTAGTTTCAAGATATCGAAAAGTACAGGCAAGAGGCAAGCTTACATCGAGTATGCTTCTGCAAGTGAAGAATTGGCGCGTGGAGTGTCTACTTTATTGCTCCGACTGGGAATACTCTCAAACATACAGAAAAAAGAGAAGTGCGCCACGAACACGATCAAGAAAACGATGCGACCATATTGGTCAGTCTACGTCTACGGTAATGCAAATATTCGTCGCTTTGTTGAAAGGATCCAACCGAAAGGTAGGAAATCTATTACTGTGAAAGCGATGCGTGATATGGACTTGTGCCAAGGAAATCCAAATCATGATCTGATTCCTGGTATCCTCGATCAATTACATGGATTGATTAAGGACTCTGGTGTCAGTGTAAAAAAAGTACGCAAAGATCACCCGACACTAGCTGCGTATCATGAGAGACGCTGTCTGCCCAGTCGTGAAGGAGTGGATAGGGTTATCGATTATTTAGAGTCAGTCGTCCCTGTATCAAATGATGTGTGGCAACAATGCGCAAACGGACTTCGCAAGTTTTCAAGCTCAGATATTTTGTGGGATGAGATCGTTTCGGTACGCGAGATTCCATCTAGTCAATATGTTTATGACCTCACAGTAGATGAAGATCACAATTTTGTTGCCAATAATATATTTGCTCACAATAGTAACGTTGCAGAATCCTTCCGTTTCGTCCTAGGAGAACAGTCCATAAAGTCACTCCGTGGCAAGCGTGGTGAAGATATGATCTGGAATGGTGGAGGTGATGTTGGTGGAGGTAAGGGCAATCGCGCAAGTGCAAAACTCACATTCGACAATACTAGGAAGATGTTTCCAACTATAGACTTCGATGAAGTCTCTATCGAGCGTGTCGTCCATAGAGACAATGTAAATGAATACTTATTGAACGGCAGTCAAGTACGCCTTCGAGACATCGTGGAACTATTGGCCACAGCACACATTGGCGCATCCGGTCATCACATCATCTCGCAGGGTGAAGCAGACAGGATCCTCTCTGCGTCCATCCGGGAACGCCGTGAGATGATCGAAGACGCATTGGGACTAAAACTATATCAATGGAAGAAACTCGAGAGTCTGCGCAAACTAGAGAGAACAGATGAAAATATCAAACAAGTAGAGTCGTTGCGTCGAGAGATAGCGCCACATATCAGATTCCTGAAGAAACAGGTGGAGAAAGTAGAGAAGGCCGAGGAGTTGCGCAAGGAACTCATCACCCTATACAAGGAATATTTCGCAGCGGAAGAATTTTATCTGACGAGAGAAATGACTCGCCTCGAAACCGAGTTAGCAGGTCCACAGAGAGAATTGATGCAACTCGACCATGAACTCGAGAAAGCAAAAAAGATCATTACAGATTCCAATCGCCAGCTGGCGGAAAAGGATGTGAAGAGCGAGAGCGTCATCACCATAGAAGGAAGATTGTCGAAGACGAGAACCGAGAAAGATTCTGTCATGCGTGAACTAGGCCGACTCGAAGGTGAGATTGCAGCTAACAAGAGAGCTATAGAGAAAGAGCAGTCAAGGATGAAGAATGAAGAGTCGAAGACAGTATATTTGAGAGATGTGGAGGCAGTAGTCGGTGAAATTGAACAATTAAATAAAGGAACTTTAGAACAATTCGATAATGGAACTATCGAACCATTGAAGAAGATTGAAAATGCAAGGAAGTTCTTGAATGAAATTGTTTCCAAGTTGAGGTCATTCATAACCAAAAATAAGTCCACTCATGAGTCATCATTCATAGGCGATGCGGAAAGGGAGATCGTCACATTGACCAAAAAGAAGGGAGAATTCGAGTCAACATTATCGGGTTTTATAACAGATGAATCCAAGCTGACCGCGGAGTTCAATCACCTCAAAGACACCATCGAAAGAGAAAAAGATACGAACCGTGAGGCAGAGAAGGATGTTTTCAAGATCATCGCTAGGCAAAATGAAGTGAGAGCTGTTGTGAACAATCTGACCGCAGCAAAGTTAAATCTGTCCCACGAGAACGAAGCTTTTAAAAGGGAACTCGGAGAGGCTGGGATGTTGGTGGGTAGAGAGGCGGTGAATTATTCTGATGTCAATTCTGCGAGCGATGTTAGCGGCGATGGTGTCATTCCCGTGAAGACGATCCAGCAGAATAGTGTCATTGGACCGGGAATCCAGTTTGCGTCAAATCGCATGGATCCCCGCACATGCGAGGATGACACACAACCAATGATGGTAATTTGTACAAGAGATCAGCAATCCGAACGCCGCAAGAAGATCGAGCGCAACAAAGTCCGCCTCGAGGACTCAGGAGGACTCGGTGGTGCAGAAGTATTGAAGGAATTCCGTGAGACAGAAGAGCGCGATACATTCCTAGCCAAGGAACTAGAAGACTTGAAGAAAGCTGGTGAAGAGTTGCAGAAGCTCATCGTCGAACTAGATGCGCGTATCGATCTCGAGTTCAAGAGTGGCATATTGAAGATCAACAGTGAGTTCAAGAAATACTTTACACTGATGTTCGGCGGAGGTCATGCGGAACTACTCGTAGTGAGAGAGCAGAGGAGGAAGAGGAGGGGAGACATGGAAGATCTGAGTGGATTACTTAGTGGTGATAGCGATGTCATCCTCGCGAATGCGGGGATCCATGCGCTAGAAGGTCAAGAAAACATGGATTCCCGTCTTCACGGGAATGACAATGAAATCGAAGGCGGAGAGAGTCTTCCCGAAGGCCTCGATGTAAATGTCAGCTTACCGAGGAAGAAGATCAAGGGCCTCATGATGCTCTCAGGTGGAGAGAGGGCACTAACATCCATTGCGTTACTATTCGCAATCTCTCAAGTAAACCCGCCCCCATTCATCATTCTCGATGAGACAGACGCCGCACTAGATGAGGCAAACTCGAGGAAGTATGGAGATATGATCGAGGATCTCTCGAAACATTCGCAACTCATCCTGATTACTCACAACCGCGAAACCATGTCGCGAGCTGGAGTACTCTACGGCGTAACCATGGGCTCTGATGGTGCATCACGACTCCTATCTATCCAATTCGAGGACGCGGTAAAAGTGGCGAAATAGTATTTAGGCAGTTATCCACACCCTTGTCCTTGTGTGTGTGTGGGATAATCATCCTAGGTGGAGTTGAGGTCTCCTCATTTCACTAGTGTATATTTACTGAAACTATTTTCGTTAAATAATAATTTTATAAATTAATAATAGAATATCTATCATGAAGTCATACCTATCTAGCATCCGCTCATACATCAACCGAGAAAAGTCCATAACTATCTCTTTCCTCACACTCTCAACTATAGTTATATGTGCCGTTCCAGCTCTCACTTGGGCAGCAAATGATGTTACACTCACCACTTCGACGAACATTCTGGTCGGAGGGTATACATTGAATGTATCTGGTTCTAGTGCAGTCATCGACTCGATAACGGTGAACACATCTGATTTTACAGTTACACTTTCATCAGGTTCATCTATAGAGATTACTTCACCAACATATCAACAACTATCAGTCAGCCCGAGTACATTTACAACCAGTAATAACTGCGTAGACAATGCTTCGGTACTAACATTGGCCTCAACAGGCGCATCAGGCACGGTCACGGTCACACCATCAGCAAGTGTATGCAGTACTCCTCCTCCGACTCCGACTCCGACTTCACACTCATCTAGTGGCAGTCGAGCAAGTACAGCCACCCTCATCGCACTCGGCCTATTACCAGCGAATACTCCGATCACGCCACTAGTCACAGGTTGTCCCGCAGGACATGTTTGTAATCCAGATGTAACTCCCACGAAAACCACGACAACATTCAAGAGAGATCTCCATGTTGGTAGCAAGGGGGATGATGTGAAGGTGTTGCAACAATATTTGAATAGCAACGGCTATACTATCGCCGCTTCAGGTCCAGGATCATTAGGTAATGAGACGAGCACTTTTGGTTCATTGACGAAGAAGGCCCTAGCAAAGTTCCAGAAGGCTCATGGTATATCTGCCACGGGAAACCTCGGCCCGATCACACGAAAATATATTAGTAAGTAGTGGGAATGGATAAGGTCATGCAACATTTCTATCTTTTTCCTCGTATCTAATACCAACAAGGCATCACCTTGTTATATTTGACTACTAGGCCATTTTTGTATTAATATGAGGAAGTATCGATCGAATGCATACTTTGTGAAACTGCGCTTAACTATCCCCTAATCACTAACCCCTATACCCTAATATCATGCCTCCACTCAGCAAACTAACAACCAAAGCCAGAGAAGCCTTGAAGAGAGCCCACGAGCTCGCTATTGAGCGTGGTCAAAACCATGTAAATCCAGTACACCTCCTTTGTGCACTCATACTGCAGGAAGAGAGCATGGTCGCATCGATATTGGACCGTTTGGAAGTGGATACACCAGTACTCACGGATATCGTGTTAGAGAGCATCGAGTCCACCGAGTCATCCAATGTCCTCTCACCTTCATATCAGATATATCTCACTCCTGATCTCGCACAGACACTCGATAACTCCATCAAAGTCGCAGCGAGTTTGAAAGACGAATTCATCTCTACAGAACATCTATTTCTGTCCATTTTCGATATCCCAAGTATTGCTAAAGACATCCTCGCCAGGTTCAAGATAGACAAGGAGGCTGTCACCAAAGTCATCGAAGATCTGAAGTCCAATCCAGCTTTGAAAAATGCCGAGCCAAAGAAGTTCCGCGTACTATACAAATACGCTAGATCACTTACTAAGCTCGCAAAAGAAAACAAGCTCGACCCCGTGATCGGTCGTGACGCAGAGATCATGCGCATCATCCAGATCCTCTCGCGTCGTACAAAGAACAATCCGATCTTGATAGGTGAAGCAGGTGTCGGAAAGACGGCTATCGTCGAAGGTCTCGCCTTGCGCATGTCACAAGGAGACATTCCAGAGTCACTCAAAGACAAGGAGCTAGTTTCTCTAGATCTCGGGTCTCTCATCGCAGGTACCAAGTACCGTGGTGAATTCGAAGAGCGCCTAAAGAATATCTTGAAGGAAGTCGAGCGCTCCGAGGGCAAGATCATCCTATTTATCGACGAGATACATACACTAGTCGGAGCAGGTGCGTCCGAAGGTTCCATGGATGCTTCCAATATGTTGAAACCTGCTCTCGCACGCGGTGAGCTCCGTGCCATAGGTGCAACTACGATCAAGGAATATCAGAAGTATATCGAGCGCGATCCAGCACTCACTCGTCGTTTTCAGCCAGTATTTGTAAATGAGCCATCAGTCGATGATGCCATCGCTATCCTGCGTGGTCTCAAGGAAAAATACGAACTATTCCACGGTGTGCGCATCACAGATGATGCTATTGTCGCAGCGGTGAGCCTTGCTAGCCGATATATCACAGATAGATTCTTACCAGACAAAGTAGTCGACCTCATAGACGAGGCGTCTTCATCGCTCCGTATCTCACTCGAGAATATGCCACCACTACTCGAGGAAACTCGCAGGAAGACCATGCGACTAGAGATCGAGAGAGAGGCTCTAAAGAAAGAGAAGACCAGGGAAGCTAGAGAGCGCACAGTCAAGATCGAGAAAGATATAGCAGATCTCCGTGAAGGAACTTCTGAACTCGAGTTGAAGTGGAAGAATGAAAAGGAGACCATCGCAGATATCAAACGCATAAAGAAAGAACTCGAAGTTTTGCGTATAGAAGGGGAGAGTGCCGAAGCTCGTACCGACCTCGCCAAGGCTGCGGAGATTCGCTATGGCAGATTACCAGCACTCGAGAAGGATCTAGAACAGAAAAACAAGAGACTGAAGAAGCTTCAGTCTTCACGACGCATCTTGAAGGAGGAGGTCAATGCAGAGGATATCGCTGCGGTAGTTTCCAGATGGACCAATATCCCAGTTTCCAGGATGATGGAGTCAGAAGCAGTAAAGCTCACGCGTATGGAGGCAGAGCTCGAGAAGCGTATCGTCGGTCAGACTGAAGCAGTCGTGAAGATCTCCGACACTATCCGCCGCTCGAGAGCTGGCATCGCAGATCCAAATAGGCCCATAGGTTCATTTATCTTCCTCGGTCCTACAGGTGTCGGAAAGACAGAGCTCACAAAAGCGCTGGCTGAGTTCCTATTCAATGATGAGAAGTCTCTCATCCGCGTAGACATGTCTGAGTTTATGGAGAAGCATTCTGTATCGAAATTGATCGGTGCACCTCCAGGATATGTCGGATACGATGAAGCAGGAGGCCTCACTGAGACTGTTCGTCATCGACCATATTCGGTCATTCTATTTGATGAGATAGAGAAGGCGCATCCAGAAGTTTTCAATGTCCTCTTGCAGGTGCTGGACAATGGTCGCCTCACAGATAGCAAGGGTCGCGTGATCAATTTCCGTAACACGGTCATCATCATGACATCGAACATCGGTGCGCAACATATCGAGCGTATGGAGAAGCTGGGCTTTGCCAAGAATTCATTGAATAGAGACAAGGAAAATTATGCCGAGGCAAAGAACAGGATTACTGGAGCACTCAAGGATTACTTCCGACCAGAGTTCCTGAATCGTATAGATGACACCATCATCTTTGACATCCTCACCCCGGAGGCGATCAGGGAGATCGTCAATATCCAAGTTGATCAGGTCGTAAAGCGGTTGAAGGAAAAGGGTATTGAACTCATATTAAATCCACTCGTCTACGAACGATTGTCAAAGGAGGGTTACAATCCTCAGTACGGAGCAAGACCATTGAAGCGTCTCATACAAAATATGATCCTTACTCCAGTTGCTAACCTACTCATCGCACAAAAAGTCTCGAAGGGCGGTGTCATCATTGTAGATGTCTCGAAGGAAAGTGTAACCAAGGGCGATCCTGCTAGCGGTTATCTCGAAGTCTCACCTACAACTGCACCAGCCAAGTTTACTTTTGAAGTAAAGAACAAGAAAAGGGCAGAGAGTCCTATCATCACCAAGGAATTTAATGGGAAAGGATTGGTAAGGAATGGAAAATGATTATTGCGGGTAACAAAAAAGCAAGCCGGTTAGGGCTTGCGTGTGTTGCGTTTTGTTGAAGATATTTCGTATTCCAACTACATGCCGTCAGCGTCCAGAAATATTGGCTCACGGATATGTTTGAACAGGAAACATTCGGGACAGATGATGAAGAACTCTTTCATCCACCGGCCTAGCGGACGATGGTCCGGTATGCGGCTGTATTTGAATATGACAGGGAGATACCGCTCGCACTGTTCGCATTGCCGCTGGTCGGCACTATGAACGCCGAGCGCGGTTTCGATGATCATGTTAACTTGGTCGATCGGTATGATCCCCCCTAGGTGAGGAAATGATAGAGCGACTCCAGTGCGAAAAGAGAGGCTATAGGTGCACTCGCCGATTTCCATGTGTCGACCGAGTCTCTCTGCTTGTATGCCTTCGTACGACTGGGTCATCATTGTGGTGAGCTTGATAGATACTCGTTGCTCCAGTACTTTTTCCTGATCTGTGAGCGCGACCTTGCTTTTTGTAGAGCCTAGTCTCGTGATCGGCTTGAAATATCGACCCTTAATGGCCGGTGTAGTATTTGCGTTCATGCATCATATTTGTTTGTTGAGTTTAACTGTAGTCCAGAGTGTACATTAGCATTTACTTGAAAATTTTGCCATATCGGACGAAGTATACTAGAATGACCACACAGCCTGAAAGGGCTAGAAAGTGAAAGTCATATATGCGCGCCGATCGGATAGCGGCTATTCCAGTGGACTGTAAATCCACGGCCCAATGGGCATCGGGGGTTCGAGTCCCTCTCGGCGCACAAGTGAGCGAAGCGAACGTTGCGACGAAGAAAGGCGCCTACGCGCCTTTCGTGAGGGACGAGAAAGGGTTCTCCCATATTTTCGAGACTTCGAAGAGGAGCGGAGAAGGTAAGAAAATGGGAAACCCGTACCGAAGCTGTAAGCTTCGAGTCCCTCTCGGCGCACATTTTTTCAAAAGTAATGTTTTTGGGTGTATTTGCAAGCACCTGATACGGACTTTTGAATTGGTAATGAGCCACTTCTCGGTTTTTGATAGTGGCGTTCGAAAGTAGCTTTGATAAGATATTTCGTTTTGCTTCATCTCCGGAGACGATATACTTTTCCGAGGCTCTATTGCCTTCCATAAAAATATTTTTGATCTGTTCGAAAGTGACTTCCGTAACGGGTCCTTTTGCCTGGATTTCCTGTAATTGAACTTGGAGTTCAGTTCTCTTGTTTTCAATCTCCAGCATTTTTTGCTTGTACATATCAGATTTAATAACTTCAGAAGCATATCCGTCAGTCAGCACAGATTCCTTCTTTGTAAGGGCTTGTAGCTCATTTGTGAGGGTATCTAGGGATGATTGCATGTAGTTAATTTTGTCTTGGTTGGATTCTTTGTAAGCATCGGCGGACATTTGAATGAGTTGCTCATCGAATTTGAGATTGAGGAACATCTTGGACAATAGCTCATCAATGAATTCAGAACGCATGTATTTTTTATGCTGTTCGCAGTTACCTTTACCGTTAGTGCAATAGTAATACTTGAAACCTTTCTTGGTGTCACAGGTAAGATTACAGCCGCAGGAGGCACATTGTAGGAAGCCTCGGGCTGAATAGAAATGATTTCGTTTACGCGAATGAATACGGCCGGATAGGATGTCTTGAGCTTTATCGAATACAGATTTTGAGACCAATATTTCGTGATTGCCTTGATAGATTTTACCATCTCTTTCCATGAGGCCTATATAGAATTTATTAGAGAGAACTTTATGGATTTTCCCCTTGCGTACTTTGTCACCAGAGCAGGTGCGTAAGCCTTCCGAGTGAAGAATATCCGCGATCTGTTGAAGGCTATGAGCGCCGGTAATGTATAGCTCGAACATCCTTGGAACATACTTGGCGTGTTTCTTGTCGAGGATGATTGAATTGGTAGCTTTGTCGTTCAGATAGCCAAATGGCGCATGATTGGGCCAGCCGCCATGTTCTAGTTTGGCTCGATTACCGCGCTTGACGTTCGTACTCAAATCGCGAATATATTGATTGGCCATAGCTTGCTCAATGCTCATAAGCAACACATTGTCGCTTGGCAGGTATGTTTTCTCTGAAGTCTGAATGCACTTGATATTGCCATTTTGAAGAAGCCATTGAATCTGTCCACCATCAACAGGATTGCGTGTAAGACGGTCAATTTTCCAGCAAAGAATGGCATCGGCTTTGCTGGCTGAAATTGCGGCCATCATTTCATTGAATATGGGACGACCCGGAGCCTTGGCTGATTTCTTTTCAGTCAAAATCTGCACGATTTCGAGATTTCGATCTTTGGCTAGATCAGTAAGCTCTTTTTCCTGAGATTCCAAGGAGAGAACCTGCTTGTCTTCGGTATCGGTTGATTTTCTACAATAAAGAATGTATTTCATGAAGTTAAAATAAATTAGATTGATAATGAAAATTATTAGAATGTAATTGAGAGAAGTGTACTCCTAAAAAATATTCAAGACAAATATTCTGGAAGATTTTTCTGGGGATTTTCTGTGGAGATCTTGTAAATGCGGTGACGAGCTGTGCCGAGATAATGAGTGTCGTATGAGTTATCGATCTCCGGAGTAGTCGCTCCGAATTCTTCTAGCAATAAATTCATGCCGAAATTGGATATACCACCTTGGATTTGAGGTCTCTTGAGGTTCCTTGAGCATACATACGCTTTCTGGTTCATCAATCTGTGGTCGACGAATGATTTGGCCATATATTTGGCGAGGTATGACGATAGCTTCTCATTCCCATCAGTCATCTTCATATACACGAATCCATGTCCCCAGAGTCCCGCAACCAGTCTTGTAGCTCTTTCTGTGTCAAAGATACTGCCGGGTAACCCCCAGACAAGAGCGTGGAAATGAACTGCTCCACGTGCTTGAAATTCGGGGACGGCGATATACCTGAATGAAGCGCCATATCGATAGCGGAGAGCCTGGATGAAAGCTCCGAAATCTCTGTAGCCGATACGGAGGTCGGTTTGGTTGTCCCGGTACGTGAAAGTAACGAGTAGAGGATGTTCAGATCCTGTAAGGTTAGCCATGACGAGGCGTCGAAAAGCCAATTGAGCACGGTTTGCATTGTCTTTCCTCTTGCCTTCGAATTCAGAGGGTGAAAGCGGAGCTTTTCCGTCATCATCCACACTCTGACGAACAGCTCGGCGTGGATGGTTTCTTTGTGTTTCTCTAGGTATTTGGAGATCTCTTCCATATGTGTATGTTTCGATTATGTTTCCGTAGCTAATAAATTTGTTGTATCCCATTGTTTTCTTTCTTCTTTCCTTTGTTAGGCTATTAGCAAGTCATTAAGCGACTGCCGGCGGACTGCTCCGCGCTAAAGCATCGGAGGCAGTCTCGCCGGCTCCAGCCAATTCCATGAATGATTCATACAGACTGGCCAAGCTGTTCAGATACTCATTGGCTTCTTCAGGCGAAATATCTCGACCGGATTTTTCCCTGAAGTATTGTTGAGCGCGCTGTATGAGTTCATGGCTGAATTGGTGTGCCATACATACATTTACTCATGGCACCTTGTCTCCTTTTGTCGTGGTAAAATATGAAATGGCTCAACATCTAGCTTTTATGTGTTGAACTTTCAGAAATCCATGATCACCGAAGAAGATAAATTAATTAGACAGCCCCTTTTTGCCAAGGGTTGTTTGACGTTCAAAAATTCTGGGCACACCTTGATCCTTGATCGCGAATATTACCGATGTTCTGAACAGGTTAAGGGAAATTGCCAGTGCCATGAAGAGAAAATGATCAAGGTTAAGGATATGGTAAAAAGATTCGACAATCTGATAACGAAATTTGAATTGCCGAAAGACGAAGCGGGCAGAGTTTTCGATGAGTTATTGATGGTCATGGTTAAACAATGGCGTAAGTCTAGCCAACGAGATGTGCATCTGGAAGAGATCCTAGTATCTACTGGCAATATCATCATTGATCAGATCAAAAAACGACAGGAGATCAGTAAAACAGACTTTCTGGAATTCAAGCGAACATTTTATAGTCTGCTAAAGAATCAATATGAGGAAATGCTTTTCTATTATTTACTTGATCCTCTTTTCACATTGAACCCGTGGAAATGTGAACAGGACGAGATGGCGGCGTTCCTTAGAAAATCGATGGGTATAAATGTACAAAGAATACGCATAAACTTTTCATGGCATATACGCAAACTCTATCTTTCGGACGATGGACAAATTGATAGTCTAGAATTTGAAAACTGGAGTTGGTATGTCATGCAATATACCAAGCGTCATATCCCAGAATTCATGGCTGATTTCAAAACAGGATTCATTGTAAATACGAGACAATTTGATACCCTCGACTTCTTTGAAGTTGCTGATGAATTCAGTCAGAACGATTTTAGGGATGCGATGAGCTATAGCGCTTTTGCTACAAATTACGCCAAGGAAAAGATTTTGCATAAGATCTTCGATGGATTCGAGGAGCTCAAACCAAAAGCACAGATTGAATATCTGAAAAAGTTGGACGGTCTAACGAAGCAATCTTTTTATGCATATTTTGCTACGTTGAATAGGATATAACTGAATGTGGTGCCACCCGCCCCAACAGCACTTTCAATCGCAGGAAAGTCATGCGCGGCCGCTTGGCGGGGGCGCTAGGTATGAGAATGACGGGCATATCCAACCTCAGCCCTGATTGAGTCTGTGGCGCGACTTTAACGCACACACCCGTACTGCTTCGCGCTTTCCCACAGTCTGTAACACCCAGACAGTGGGGCGCTACGCAGTACCGATGTGTGCTAGTCGCGAATTGAGTCTGTGGTAACGGGCTGAGGTAGACATGCCCTTATCTACAAGCGGCCACGCATCACTTTCCGAAAGTGCTGCAGAGGCGGGGGCGAAGAACGCAATGCTGTCATATTTATCACATTAATGCTAATATGTGGTCTAGTATTAAAAATACTCGTTTTACAAGCTTATAAAAAATATTATGAAAAAATACTCAATTCTTTGTTTTGTAATTGTTTTTGCAATCAGCGTGTTCATTCCTGAAAGCTCCTCTCGTGCACAGACCGAATCCACAGGTGGATGTATAAGAGTTGTTGGTGGTGTGGTCGGTGTAAATTATAGTGACTGCAAAGTAGTATCGCAATGCGAGGTCTATACAAAAAGCGGAAACATACCATGGCAACAAGATTGTTATTTTATGGTAGCTGTAACAAATAAAGATAAAGCAATATGTAATCTTTTGAATTCAGATTCAGCAAAGCAGGGATGTTATTCCCGCATCGATAGTCCTGTCATCGTTCCTACTGGAGACAAAAGTGATAAGGATCCAATAGATACTAATCAATCGGATACTAAAGAACCAATTGCGCCGATGGAGGGGGTAAAGAGTTCAATAAAATATGTTATTGAGACAGATACCAACAAACCTGAATCAAAGGAACCAATATATTCAACAGGTACAAAGGCCCCAATTGAGGGAGTAAAGGAATCAACGGGAGTAGTCATCGTAACAAGCTCAGAAAAGCCATATATATTTAGCACTTCAACTGCCGCAGTACAGACTGGTGTTAAAAATCCTATTGTGATTTATGGTGGTAAAATCTCGGCTGATAAGATGGAGACCTTAATTAAAGATTCAACAAAAATTGAAACCGATAATTCAGTAAAGGTATCGAATGAAAAAATTTTCTCTGGTGATAAAGAAATAAAGATCATGCCAGATAAGGCAACGGATACTGTATTGAAAGGCGAAACTGGTACTAAGGTTGAATCTATAAAATTGATAACTGCAAACGGATCTTCTGTTGACCCGAAATATGAATTCGATACCACAAAGGACGTCAAACTATTTGGCCTGTTTAGAACAAAAATGTCTGTAAAAGTAGAAGTCAACGCAGACAATGGTAATATTGAGAAGACACAAAAGCCTTGGTGGAGCTTCCTGTCTACAGGGTACTAGCCTTAATTCTCAAATAAGGCTTAATTCCGTTCGAATAACGTCCCAGACGGCGCACAAGTGAGCGAAGCGAACGTTGCGACGAAGAAAGGCGCCTACGCGCCTTTCGTGAGGGACGAGAAAGGGTTCTCCCATATTTTCGAGACTTCGAAGCGGAGCGGAGAAGGTAAGAAAATGGGAAACCCGTACCGAAGCTGTAAGCTTCGAGTCCCTCCTGGGCAACACAACTCATTTCGGTATATTTTTTACCTGTCACATGGTATAGTATTTGACATATGAAAAACTCTCAAAAAGGTTTCGTTGTGCCATTATTAATCGTTATAGTATTATTAGTTATTGGTGGTGGTACTTATGTATATATAAAAAATAAACCAGTTAACCAAAATACAGAAAAAACTACACCAACTCCCAACGTTGTAGTATTTGGCAGTGATGATTCTATAAAAAATGGGCAGGTGTTAACTCCTCAACAAAATGTTGTCAAACAAATAGTTACTAAGGCAACCTCTACTGCGACAACAGTGGCGACGGTAACAAATTGTGGTAAGGACATGTCTTGTTTGATTGCTGCCGCACCGACATGTGGTCCTGCTAATGTTAGCTGGACTTTCACAATAGATTTTATGGGTAAACCACTCACGACAACTGATAATATTAATATTACAAAAACATCTTCTGGTAAGTGTTCACTGACTCTTACTGCTACAGATATAAAGGTAGATAATCAACCAGCCCCACCTGAGGTCCAGCAAGGATTTATGCATATGAAAAAGATTTGTACATATTCACCAAATGATCTAAAAAATGTACTTACAAATTGGAACTTGGGTAACATATCAAGCTCTGATGATGAACTTGGAAATTGTAAGTCTATAAATATTTAGCTCAATCAATATAATCCTATGAAACTATTTTCAAATCTAAAACAGCATGCAGTTAATTTTCTAGAGCCATATAAAACAAAAGGACCAGCTGCCTATGCTGCTGCGGAACAGGCAATTGGTGCTGTTTTGATAGCCGATGGATTTTTTGGCATTGAAAATCCATTTGGTGCAAAAAAGCGCCCTGGAATATTCGGTACATTTTCTGGAATGATTCTAGGAATAGTATTTATGCTCGTTCCGGGATTTATTGGCAACATGACTAATATCAATAATATGACTGCGACGGTTCCTGCTATAGTCGTTTCAGTTGGTGATATGGTCAGAAGTAGTAGTTCCAAGGGTGGTGGCACATGTACATTGGCAGTTCGCTATACAGTTGATGGTCAGGAGTATACAAAACAATCCTCGATGTCTGCATCAAATTATTGCTCTTTATCGGCTGGACAAACGATCGCCATCAACTATGACCCGAACAATCCAGGTTCATGGGCATATGGAGCAAAAACAATAGGCACTTTCCTCAGTATTTTCTTCTGGGCGGGAGTACTCGCCTTGATTTCAAGTATCGTCACATTCTTTATTCGATTGTTTAGCATAATATTCGGTTGGAAGTTGCTAAGGGATGGTCGCAAGAATGCGGCTGCTCTACCTTCAGGAACGAATCTCGGCACGATAATTAATGAAATTAAACAAAACTTTGTTTCATCAGTTTTTGCTTTTGGGGGAGCACAAAACACGATAACATCTATGCTTACTCAAAATACACCTTCGCCCACAACACAAAAACCGACAGATCAATATCCAGGTCCAAATAAAACTGATAATGCGATGTGATCATTGGAAAGATTCCCACTTCGTCATAGCTGATGAAATAAATTGGGCATATCTTATTTTATCCTATACTTTCAGCCATGAAACCAGACGAGCCAAAACTAGCATTTGAACTACCTCCTAAACCAAAGGTGGGCATTTATATTGATGATAGTAATTTATACAAGCGAGGCAAAGCCTCTGGCTGGATGACTGATTACAAGAAACTCTACAAATGGGTTGCTCAACTCAACACAGTCGTTCATGCACGAATATACATGGGCAGACCAAAATATGAACCGGCTAAGTCTATCAACGAAGCATTGGCAAAATATTTCACCAAGATTGGGTACGCCGTTACAACTAAGGATTTGAAAAAACTTCGAGATGATACTAAACCTCTTGGTTATAGAAATAAATGCAATTTTGATGTAGAGATGCACGATGAAATCATGACAGATTTGCATGATCTGGATATCGTCTACGTAGTTAGTGGCGATAGTGATTTCGTCAGAACAAAGGACAATATCTTGAAAAACCAGAAGCACATCAAGTTTCTAGCTTATGAGAATAACTGCGCTTGGGAGATCCGGACAGCTTCTTGGTTTATCAGTCTTGATTCAATTAGAGCCGAAATTGAGCGTATTGCTCCCAAACCTGCTGATCCTAAAACGGAAAAACCGGACACTAGGTCCGGCGAGGTTACTTGATTACTAGTATAGTCGGATTTAACATAAAGTCAAGGAAAAGTGGGGATAATCGTTAGATGACCATATTTAACGCAAGAAAGGTTCCCACTTCGTCCCAGACGGCGCACAAGTGAGCGAAGCGAACATTGCGACGAAGAAAGGCGCCTACGCGCCTTTCGTGAGGGACGAGAAAGGGTTCTCCCATATTTTCGAGACTTCGAAGCGGAGCGGAGAAGGTAAGAAAATGGGAAACCCGTAGAGATTTATGAAGGTTGTCTATTCTAGAGATTTTTTGAAACAAGCTAGCACACTATATTATGAAGTGTGATATATTTTAACATATGAAAAACTCTGAAAAAGGTTCGACAGTTCCAAATGTAATTGCCATAATTGCATTATTAATACTCAATTCCCCGCGGCTCCGCCGCGCGGGTATCCTTGTAGGATAGTCTGAAAACCCTCGGTTTTCAGGTATACTCTAGTGCATGGCTTCTCATGCTAACCACTCAACATACGATGCTCA
>CAINCE010000023.1 GCA_903846945.1 uncultured bacterium
TATCTCATCGAAGTTTCTCTCCCATATATCTCGCATAGTGTCTTCGAAGTCGGGCGGTAGGTCGACACTAGTAGTTTTGTAGAAGGAGATGAAGTCAGTAAGCTTGGTTTCTATAGAGACATCGATGGTTTCCTGGTGTTCTACCTTGTTGGTTTGGGGGTTGGTGTAGGTGTAGTTGATGGAAATTTCTGAGACATCGACCCGATTTTCTTTACCAAAAATCTTACCCATTTTCTTGTTTAGAGAACTCAGAAACGGGTCGCTCTCACTCACCTCACCGCTCAGTAAGGATTCGGCTTGATTTCGAAGAATTTCTGCCCTCTTACCAAATGGGTCGAGCTCCGCCACCTCCTTCAAAGTCAGATGTCTAACAGCACCTGATTCTTTCCGAAGTTCGGACAGGGCTTCTTCTCCCCTCATCTGCTTTATGGTATTTAGTTTGAATATATCCTGAGGCAAATCCAGGTCTTTGGCATCTAGTGTGAGCAGGAAACCTTTTGATGCCAGTATCTTGGCGGCCAAGATACGATCTTCCTTCGGATATGCCTTAAATGTGAGTGCCGTTTTGAATCTATCGTCCAAGAACTCAGAGAAACTTCTCTCCTTTTTGCCAGTCTGTTTCTCGACCAACCACCCCTGCAAGATGGCTTCAACGGAACCCTGAGTCATCACCAGATCCTTCAATGAATAAGTCTTGCCTGAAGCATCTAGTGCACCAGCTCGTCTGGCTACATCCTTATCTGTCTCGTTGGTATAACTTTCCTGAATTTCGGCCATCACTTTGCACAGATTTGGTAATGTAGTATTTAGATCATAGAATGACATATCCAGAGTACCGTCACGATTCAATAGACGCGAAAGCATGATATCGTAAGACTCATCTGGCGGGGTGTATTTTACCTCTAGGTTGTTTTGTTCGAACTCTCTCTTGATCTCGGGTGGAAGGTCTTGTCTCTCTGGATTTTTCTCAGATTTTAAGTTTGCCGTAAATATCATCTGGAAGCCGGGTGCGATCTCCACAATACCGTTACCGACTATATTCATACTATCTCCCACTTTTTTATTGAAAACACCCTTAATGAAAACCATCTGCTCTTTCGGTAGAGCAGTAAACTCGTCAAAGATGACAGCCTTACCATCTATCATAGCTTGGACGAGTGGACCATATATCTCCACTGTCTCTATAGATCCACCTCTGGCAGGTCTGATGCCAGTCTTCCCAAAAACAGTTGACTCCCTGGTCTGTGGACTACAGTAAATCATCTCTGGATCTTTCCCTGTAAAGTGCGTCGCCGCATATCTGGCAAGAGAAGTTTTACCTGTTCCCGTCGGACCATGGAGGAACATCGGTTTACCTGTGAGCATACGGTCACCTATCGCCTCCAAATCTCTTTCCACCCCAGGGGTGATGCATATATGTCCACTCTCGGCTAAATTTTCTCTGTATTCGACCAACTCTGTCTGACGCAAAACCAACGGATCTACATGCTCTATAACTTCTTCCTTGGATTTGATTTCTTCTTTAATGGTTATGAGGACCGCCTCATTTCTCTTCCTGACTGACATTGAAGTATCAGGACTCAGGAGCTCGAACATCCGACGCATACGGAAATCCTTGAGGTCAGCAATATCCTCCAAGACTTTCTGCACTTCACCTATCTCTGGTGTAGTTTGTAATATCGCCTCATGATCTATATTTGCACCATCCTGCAAAACCTTCTCTTCATATTGAGTTTTTTGCTTTCTCAGAGCCTGTTTGGCACCAGTCAAGCCACCAAAATTATCGATCTTGAAATCACTAGCGTGAGCTTCCACCGTTTCTAACGGCTCCTTGTAATGCTTCTCGATGATAACCTCATTGTCACCAAGTTCCTTGACCGTTTTTCGGAGTCCTTTCCTTTCCTCCGATACTTCATGAAAATTTGGTGAATCGGGTATTTTTTCCATGTAGATATAATATCATACAAGGTCTACCCTTGTCATTCGATATATGCTATATTTTCCCTATGAAAAGAACATATATAAATGACCTAAAAAACTTTATTGGCAAGGAGGTTTCCATCTCTGGTTGGGTAGATGTGCGCCGCGATCACGGCAAGCTCATCTTCGTCGATTTCCGCGATATGACAGGTAAGGTGCAGGCAGTCGCACTACCTAGTAACAAAGAAGCTCATGAAGTCGCGAACCGTATACGCACCGAATGGGTCGTCACCGCTACAGGTATCATAAACAGAAGGCCCGAAAAGATGATCTCCAAAAACAAGGAAACAGGAGAGATTGAACCAAATGGCGATATTGAAATAGAGCTAAAAAAACTAGAAGTCTTGAACGAAGCACAAACTCCCCCATTCGATGTTCGTGGAGATGGACGAGATATCAGCGAGGAAGCAAGACTGAAATACAGATATCTAGACCTACGCCGACCAAGGATGCAAAAGACTCTCCGACTACGATCCGAGTTTGTCGACCGTATACGACAATTCCTATTCTCAAAGAAATTTACTGAGATAGAAACTCCATATTTTACTAGTACCACCCCAGAAGGATCTCGAGACTTCGTAGTTCCTAGTCGTATGTACCCTGGCAAATTCTTTGCCTTGCCACAGAGTCCACAACAATACAAACAACTCCTCATGACAGCTGGTTTTGAACGATATTTCCAGATCGCTAGATGTTTCCGAGATGAAGATCTGCGTGCTGATCGTGGTTTCGAACATACACAGATCGACTTAGAGGTTAGCTTCACAAACAGAGACGAAATCATGGCTCTCGATGAGGAAATGATAACCACAGTGACAGAAGCTATGGGTTACAAGATACAGCAAAAGCCATTCCCAAGATTTACTTACAAAGAAGCCATGGCGAAATATGGTGCTGATAAGTTCGACATGAGGACAGAGGAAGACAAGAAAAATGGCATACTAGCATTCGCTTGGGTTATCGATTTCCCATTCTTCGAAAAGGACAAAGAAGGAAAATGGACATTTACTCACAATCCATTTTCTACACCATCACCAGAGCATCTGTCGTGGCATATGAAAGGTGAACAGATTGAGAATATCATGACTCAGCAATACGACTTGGTTTGTAATGGATTTGAGACTGGCGGTGGCAGTATTCGTGCTCACAAGTCCGAAATATTAAAAGCCACCTTCAAAACCATGGGTTACACTGATGAACAGATCGAGAGAGACTTCAGTCACATGCTACAAGCATTCGACTTCGGTACACCTCCACATGGTGGCATAGCACACGGCATAGAGAGAATGGTGATGATCCTAACCGGCGAAATGGAACTACGTGAAGTACAATCCTTCCCCCAAACCTCTTCTGGTAGAACTGCCGTTATGGATGCCCCGAGTACGCTTTCTGATGAACAATTGAGAGAACTCGGTATAGAACTCAGGAAAAAGAAATAGGTACCCTTAGCAAGGTTCCACCTCGCTAACACAAAAATCTCCGACAATCACAGATGTATTGTCAGCTCAGTTTTTTCGTACTTGATCAGAGGAAATTACTTCTTGCCTTTCCAAGCGTTCTTCTTCGCAAGACGCTTCTTTGTCTTTCTGGATCGTGAAGTACGATTTTTCTCTATACCTGTTGCTCTTTTTGCCATGTGAATAGTATAGCATACTATTTTAGGCTTCGTATAATTCATCTTCAATTTTGTTTCGTAACTTGAACCATATATATCTGTCCCAAAAGTGTAGTATCATAGAGGTATGGCCTACACGGAACTACCGAAACCACATGACTATAGCCAGATCAGTGACGAAGAACTCGTCCGAAAGAGCAAGAATCTAGACGAATACGCCTTCCAAGAGTTAACTCACCGATATATCCGACCGATATTCAACTTCGTGCGCAGATATGCGCAGGCAGAGGATATTGCCGAGGATATGACTCAGGACACCTTCTTCAAGGTGTGGAGGAATATAAAGCAGTACAAGAAAGGCATGAAATTCCGACCATGGCTCTACACCATAGCTCGAAATACTGCATTAGATTATATAAAGAAGAAGAAAGCCATCAAATTTTCTGAGCTCGATGATGAAGTAAATGATATGGCATTTTCTGACTCCTTGGAAGATCCAGGTCTACTCCAATCAGAAATATTTGACAACGCAGCTATGGCCGAGACATTGACCGAGACTGTCCGAGGCTTGCATCCAGATCATCAGACAGTTATAACCTTGCATTACCAAGAAGAACTAACTTTTGATGAAATAGCCAAGATCATGAATAGACCGATGAATACCGTAAAGAGTTGGCACCGTAGAGCACTGATACAGCTACGAGAATTATTGAAAGATAACAAATCGCTCTGAATGAACACTGCGAGAAATTTATAGTAAACAAACCCTAAGAGCCCATCCACCATCTTCCCCCCTGCCATATAAAGCCTTATTTTTAAGCGAAAAGCAAGCCCCAATGCACCATATTATGAACAACAGTCGTATATCAACTAACATGAACAAGGATAATGAAGTCTGCGACAGGATGCTCAGGTCTGTAATATGCCGTGTAGAACGATTTGAAGTTACGAGGTCACATAGAAAGTCAGTACTATATATGGTGGTATCCATGGTCACTCTTGTAGCACTCATCCCAGCCATATATTACATATCTGAAAGCATCTCGATGTCCGGTTTTGGACAGTATTTTTCACTCATTTCCTCTGATAGTTCGTACATGTTAACCAATTGGCAGGAATTCGTGCTTTCTACGGCGTCTTCCCTCCCATTGACTGGTGCGATGGTATCATTGTTCATCCTGTTCGTAACTATGTATGCTATGAGACGCACTGTTAACTATGAGGAGTATTCGCAAATTATCAGAAAGAGATTGATAGCCACTTAAACTAATCACTAGTGATTAGTGGTTAGCCAATAGCCACTAGTGATTAGTTGTCGCATTGATCACAATTCATCAGCCAGTAGAAACTGGTCAATAGTAGTAAGTGCCTTCACTAGTCACTAACCACTAATCACTAACCCCAAATGACTTACAAAGAATTTATAAAATCAAAGAAGTTTTCCACCATCCTCTACACGGTCGGTGGTTTATTGGTCGCCCTCATCATATTCCAAGCTGGCATATTCGTCGGATATCATATAGCGTCCTTTTCTATAGGCTGGGATAACTCACACAATGGCAATATTAGAGATCCTAGGTCTATATTCGCGCCATTTGGTAGAGATACAGATGACATGAATGCTCACGGTGCTATAGGCGAGATCATATCAGTCAGATTGCCTCAGATCATGGTCAAAGAACCTAGTGGCAACGAGGCTATCATCCTCATCAGTTCTACCACCCCTATCCGCAGTATGCGTAACCAAGCATCTACCAGCGACCTCACGATAGGTGCAGAGATCGTCACGATAGGGATACCAGATGAGCAGGGTCAGATACATGCCACATTTATCCGAGTTGTGCCACCAGCACGACCACGGACAGTGTCACCAACCACTTCCACTTCATCCTTCCCTTCAAATATGCCCCAACCGCCACAACAGCAAAAACCAATTTATAAATAACTTATCAAAATGAAAAAACCACCTATTTTGTCTAGAGTTCTAAAGTTCATCCGTAGACGCAAATACACCGTGATCATCATCGTCATAGTGTGTGCTGTTGGCGGATACAAGATATATCAAGCCGCCATCATAGCCAATGCTGTGCCTCAGTATGTCCTTTCTCCCGTACGAACCGGCTCTATCATACAGACTGTATCTGGAACTGGACAAGTCTCCGCTTCGAACCAGACTGATATCTTGAGCCAAGTTTCAGGAACTATAACAGGTATCAATGTGAGTGTTGGTCAGGCGGTCTATCAGGGCCAACTCATCGCTACGATAGATTCCAAAAATGCGTCCATTTCTTTGCAGAATTCCAAACTATCCTATGCAAAATTAGTTCAACCAGCCAAAACTACTGATGTATCCAATGCACAAAACTCTATCGACCAGGCATACACTAGCGCTTTCAATGCCGCCTCCACTATATATCTCGACCTACCAAATATTGTCTCAGGAATGAAGGATCTCTTGTATGGACAAGCTGGATTCATCTCAGACCAGAGGTCATCATATCTGACTTCGACAGCCAGAACATATCGAGAAACCGCAGGGATAGAATACGATAGTGCAGTAAATCTATACCAAGCAGGTATGCTGGAATTCAAGTCAACCAGTCGAGCTAGTGCAACATCTACGATAGACAAGATGTTGTCCGATACATATACGATGATCAAAGCCATGTCAAAAGCTGTGAGCGACACTCAGACAGCCATCACATTCATCACAACAACTCAACCTGACTATTATTCCAAAGATGCCGCAACGGCAGCGAGTAGTGTGACCGCTTGGGCTTCGCAGACAAATAGTGACCTGAGCAGCCTAGCCTCAGCACGAAACAGTATAGACTCTAGTGAGAACTCATATACTACTCTAGTAACTGGCGCAGATACGATCGACCTCGAACAAGCTCGACTGACTCTACAGCAAGCACAGCAAACATATGATAACTATTTCGTACGAGCACCATACGACGGTGTTATCGGCCGTATACCCGTATCTGTATACAGCCAGGCAGGTGGTAGTACAGCGATAGCTACTATCATAGGTAAACAAAATATCGCCACTATCTCTCTAGATGAAGTCGATGCGGCCAAGGTGAAGAATGGTCAACCAGTCAATGTAACTTTCGATGCTATAGACGGTCTAGTTGCGACAGGTACAGTTAGCCAAGTCGACCTTATAGGAATCGTTACTCAGGGAGTAGTTTCATACAGCGTAAAGATAAACATCGATACTCGAGATGAGAGGATCAAACCCGGCATGAGTGTAAATACGACTATCATCGCCAATCAAAAAGACGGCGTGATCATCGTCCCATCTGCCGCCATAAAAACGCAAAGTGGCAAGAGTTATGTTCAGACATTCGATGCTACTACACTAGGGTCAAATATTCCTGGACAATTCGCCTCGACCACCAGACAATTTGGCTCCAGTACCGCCCAATCTAGTGGCAGACAGTTTGCTTCTAGTTCAGAGCAACTTTCATCAACTACTAGAACATTTGCATCTAGTACCAGATCTCTCGGTTCTACATCAAACCAATTCTCATCATCAAATACCGTGAGAACTACGACCATCTCCTCAGCAACAGCTCCCAAACAAACATTTATCACGATCGGTTTATCAGATGATACAAATACCGAGGTTATCAGCGGATTGGGTCGCGGTGACCTAGTGGTTACGCGTACGATCGCAGCTTCTGCCGCTCAGACAACTGCAACGACTCCATCCCTACTCAGTGGTCTAGGAGCACGAACGGGTGGCGGAACAGGTGGAGTTCGACCAGGTGGTACAGGCGGAGCAACAGGCAGATAGTAGGTTAGTATATGGCATAGAGAAACTCCACTATGATAGAAATAAAAAATATAACAAAGAAATATGTCAGTGGCGATGTGGTTACTAACGCATTGCGTGGTGTTTCCTTTACGATAGAGGATGGAGAATTCGTAGCGATCATGGGACCGTCAGGATCTGGTAAGTCTACTCTCATGCATATCCTCGGCGCACTAGATACTCCAACATCGGGTGTATACAAGTTAGATGGTCATGATGTATCAAAGCTGACTAACGATGAACTAGCTGAGATACGGAGAAATCGTATCGGTTTCGTCTTTCAGTCATTTAACCTACTTCCCCGAGCGACAGCCATGCGCAATGTGATGCTGCCGCTCATATATGCAGAAGTACCAGAGCATGAGAGAGAAAAGAGGGCTACCGCAGCACTCCTCAGTGCCGGTATGACGGCAGATAGGTTTGATCACAAGTCTAACCAACTTTCAGGTGGACAGATCCAGCGTGTAGCTATAGCGAGAGCGCTAGTCAACAATCCGTCACTCATACTAGCGGACGAACCAACTGGTAACCTGGATACTGTCACTGGCGATATCGTCCTGGGGACTTTTCAGAAATTAAACAAGGAGATGAATGGCACCATCGTGCTCATCACTCACGAGAGAGATGTCGCTGAACATGCAGATCGTATCATACATATCCGTGATGGTTTGATCGTCGAAGATAGCAAGAGTCATGCGAAGAGGGTTATAAAAAAACTATGATCACCAAAGACATCATTCACGAAACGACTTCATCCCTAACGGCCAACAAGGTCCGTACGACGCTGACTATGCTCGGTATCGTGATAGGTATCAGCTCCGTCATCACCATGGTTTCCATCGGACAAGGTGCCCAAGGGGCTATCCAGTCCAGTATCCAGTCCATCGGATCGAACCTCATCATCGTCATGCCTGGTGCCACGAGGAGTTTCGGGTATGGAGCTTCTACAGGTCGTGGATCATCTAGAACACTGACTCCTGCTGATGCGACAGCCATTCGTGATCAGGTCGCTGGGCTAAATGCGGTCGCACCAGAAGTTACTAGTCGCTACCAGATCGCTGCCAAAGGCACGAACTCTAACACGACCATTACCGGAACCGTTCCTTCATACCTCACCGTTCGAAACATCCAGATCGACACGGGAAACTTCATTTCCGACCAAGATAACCTCAGTCGAACGAAAGTTGCTGTCATCGGACCGACGACTAGAGACGACTTGTTCGCGACTGGTACTGATCCTATAGGTATGAGTATCCGTATCAAGGGTATTGAATTCAAGATCATCGGTGTTACCAAATCCAAAGGTGGTAGTGGTTTTTCAAATCAAGACGACATAGTATATGTTCCGATGTCGAGCTCTCAACTATTTTTGCTCGGTGACTCCACTTATGTCACGACGATCAGTATTTCTGCGACCGACTCTAGTCAGATGACACAAGTCCAGAATGATACGACAGCACTCCTCCTCGAGAGACACAGACTCTCTGCTGCAAACGCAGATTTCAATGTTTTGAATCAGGCCGATATAGTCTCCGCAGCATCCAGTGTTACAGGAACATTCACGATACTCCTAGCTGCTGTCGCCGGTATATCACTCGTAGTTGGTGGTATCGGTATCATGAATATGATGCTAACAACTGTCACAGAGAGGACTCGTGAGATCGGACTCCGTAAGGCTATAGGCGCAAAAGAGCATGATATAAATATTCAGTTCCTTTCGGAAGCAGTGGCACTCACCGTTATCGGCGGTGCTATAGGAGTCATCATCGGCTGGTTAGCGGCATATGCTGTGACATATTTCGGATTGCTACAAGCGCAGATATCTGTGACTTCGGTTCTATTGGCGTTCGGCGTATCCGCAGCCATAGGTATCGTATTTGGTTACTATCCAGCGAGGAGAGCTGCAAAGTTGAATCCTATCGAGGCATTGAGGTATGAGTAGTTAGGTCAGCTACAAAATAATGGAATCGAGGGGACTTGTGAGCGCGACTGGCGCGAACACGAGGAATTTTTCAGCAGAAAAATATCCGTGCCCCGAGATGCATTATTTTGTAGCTGACTACCTATCCTACTATCAATTGTTTAGGATGACTAGCAAAACCTCTCGCGCCAAATGCGATGAGAATCGACCCGAGTAAATATAGCCAATAGAAAGCTGCAGTGAGAGGAACTCCAACAACCAAGATAGCGACTCCCAAGCTGTTCATGTATGTGATGTATGCGGACAACATCACACCGAGAGATATTATAAACATGCCGAGAGCGACCAGTCGGAGTGGTTTCTTTAGTAATTTCATGAATATGCCAGTTTCCAAATAAAAATATGTTGCAGATATTACTCCGACCATAACTGCAACAAAAACGAGAATCAATTCAAGTTTATTTGTCATGCTAATATAATACCACATGAATCCTCAAAAATGCTTGCATATCAGTGCACAAGTCTGCCCCTTGACATATTTTATCGTAGCATGTAATATAGTATTCAGTTCCTTCCTCAGCATCCCCTAGATGCCGACGCCTCCCCAGCGTCGGCTCTTCTTATTACCTACATATCGTTATATATATAGCTTGACTCGGCCTCATTATGAGTTATGAGCCTCAATAGGGGTCTAGATGACTACTACCCTTCCTCTTCCAACCACCCCATTTCTTTTTGATTTTTGGGCCTTCTTTCGGATATTTGTAGGCTGATTCCCTGGCCTTATTGGCTTTGCCCATTTTGTGTAGCGGTGCTGCAAAAGCTAGAAATTCCTTCTCTGCCCTTTCTATATCTTTCGCGTCCGTATTCTGGATGACACTTTCCGCCTTCCCTGACAATTCTCGCAAATGACGATCATACTCGAGAACATCTGGATTCACCTTTAGGGCATTTCCATTCATTCCTAGAATTTTTAAGCCCATCAATGTCCTCACTCGCGACAGCGCTACATATCCCATTCCTGGCTCAAATGCCTTTGATAGATCAACCTCGACTGAGTCCAGGCTCATGCCCTGACTCTTATGAACCGTGATAGCCCATGCTAGACGCAGCGGATATTGTGTGAGCTCTGCAATGATCTTTCCGCTATCATCGATCGTCCAACTCATCTTCTTAATCGTAATGGTTCTCCCATTTGGAAAATCTGGAGTTCCTGCCGTTCGTATGACAGGATCCACAGCATATCCACACGACACAACTACTCCCAGGGTGCCATTTACATATCCCTCTTCAAAATTGTTCTTTACACATATCACTCTAGCACCTTTCTTTAGTCTCAATTTGTCAGGTGCGAGGCATGACTTCCTCAACGCTTCTACGAGCGGCTTCTTTCCTCTCGTCGTCATCTCATATGTAGACTCATACCCGCCCATCCTGACCAGTGCTGCGTCATTGATAGAATCCACATCGATGTTATGAGTGTAGAGTTTAGTGGAAATGGTATCTTGATTGTCATGATCGCTTCCAGATAATTGGACCCCACTAGTAGAATCTTGCATTCCTTCTCCATTATCCGATACCGAGCTCACGTCGATCGTGACTTCATTGGAATTTTCTCCGACCTTTCCCTTACCGCTTTTTATAACACCCACACTCCTACTCATCAACAATTCAAATGACTCCTCAGAAACTTCGCCAGCTCGGATATCGTTCAATATACCCAAACTAGGATCATTGACCTGCCTATAATTCTGACCTAGATAGCAAACGGTAAACTTTCCCTCCTTCCAAGATTTTGAATCGTAAACAAATCTAGACTGCGGTTCACCAAACCTCGATATCGGTGGCAATTGGAAAAAGTCTCCACATAGAACAACCTGGATACCTCCAAACGGCTCCTTGGATTTCTTTATCTTTCGCAATACTCGATCTACCAAGTCCAATCGAAAATGATGGAGCATAGAAACTTCGTCTATGATGAGCACCTTGGCGGCTTCGACTTTGTTCCTGATGTATTTCTTTTCTGCGATGCCATCTATATCGAAGTCAGTCAGACTGTCACTGATCCCTATGCCTGACCACGAGTGGATAGTTACGCCACCCATATGAGTCGCAGCGATACCTGTCGATGCAGTTATGCCGATCGAGATATTATGAGACCTCAAATACTGAATGTACTGATTTATAACATAGGTCTTGCCACTACCAGCAGCACCAGTGACAAAGATGTTCTTTCCAGTTTTGAGAATTGTAAGGGCTTCTGTTTGAGTCATGAGGGTAAGTATATACTACTCCACACTATCTTTTATAAACCCTTCCGACTGCAATGACCAGAGTTTCGCATAGAGACCTGCCTTGTCGATGAGTTCATCATGACTGCCCTGTTCGAGGATCTGACCATGATCGATGACTACTATCCTATTCATCTTGCGAATCGTAGAGAGACGGTGTGCGATGACGATGACGGTCTTACCTTTCATGAGAGTGTCCAATGCATCTTGGATGAGTACTTCTGAATGTGAGTCCAGACTAGAAGTTGCTTCGTCCAAGACGAGTATCGGAGCATTCTTGAGTATTGCCCTAGCGATAGCCACTCGCTGTCGTTCGCCGCCAGATAATTTGATACCTCTCTCACCGACAAATGTATCATAACCGTCTGGGAATGTAGTGATGAATTCATGACAGTGTGCCAACTTTGCAGCATTCACGACCTCCTCTAGGGTCGCACCGATCTTTCCGTAGAGAATATTTTCCTTGAGAGTTCTATGGAACAGTATGGGATCTTGGGGTACGAAACTCACCGCTTCACGGAGACTTCCTTGAGTGACCTCGGAAATATCCTGACCATCTATCAAGATCTTGCCACTCTGGATGTCGTATAGACGCAGCAATAGTCGGACCAATGTGGACTTCCCTGCACCAGATGGACCGATGAGGCCGACTCTCTCGCCAGGTTTGATGTCGAGAGAAATGCCCATTATGGTTGATCTCGTTTCATTAAAACCAAATCGAACATCCTCTAGAGTAATCTTTCCATCTGTCACTCGTAACGGCATTGCGCCTTTTATATCCTGAACAGAATGTGGTAATTTCATGATCTCTACCGCTTCTTTGGAATCAGCGAATGATTCATATACATCACGGATGATACGACTAGATTGCCACAAGTCATCATTCAGACTCAGTATGTATGCCTGTGCCAAAACAAATGTTCCTATCGTCACCATTCCCTGTCCCCAATATTTTATGGTCATATAGAAGACGGCAAACTGGATAGCTATACTCAATAATGCCTGGATGCTATCAGTGATCATATCAACATTCCATCTCGCCATCCAAAGCCTGGCATGTTCTCTAACTACATTTGCAAATCTTCGATTTTCTGTGTCATAGCCCGAGAACAATTGGATAGTTCCGTGGTTACTAAGCGAGTCGGAAAGGGCTGCAGAAACCCTCGAGTCTGCCTCAGCAGTTAGAACACTCCATTTCAATTTCCATTGAGCAGATAGGTATGATGTAAGTAATAGAAATATTATCCATACCGCTATTACGAGCGCCAAGATGGGATATGTGAAATACAATACCATCAATATTCCGACCACCCTAACAATAGTAGGAATGATATTATAATAGAGTCTATCAGTTATATTCTGAAATGCCCTCGAAAGACGATTTATGCGCTGAACTAGGCTTCCGGTAAAATTGTTAGAAAAGAAAAAATGCGAATGCTCGATAAAATAGGCAAAGGCCCTCGACCTCTGACTAACAGAAACTTTGGTAAAGGTGTAGCTGTCGAGATGATTGCCCGATCGGCGACAGACGACTCCCACAAAATTCAAAATTAGTACCATCGTGATGATTCCTATAAGCACGGGAACGGCTTCACTCGGAACTTTCGCCGTAGCTAATGTATCAAAGAAATTCTTGAAATATAGCGGCGTAATTACACTAGATACCAATGTACCCACAGCAAAACAGATGGCTGCCAATAGATACCACCATTTCATTGGTTTCATCGATATCCAATACTCCTTCAAAACATCCCACACCGTGACCTTGGGATACTTTATCTGTGAAGGATGTTGGTTGGGTGTAGACATAGATATTTTCTTACTTTGCGTCTATATCTTACTACGCCAGCAAAGATTCAGCTACTCTATCTGCTCTGGACCATTCAATATGATCTCTGCTTTGCCTTGGTATGACTTGATGAGACCTGTTAACTTCACTTCCCTCTGATATTGGGTTATGTCCTTAAATTTGGGAACATCTCCTGCAAATATGACTGCAGAAAATGTGCATGTCTGGAAATTGTCACAGAAATCAAGAAAGACTGTGCCAGACTTTGAAGTGAAGACCTTTGTAACAGTACCCGTCACAGTCGCTTTCTCGCCGACATGATCAATAGCTTCGGTGTAGTCATAATCA
>CAINCE010000024.1 GCA_903846945.1 uncultured bacterium
CAAAAAAACAAAGCGGAGGACGGCACGGCATTCCTCCCCTAAAACCCCTCCTGCCGTGCCGTCCGACTCCATATCTTTGAGATTGCGACCAAAAAGAAAAACAGTGTCGCAAAGCGACTCAACTATTTTCAGGATTTTCAGCGAAAAAGGTTCGAACTTTGTCCAAAAAGCCGCACAGAGTCAAAAGCCACTTCTTGTTTCCTAATTCGCTTTGCTCATAAGGAAACAATGGCGGGCACAGCGCAAAAAGCCACTTCTTGTTTCCTAATTCGCTTTGCTCATAAGGAAACAATGGCGGGCACAGAGTCAAAAGGCCGGCTCATTCCGGTCTTTTCTGTTTGATAGAGGGTCTAGATCTGACTAGCCCAACTTCTTCAATGAAGCCATAGCACGAGACTTGAGACGAGATGAGGTATTGTCCTTGATATAACCAGTCTTTACAGCCTTATCTAGTGCCTGATATAGAGGAGAAACTAGCTTTTGTGCACCTGACTTGTCTTTTGCCAATACGGCCTTGCGGAACATCTTCAACTGATCATCTATAGTCGCTTTTCGGCGTAGATTGAATACACGCTTCTTTTTCGAGGCTCGGAGGGCTTTCTTTGCTGAAGAGGTTATAGCCATAGTTGTATGTAGAGTTAACTTAGCATGATTAGTAAAAAAAGTAAATGGCTACACCAGAAACTCCTGTTCTCTATTATCTGCAATTTACTCATAGAAATATAGCTGATTGTGCTGTAAGATGTACCCATGATAGCCAGCATCAAAGGCACAGTAACCTACATAGATACCAAATACGCCATCATAGAGACTGGCGGTATAGGTTATAAGGTATTCCTCACTGCAGATACCATACACGGATTGAAACTAGACTCTCCCACTTCCCTATGGATATATATGGTCGTTCGAGATGATGCCATGAATCTCTATGGTTTCCATTCCAAAAAGGAAAAGGATTTCTTTGAGCTACTCATCTCAGTTTCCAGTATCGGTCCCAAGTCTGCCATCAACATTCTGTCGTTGGTACACAGCGACACATTGGCTAACGCCATCCGTAGCGGTTCCACTTCACACCTCATCAAAGTCTCTGGTATCGGTCGTAAGACTGCCGAAAAGATCGTCATGGAGCTCAAAGACAAGATCGGTACCATCGGTAGCCTATCTGGTATGAGTGGCGAAGAATTCTCCGCTGGGATGTCTAGTGATATGGACGCCATCGAAGCATTGAAGGCACTCGGATATGATGCAGACGAAGCTCGTGAAGCTCTGAAGAAGATAGACAAGGGTGTTGAAGATACTGGTGCGAAAGTAAAGGCAGCACTGAAGATGTTGGGGCGCTAGACTTGCACATTGATCAGTATATGATAATATCATACTATATTATCATATAATCTATAAACCTTATGACTACCATCTCAGTACCTATTCCATCTTTTTTAGAAGAATTCATAGATTCAATGGTTGAGAGCGGTAGCGCTGCCAATAAGGCTGATGTTGTTAGGAAAGCACTAATCCACTATCGAGAAGAGGAAGCGGTTAATTCTATTTTGAGAGGACAGCAAGAAATTCGTGATGGAAAAATCCTCACGGGTGATCTCGACGAATTGGCAAAGAAATATTCAAAATGATACTTTCATGTCTATCGATGTTTCGTACGCACCAGAGTTTGTTCGTCTATACGGTAGGATTGAGTTAGTCCTGCAAGATGAAATCAAGGAAAAGATTACCCTATTCAAAGACAGATCAAACCACAAAACACTCAATGTTCACAAGCTTCACGGACGCCTACGCGGACGATATAGTTTTTCCGTCAACTACAAATACCGTATAATATTTGAATATCTAAACAAAACATCCGTCGCCCTTATCACTATTGGAACTCATGATATTTATAAATAATTTAGTCAGCTCGTATTGATTCCGATGACTCAGTAGTCCATAATATAACTCATGCTCGACACCTCCATCGGAAAACTACACAGACACGCGACATCAAACAAGCTTTTTGCCTTTTTTCAGCCTATCTACCATTGGAAACTGGCTCTATTATCCGCCATGTGGTACCGCTTCCCTTCTAGATTCATCAAAGTGATAGCCGTGACTGGTACAAAAGGAAAGAGTTCAACAGTAGAGCTCTTGAGTGCCATGTTGGAACAAGCTGGATACAAAACAGCGCTTTCAAATACTATCAGATTCAAAGTCGGCGACACCTCATGGGACAATATGTACAAGATGAGCATGCCTGGCAGATTCTTCATTCAAAAACTCATTCGCCGAGCAGTAAAGAGTGGCTGTCACTACATCATTATCGAGATGACTTCGCAAGGCGCTCTCCTCTATAGACACCGTTTCATCGAGCTCGATGCGCTGGTATTCACAAACATTTCACCTGAGCATATAGAGGCGCACGGTTCATATACCAATTATCTAGCATCAAAGCTCTCTATCGCTGAAAATATGTGCCATTCGGAGAAAGAAAACCGCGCCATCATAGTGAACGCCGATGACAAGGAGTCAGATAAATTTATGGCATGTCCCGCAGAGCGCAAGATCTCATATAGTATCCATGATGCAGAGCCGTACCAGATAAAGAATCAAGGAATAGATTTTACATTGGGTGGTCGTACGGTACGCTCTCATCTCTCTGGCCTATTTAACCTCTACAATATCCTCGCAGCAACTGCGACTGCTCGCAGTCAAGGAGTTTCTGACCGTGTCATCTCTCAAGCAATTGAGCGATTCACCGGCATTCGCGGAAGAGTACAGAAGATCGACGCTGGACAAGATTTCGATGTTGTCGTCGACTATGCACATACGCCCGACTCATTGGAAAAACTTTACCAAGTCTTTCCGACTTCGAGAAATATCTGCGTGCTAGGTGGCACAGGTGGCGGTAGAGATACATGGAAGCGCGGTGAGATGGGTCGTCTAGCAGAAAAGTATTGCGATCTGATCATCCTGACTGACGAGGATCCGTATGATGAAGATCCGAAAAAGATAGTCGATGATGTAGCGAAAGGTATCATAGTAAAGACGCCGAGTATCATCATGGACCGCCGCGAAGCTATCCGTGAAGCTTTGAGGCGTGCAAAGACTGGTGATGCTGTCATCATTACCGGAAAAGGTACCGACCCATACATCATGGGTCCAAATGGTACGAAGATTCCTTGGTCTGATGCGAGGGTTGCGGAAGAGGAGTTGAGGAAAATAGCAACTAGTCACTAACCACTAGCCACTTGCCCCTACATCACTCCGCCTACTCCAAACCTCCCATTCAAGATAGTCCTAGTTTTCGGACCAACTACACCCTTCTCATCAGTTATTCCGTACTTATTTTGAAATGCATCCAGTGCCGTCAGAGTGCAAGGACCGAGAGATCCAGTGCGTGGGCAATCATTCAGATTTTTATCACCTGGTGGGTATACCCCATCGATAACCATGGCGGTTTGCAAAGCATAGATGTCAAGAGATGAAGAAGCTGTCTTGTTTGTTATGCTCTGTCTCCAATCATGAGGAATGAGCAGAGTATCAAAAGACATCGAACTATTCAGAACGCTAGGTGAACCAAAGAAATCCTGGAGCCCCAAGTAAGTTTGGAATGCCAAGTCTCTCAGAGCAGAGCTACGCAATGTAGAGTTGGTAAACTGTTGTTCATAGATATATCCATACTCGATGAGCATGCTGGCAGCATCAGAAGTATTGTTTACACCAACTGCGATGAGGTCTGGTTCCTCGACTATACCCGTAGACTCACCCGGGAGATCACTCACTGGATTGTATTTTTCGAGTCTATTGAATACATCCTTGGCGATAACCTTCGTTGTTGTGCTATTTGAGTACTGCCCTTCTGGAACATAGATAGTAAACCCAGAATATTCACCAGGATTTCTCCCGTGCCCAGAATAATCATTGAAATGAATATGTATCGTGATATCTATATCGTTCTCATTCGCCCACTTGGTGATACCAAAGAGTCTATAAGCTACATTTTGAGGTGCCTTGTTGTGAATAATTGTCGGCGTGACACGCTTCACTGAGCCCACCGATATGAGATGTGTCATCTCCTGCCGATTTATCTTTACCCAAGAAATGATGTTATCCCAATTCGTCTTGAAATAACTATCAAAATTCTGTTCCCATGCGTTCGTATCTCTAGTGATATATACCTGATAATGGCCATTGTTATCCAGCAGCTGTTTCAGATCTTTTCCGAGCTCAACCGTCAGGTCGCGTTCTTTGATCGAACCATACTCGGCACCACCATAAGTAGGTTCGTGCCCTGGGACGATGAGTATGCGGACTTTTTTTGCTGAAACAGTATTCGTTACGGCGTTATATTTCGACTGAATATCCGCAACAGTTTTCGCATTGTGAGTGAGGATAACAGCTGCAAACTGATCGTTAAATGAAGTTACTGCCGATAGAGTTGCTATGAATTGGTCCGGGTACACAGTTGCAAACCAAGGTACACCGAGTAAAAGCACAGCAAGAAATATTCCAAGATAATGTCGCATTGAGTCAATTATAGCGTCGAACGAGGATTTATGAAAGTTTACTTTCATAAAATCCGAGTGAAGACGATATATGGGCAAAGCGAATATAACAGAGATTGATTACTTGTAACTAGATGTTTTGATGTTAGTATAGAAAATATGCCGGAATTACCAGAAGTTCAAACAACAGTAAATGGCCTAAAGAAGCATATCGTTGGCCTCGTTATTCGAGATGTCTGGTCGAATTATGATAGTCCATATTATAAGGGGTCAGAAACCATCAAAGACCCAGTGTTTTTTGAGTATTTCAAGTCGGCTATCATTGGAAAAAAGATATTGTCAGTCGAAAGGCGTGCGAAGAATATCCTGATAAATATTTCCGGTGGCAAAACCATACTAGTTCACATGAAGATGACGGGGCATCTGCTGTATGGGAAGTATAAATATGTCGGGGACAATAAATTGAAATCCATGACGCGGGAAAGCACCACGACAACATCACCGGCAAATACGACTTCAGATGCAGTGTCAGCATCAGACCCGTGGGAACCGATCTCCCCTCCGAGTCTCAAAGATCCTTACAATCGGCGCGTAAGATTCGTCATCACATTTAACAACGGCCGCCAACTCGCACTTTCTGATACACGCAGATTTGCCAAAGTTACTGTAGTAGAAACAAAAACCATCCATGAATCAGAACATCTGATCGGTGTTGGACCAGAACCATTGGATGAGGCTTTCAACTTTGACGCATTTTGCACGAGGATAGATCTCCGACAGAGTGGCAAGATAAAATTGGTCTTGATGGATCAAAATATCATCGCGGGTATAGGTAATATATACGCAGATGAGTCATTGTGGCGTGCAGGTGTTCATCCTTTGAGGACGGTAAAATCGCTAGGTACGGCCGAGCGACGAAAGATCTTTGATGCTATAAAATCAACACTTTCACATGGTATAGATTTTGGTGGTGACTCCATGTCTGACTATAGGAATGTCCTCGGTGAAGAAGGTAAATTCCAAGAACAGCATATGGCTTACCAGAGAACTGGTGAAAAGTGCCGTAAGAATGGATGTAAAGGCACGATCATCCGCATCGTTGTTGGTGGCAGAGGGACGCATCTGTGTGACATACACCAGGAGTAGGAAGGGGATGCTGGAGATTAGATACTGGATACTAGAAGGGCCACAATGTTTTACTGTGATCAATCTAGTATCCGATCTCCAGTATCCAGTCTCTAGTATCTAGTCTCTAGTATCTAGTCTCTAGTATCACATCGAAATAACACTACCCCCACCGTCACCGCCACATTCAATGACTCCTTCTTCCCTTTCATAGGTATCTCTACTGCTACATCTACTAATTTCAATAATTTCTGACTGACACCATCGACTTCATTACCGAAAATATACAAAACGGCTTTAGTTTTAGCAGGAATAACTTTCGATTTTTCAACATTTTCTAATAAATTCTCTTCGACTACCTTCTTGCAATTGCTAGCACTACCCGATCCAAATCCTTTCTTGAAAGTCTCCCAATCAACCGAGTTTTTAGTCTGCTCCACCGCCACGACCTCAAATCTCGACTTCTTTAATTGTTTGATCTTCGTACCCACCTTATTTTCATCCAAGTGCTCCCAACTGACCATATCCTCAGCCCCCAACGAAACCTTGGCAAAATCCTTCCTCTTCCTACCAAATCGATCTATCGGAACTGGAGTAGTGCCGACACAGTATATTTTAGATACGCCCGCGCATTCAGCCGTACGGAATATGGAGCCCACATTGTGCACACTGCGAATATTGTCTAGTAAGAGATATATTTTTCCCATATAAAATCGAATGGATCGACTACACTGTTTATGAAATGAAATGTATTGATGATGAATCATTCAATATTTCAATCTTTCAATCTTTCAATTTGTAGCTTATACTATGTACATTATCACATTAATCATATAATTCTATGCTTTCAGCTTTTCCAACCCTATTGTCATATAACCAGTTGTCCCCATTCCTCATACGCATCGCTCTAGGAGCTGTCTTTGTTTATCGGGCTTACAAGATCCTCCGAAATACGAACAGTGAGGCAAAACTGAAAGCCCAAGGTCTCGTCGAGGGCATCTCTGGCGTGCTGCTCGTTATCGGCTTGTGGACACAGGTAGCAGCATTGGTCGTCATCATCGACCTCCTCATACGACTCGTAACCAAGGTACGAACCAAAGCTTTCCTAACAGATGGAGTCAATTATTATCTCGTATTACTAGTCATGGCCATCTCACTCATAGTTACTGGCGCTGGGTGGTATGGATTTGACTTGCCTTTATAAATTAACATAACAAATACCATGGATATGCACGGAACAGCCACAGGCCAAGCATTGGCAAAACTAGAAACTGAACTTAAAATAGAGTCTGAAATGATTCAACGAAAAACAAATGAATTGACGAAGATCGAGGCAACAGCAAACCAAAAGCAGCAAGCATTGGCGAAACTCCAACAACAAGTCCAGACTGCCGAGCTGGAAGTAACAAAGATCGTTGCACAGGCAAAAACTCTATCAGATGAGATCAGTAAACTGAAGATGCAAAGAGGCCAAAACGAATTGAAAGTAAAACAGACTCTCGCAGAGTTGCAAAAGTTGACAAAGGAAGACAAAAAGTAAATCTTTCCTTCACATCATGCACTGATTTAATCTAAGAGCCCATCCACCATCTCGTGGTACCCTACCAGGAAAGCTTTATTTTTAGGCGAAAAACAAGCTGGAGTTCGAGCCATAATGAATTATGGCGAGAACGAAGCGCAGTTTTGTAGCCAAAAATAAGGCTTTATATGGAAGGGGGAAGATGGTGGATGGGTTCTAAATACGCTACACTAGACTTTTCGCGCAAATTCCCAAACTTTATCTCTCAAACCAGCAGTCCTTGTGATCTTGGTAAAAAGAATATCTTTCGCCCCTTCTCCCCATTCCAGTCTTTTTTGGAGGGGTATGTTCTGTATAAATGATCGTGCCAATTCAATATTTGACACTAACTCTTCTTGACCATACCATCGTGAAGAACCTTGAAGACCCTCAATACTTCCGAGCACATCGAGTAGTTCCTCAAAATTATTTGCTTCCTTAATTCGCTTCTCGACATCGTTGATGGTCTCTGGAGACCGATTGAATGATTCTGAACTCATGGTATTTGTTTAAAAATGATAATTATAACGTATCCTCACACCCTAGCTAACTGCTATATGATAGCACCAAATTCATAAAGACTATAATGCCTATTTTGCGCTTGCACTTCGAAGCAAACCCGCATTAAGCCGGTTTGCGAAGTAGTGCGCACTACTGGACAAAGTCAGAACCTCTATTCTGGGCATTTCGGGGCTATCCGCCTTTTGAAATCGTGAGGTCGTGGTAACCTTTTGATGCTAGAATAATACCATGAATGAAGCAGAAAAAATAAAACTTGCGGCCGATGAGTTTGCTCGGGCGAATAAGAAGCGCATTGCCAAGGAACTAACTGATAGATCGCGTAGTCATGATTTTCTATGTTTATCAACTGCCTGAAATTGCATGGAAATTTACGGAGGCTCGGGAAAAACTTGAGGGCAGGAACATACCGAAATCTGCCTTTATCGACTCATTCATCGAGTCCCGGGAAACGATATGCCGTATAAGGAAAGATTTTGATGATAAGGTCGTCATATTTCTTGTGAAGAAGAACTTTGAAACCCATAACGTGGAAGAAATCATTGCAATAGCCCAGGACGGCAAGAAAACGTGTCAACCGATTTAATAATGACACCGTAGCTACACTGGTTGACCGATTAATGTAGACACTATGGAAGGTGTTAGTTTCTTGTAACTTTTCTCGGATTTTTCTGAGTTTTAAAGAACCACCATGATACAACCAACAAATCCGGCATTAGATAACATCAGAAGAGAGCTCATAAAAGGTGAGATGGACAAAAAGAAGGACGAAAAAGATCTAGCTACCAAGGAACAAGAAATCAAAAGGAAACAAGACGAATTGAAGAAGCTAGAAGATGAAAAACAGGCTATAACCATGAGGTTGCAGAGCCATAATCAAAGTTTGACTCACCTCCAAACAGAAGTCAAACAATTACAGGAACAACTAGCAAAACAGCTGCCGAAACCGAAATAGGGTTGGTTAACATATGTTAACTAGAGAAAACAATTAAATGGCTAACATCGACAGTTTTGTGTCCCTCGAAATAGATTATTATAACTATGTTTTTCGATAGAAATTACATACGGGAGTTATGTGAAAGGTTGGTTTATGTTAAAGCAATACGAATTCATTTAAGTTGACTAAACCATAATAAGGAGTAGTCTACTCGTAGGTGCAGGAAATCGGGAAACCGACAAAAACTGCAATAACAGATCATGAACAATTCAACGATGAAAGAGACAATATGCCCGAAGAAACATTAGCTAACGGAGAGAAAATTGCAACACTGCTCGGGAAAGTCGCCATGGGACTGGCTTCCTTACACTTACCGGAAACAACCGCGAATCTCTGGAACAACAATCCAGCGGCCCTTACATCACTGGTTGCCACTCTCGTAAAACCGCCAACCTTCATGCAGGTAATTAGCGAGCGACTCCATAAATGTTGCGGCTTGGGGGTCCTTATAAACTCGTGGCTCGGACGACAATTCAATGTCTTTGCCATTGACACCATCATCGAAAAAGAACAAGGCGGGTTCATTTTGCACCCATACACCACGATAGTGGTCACTCATTTGAGTGAAATCTATACCTACTTGCTCGACAATGAACAATTGACCCGTGTCATACTCGTAGCCGAGACTGATCCGCAAGTTTCTGACCCTGACGGAAAGGGTGTCGTCCTCTCAACCCTTCATGAAACATTGGAATGGGTCGGCAAATATCAGTTGGACAAATATACGAGCGAGTTAAACCAACGAATGGCTACCCTCGCTAATTTGAAGAAAAGTCGGACTACCTGACAGCTCGAGTACCCTTTCAATTCTCACACCTATGTATGGTGTGAGACATTTTTTATTATTATTCCGGCTAGCGAGGAGCGCGTGAATGTGTCCTACATTCACAGCGTCCGAGCGACGACGGAACAAACGAGTCAATACTCCGCAGCTCTGCTGCGTTAAGTAGCGAAGCTTCCACTCAATACCTCTAGAGCTTGCTGCGAGGTAGTTTATTCTTTGCGCTCGCACTTCGGAGCAAACCCGCATTAAGCCGGTTTGCGAAGTAGTGCGCACTACTGGACGAAGTCAGAACCTCTATTCTGGGCATTTCGGGCTACCCGCCTTTTGAAATTGTGAGGCTTATGGACGCCAAGCGTATATACCAGAAGATTGGAGTCATTGATGAAAAGACCCATAAGGAACTCGAGGAAAGAATCGTGAAGCTATGCCAAGGAAAGTAGATATGTCAGAGGCGGCATTTCTGCCGCCCCGAGGCCGAAGCCGTTTGTACCTATAAACTACCATAATGGCGAAAAATTACAAGCAAAATGATGATCGTTCATGGCGCATGATAATGATAGCCCTTAAAACTTTTCAATAATTTCTCTGTGCTGTTTAGCTTCAGTCCATAGAATACGAAGTATCTCTTCAAAGTTTTTACCTTCTTTGACACTGCGCATATATACTTGAGTAAAATATTGAGTCATTCCAGTATCTCCAATTTTCAGGTTCTTGAATGATTCATAGCCCCATTTGGTGGGTTTTATCAGTTCTTTTATCATTGGATTACATTGAAGGATGATGGGGTCCATTATCTCGCTCAGTCGCCAAACAAGATGCGGACTATCAACAACCCACGCCCCAGAGGGGCGGGGTATGACTTCTCGTGCATGGCCTAGTTTAGTAGCTTGAGTTGGTACGGTTCACTCATCGTCTTTCCTTGGTTCTGTATGTACTGTTTTACTATATTCC
>CAINCE010000025.1 GCA_903846945.1 uncultured bacterium
ATCTATCCCACAGGAGTCAAAGTGACGGACGAGGAAATGAAAAATATCAATATAAAAAGAAATAAATTTCACGGGGATTGGAACTACACAATCAGGCCACAATCAGTTAGTTGAGGAAGTTAATTGTGGACGAGCCCTAAGTATCGATAAAGTGAACGTTGTTCTTGGTGGAACTTGTAGCGGAGAAACACTTGCAGCCGCTCCGATAGCGAATCAGAATCACATTATTCTACTCTCGGCATTTTTAAGCAATCCACAGATCAGCAACTTCGGGAATTATGTGTTTCGAAACTCTCCATCTGACAACGATGTTGCGACTCTCGATGCAAATTACATAGCATCGCGCTACAAGAGTGTTGCGTTGATATCTGAAAACTCCGATTATGCACAAGGAGTTACCGCGATCATGAAGAAGATATTCGCCGACAAGGGTGTCACTGTCACTAACGACGAAGTGTATGGTGGGATTAATGGCAATGTCACAGATTTCCGCTCGGTCATTCAGAAAGTTGAAGCGAATCATCCGGAGGTTATCTATGTGAATCCGACCTCGGGTAAAACAGGTGGTCTTATAGTCAAGCAGATTCGACAAGTTGATACCAAAACACCAATATCAGCAAACTTCTCACTTGGAACTCCGGACGCCTATAGTGTTGCAGGCGCCGCTCTTAACGGAGTTGTTGTAAGTGACTCTTCAGGCTTGGCATCAAAAGGCCAAACTTTATTAGCTAAATACAAGCAGGCATATACTGTTGATCCTGCGAATCAATATGAGATGGGATCGTCATATGACCGAGTGTACATAATCGCACAAGCTATCAAGGCGGTAGGTGATAACGCTGACAAGATCAGAGATTATCTACACAGCCTTCCGAATTATGATGGCACGGTCGGTTCATACCACTTTTCAAGCAATGGCGACCTTATCGGCGTTGGATTCATTAACTTCGTTATGAAGGATGGAAAGGAAACTTCGATCACGCAATAGCCTAGCGAGGTAATCACTCAGCACTGATGCCCCAAACGGGGCATTTTTGCTTACCATTGACTATGGGTAACAGATATGTTATGATGTTTATAGGTATTTTGAAAACATAGTAAAACAACAACGAAAGGAACGCTATGAAAAATGAAGTCAGCTACTACTGCTTTCCGGTCTGGTTGTCGATCTTGGTCGATGGTCTGATCAGGGCAGGTCTCGCAAGCAAGCTCAAGAACAGCGGCACGAATGACAAAGGTCTCTACCGATTTGTCACCGGCTACGGTGAAGAAACGGGACGCGAGGAACGGCTCGTCTGTTGGAATGCGACAACCAGCGCCAGACTAGTCTTGATTGATCTCAAAACTAGTTTACCGACGGACGTAAGCATGCTGATCAGTATGGCCGAGGAGTATGCCAAAGAACGGAATGGCCGCGAGGAGACGAAGGTTTATCGAGGAATCATTCAACTCCTTATCGCCAGAACTGTTGAGCTCCACAGCAAGGAACATCCAGGCGAGACGCTCGTCATCAACGGTGACTTCGGACTCACAGGCCAACTTCCTCCGAACGACCGACTCCGTATTAACGGCAAGATCGAACGCATCGAAGGTTCTACCTGCGAGTTGCTGGAGGTTGTCTGCAAGGAGTGTCCCCAGATGGAATTCCGAGGCATGGCTACAAAAAAGGATAGCGTCTGGCAAATCATGCGGACGATCCCAAATTGTGTCATGCCAGCATGAGACTAGTATAGGCATCGAAAAGGCTCGGTTTAATCCCGGGCCTTTATCATTTACTTAATTCAAAAAATATAAAAAAATATAGATATATGCCAATTCTAGAAACGAAACACTTCACGAAGCATTTTGATGGCGTATATGCAGTCAATAAATTGTCGATTAGTTTTGAAGCAGGAAAGATCACAGGTATAATCGGCCCAAACGGTTCAGGCAAGTCCACTCTTATAAACACATTAACAGGACTGATTCCGGCCGACTCCGGAGAGATCATTGTTGTAGGTTCAGTAAAATTACAGAAAGTGCAGGCACATGATGTGCCGTCCTTGGGCATGACTCGAACATTTCAGGATGTGCGATTATTCGAACAGATGCCAGTTATCGACAACATCTTGGTTGTGCTTACCGAGAGAAGCATATGGAAGTCGCTATTTGAAAGACATGGAGCTTTTCATCTAGAAAAAACTGAGGAGGTATTAAAGAAAGTTGGCTTATGGGAAAAACGTAACGAGCTAGCTAAGAATCTATCCTATGGCCAACGCAAGTTGCTAGAGATCGCACGCGTGCTGGCCACGATCCATTGTGGCGTTGGAGACATCAATATCATATTCCTTGACGAGCCGTTCGCCGGACTATTTCCAGAAATGATCAAGATTGTGACAACGGTCATGAAGGAGCTTCGTGACCATGGGAAAGCTGTCATTTTGGTGGAACATAACGTCGACCTAATCCGTGAACTGTCAGATCACATTTTTGTACTTGATTCCGGTGAACTATTGGCGGAAGGCAAGCCTGCGGAAGTTTTGGCTCGCAAAGATGTGATTGAGGCCTATCTAGGCGAATAATTATGAAAACTGAAACCCTATTACAATTGAAAAATATCCACGTCCACTACGGCGGCGTAAAAGCTCTCGATGGCGCATCGGTTTCGATTGACGAAGGTGAGATTATCGCTCTCATGGGTCCGAACGGCGCAGGTAAGTCGACGATATTAAAAGCTATATTCGGTCTAGCTCCTATTGAGTCTGGCACTGTGCTCTGGGAAGGCCAGGCGTTCAAACCCGTATCTTATGAAGTCGTAGAACGCGGTGTGTCATTTGTGCCGCAAGGCCGGCGAGTGTTTCATCATCTGACTGTGCTCGAGAATCTGGAGATTGGTGGATTCAATGTGAAAAGCAATGCGGACCGCAAGGAACGAATCGCCAATGTGCTCGAATTATTTCCTGCGTTGAAGCCAAAGCTCAAGGTAAAGTCCGGTACACTCTCTGGAGGTCAACAGCAGATGCTCGCCATTGCCCGAGGACTTATGCCGGATCCGAAGGTCTTATTGCTCGATGAGCCATCATTGGGGTTAGCTCCAAAGATAGTCAAAGAAGTTTTCG
>CAINCE010000026.1 GCA_903846945.1 uncultured bacterium
ATCGTATGTTGAGTGGTTAGCATGAGAAGCCATGCACTAGAGTATACCTGAAAACCGAGGGTTTTCAGACTATCCTACAAGGATACCCGCGCGGCGGAGCCGCGGGGAATTGAGTATTGAACCCCTATCAACCTTGTCAAAATTGTACTGCTGTAAGGCTGCTGTTCCGCACCGAATACTCGATGTAAACGTTAGAGCCTTGCCAATAATACCGCTATCATAAACCGATGGTGTACCAAACTGACACATCGACACAATACCATTTCCTGATGAATCAGTCGGTTGTATCGCACCATCATCAAAGTTAAAGACAACATACGCATCCGCTCCAAAAGCTTGGCGGACATGACCGTCAAAAGTTTGCGCGGCAGCAACCAACCCCTTCGCCCTCGCACCACTCAAGCTCGCCAATACAACAGATGCGAGCATACCGATAATAGAGATGACCACCAATAGTTCTATCAATGTAAAACCTCGTAGACCTCCTACGAGGCCTCGCGTTGTCACCGATCTATCTAGATGATTTATTGCCATATGAAATAATTTGACATAATGACGATCACGATGATGTTCGCCACTAGACATGCGTATAAGAGAATATATATCGAAGTGGGAATATTCTTGTTATGTGAATGAAAATGTTTCATAGATTATGATAATGAATGTTTATAAAAAGTTTTTAATAACGAAATATGTAATGGCTATATTGATGCCGATAAATATAAGGAGAGCAATCCTGCCAACATTTGGAGTCTTGGCATAGCCATGGCGGATGAGCCATTGGACCATCCTAGGTTCATTTTCTATAGGAGAATAAGTCTGCAGATTTTGTTGCTGATGAGCATAATAGCTCGATCCACCAGGAGGGACCGATGGTCTCCCGTAGGTTTTCTTCTCTTCATCAAATTCAACGCCTTGTGACATGGTATGTGATTAGATATTATCAGAATATTAAAACATTTTGACCTAGTATGTATGTGGATACTATATGCTATCAGTATACCATATCGGTAGGTTTGCCGCCCAAGAACATATCCACAATGTTCTGTACACTCATTTTAGCCATCTCCTCACGAGCTTCGACCGTAGATGAGGCGATATGAGGCGTTAGAACGACATTAGACAGCTCTGTTAGACCTGGCGATATCGCTGGTTCATGCTCGAAAACATCCAGACCAGCTCCTGCGATCACGCCATTTCGCAACGCGTCTACTAGGGCGACTTCATCTACGACTGCTCCACGAGAGGTATTCACGAGATACGCCGACGGCTTCATCATCCCCATCTTTGACGCATCGATGAGGTGTCTAGTCGCATCACACAGAGGTACATGTAGAGAGACTATATCTGACTGCTTCAATACTTCCTCGACCGTCGGCCAATATGTCGCATTATGGAGTTCCTCTATCTCGGGATTCCTGACGATATCATAGTACGCGATCCTCATACCAAAACCCAATGCACCGATCTTGGCAACTTCTGTCCCTATCCTGCCAGCACCGACGAGTCCCAGAACTCTGCCACGGACTTTCATGCCTTGGAGTAACATCGGATCAAAACCTGTAAACTTGCCCGCACGAACATAGCCGTCCCCTTCGACTACCTTACATGAGAGTGCCAATATCAGTGCCCAAGCGTGTTCCGCGACGCGGTCTACTCCGCCATGTGGTGTATTTGTGAGATATATGCCGCGCTTTTTCGCTTCTGCTATATCAAAGTTGTCATATCCTATCGCATAGTTTGCAAATATCTTCGTACTCGGTGATGCGTCAAACACTCGAGCATCTATGCGGTCACTCAGCATGCTCAAAACTGCTTCATATGGTTTCTTTTGGAGGAATTCTATGAGTTCGTCCTGGGTCAATGGTCTATCGTGAGGGCTGACATCTACTCCGAATCCTCGTTCACGCAAAATAGCTATGCCATTTTCTGGGATCTTTCTAGTTACAAATACCTGTTTCATGTATACATTTTAGCATAATTGTCATTCCCGCGCCCTATTGTCATCCCCACGAAGGTGGGGATCCATGCGATTCATCTAAGCGGTATATCCTTCCACGTAGGATTGGTCTTCTCAATAAGATTGATCTTCCATTGCCTATTCCACTTCTTCAATTGCTTTTCTCTCTGAAGTGCAGAATTAACATCACTTGTTTCCTCAAAATACACCAGAATATGAACTTCATATTCTGGTGTAAAACCTTTTACTAGACTGTTCTTATGTTCAAATATTTTTCTTTCTAGATCATTGGTCACACCAATATACAATGTGCCATTCTTCTTACTAGCCATTATATAAACGTAATAATGATTTCTCATTATGAATCAATTAGCGCATGGATTCCCGCCTGCGCGGGAATGACACAGATGACTTAAACTCAGCAAACTTCCCTTCTATAATAGCTTTGCGAGCTTCTTTCACTAGGTTGACCAAGAAATACAAGTTATGAATAGATAGGAGTGTTGCGGCTAACATTTCCTTGGCGCGGAATAGGTGTGCAACATATGCGCGGGTGTAATTCGTGCAAGTATAGCAAGCACAATTTGGATCTACTGGAGTAAAGTCCTCACGGAATTGGGCATTCAATAGGTTTATGGTCGAACCGAATGATGGAGAACTATTGTTAGAATCTCCTTTTGATTTTCCTGAATTCGCTCTCGAGACATACGCACTACCATTCCTAGCTATTCTAGTCGGTGCTACGCAGTCAAATGTATCCATACCATTCTCTATTCCCATAATGAGATCCAACGGTTGGCCAATTCCTAGCAAATGTCTAGGTTTATTTTCCGGTAATGTGTCTGCTACCCAGCCGACCGCTGTACCGATGTCATCTTTGTCGAAAGAACCCCCTATGCCGAAACCTTCAAAATCCATAGCACCTATCTCGCGGGCGCTCTGCTTGCGCAGATCTTCATGGCGACCGCCTTGGACGA
>CAINCE010000027.1 GCA_903846945.1 uncultured bacterium
AGATGTGTGAATATTTTTATATTCACAACATCTGAGTCGAAGTCAGAACAAACGAGTAAATACTCCGCAGCTTGCTGCGTAAAGAAGCAGAGCTTCCACTTAATACCTCGCCAGCTTGCTGCGAGGTAGTTTATTTCGGTACAAATTTTAATGAACTAATCTTTGCGCGAGTCTGCTTGGTACATAACATTCTACCAGACCTCCGAGGAAAGTTGACTAAAAATTGGTCAACTTTACTAGGTCTCCGCACCGAGCACCTCACACTCTCTTTCCCTCCCCTGTTAAATCTGTCAACTTTCTTGACACTTTTTCATAGGGGGCGCGGAGGACATGCTCAGACGCTGGCCGACTATGTTGTCCCCCCGTTTAAACCAAGAAAAACGCGCAAACCACCAAACATAACAGCTGTGTTCGCGCGAGATTAAATATGAGAAGGCGCTCTAGTTGGTTGGCAATTTATTAAAAAATCTACAGAAAAATACGGCGAAACGACTTCGGCGAATGAGTGAACGTATTCTGTAGAGGGTTTCTTCGAGGTGCAAGTTATCGGCAGATAGTAGTGAGGTGGAACCTCGCCACCAACACCAGCCAGGCGAGGCCTAGCAGTAACTGGAAGCGGCTCTACAGATATCAGTCGTCCCTTGAGCTCACCATCTACAACAACCACCAAGAAAAGCATACGAAACTGCCTCCCAGACTGGTCGGTAAATACACGAGAGATGAATTGGGGTTGATTCTGAATGGCTAACATAATATTTATACGACCATGATATAGAAAATGTTGCAGATAAGCAACAAGGCCTCGCCTTGTCACTCGTTACACCTTCTTCCACTCGCCAACTTTCACTTTCGCAGCCTTCAGTATTTTTTCATTCAAGATATATCCCTTTTGAACCACTTCCAGTATGACATGATCTTTTCCTTCATCTGGAACCGGCTCGTATGAGATAGCCTCATGTTTTGCATGATCGAACTTCTCACCAACGGGATTCATCTCGACGAGACCATTGTCAGCCAACGCCTTCTTTAATTGTGCAAATATAGACTCAACACCCACGCGCCAATTCTTGTCAGCTTTTTCCCACGACTCTCTATGACTCAACGCCATGTCCCAATGTTCCAAAACCGGGATCAGGTCAAAAAAGAGCTGCTCATTTGCAAACTTCACGAACGCAGCACGGTCAGCCTCATCACGCTTCCTCGCATTGATAAAATCAGCTTTCGCCAACTGCCACCCAGTCAAATACTCTTGTTTCTCCTTGTCGACAATTTTTAATTTCTCACGCAACTTCTTGATAGTTTCGAGCGCATTTTCCTCAGCAACAACAGAATCATCGAGAGTACCATCTTCGACTGATCTGTCTGCGCCCACGATAGGTTCAACATCAACCACTGGCTCCGTATCGACTATCACATCATTATCTTTATGCGTATCCGCAATATTTGCTTGTTTTGTATCCTTTTTCTTGAACATGTGGTCTATTTTAACCTGTAATCAGTAAACTGTAAATAGTCCGTCATAGCTCATAAAGGGGTGCGAATAATCACTCAACACGATTACTCCCTGACTCTTACAACTTTTTTTATCACGACAAATAATGCAAATAGCATTGCACCCACCATCAAACCTATAGAGCCAGAAACACCATATTCAGCAACTGATCCATATAGTGCATCATAGATGAGTCCGGCCAAAATGATCTCGACGTAAAGTTCAAAATTCCATAATCCTATCAGTCCTAGTAACAAGGCAAAATACCACCAACCTTGCACGACGCAGAGGAAAATGATGATGTCGAGTACTATTCTAAGTATTAGTTTGGACATAAATTTTAGTATCTAGTGATTGGTGGCTAGTGGTTAGTAGTCACAAAATTTCTATGAAGACTAGTCACTAAGCATTAGTCACTTGCGCTCAACAAGCACCCATTTCAATTGGTAAATATTCACTGGTGCTGAAAATAGAATAGTCTGAAATGACTCTGAAGGATTTGCGATCACTGCATTAACGATGCCATAGAGATTACTTTTCAAACTAGGAATTGACACACTATTTCCTTTTTCTATAACGACAGTTCGAGGTAATTCTGCACTATACTGTCCACCACCTCTCCCTATAGCTATCGCAGGAGCATCAGATCTCCCAACAAGAACATTGAATGTTTGCTTTGGTGAGGAGAAAAGCAATACTTTTGACGAGTCAGAAAGGACATCTGTAACCTTACCTATCGGAACTCTGCCCGCAGCATAGACGATATTACCCACAACAAATCCCATATCTGTACCTGCATCCAAAACCAATTCATCATATGGTGCAAACGGTGGCTTTTTTAGAACGGCTGCCAACACCACATCTGTTGTCGACGCTCTACCCATGAGCGACTTCAGCTGTTCATTTTCTGCAACGATCGCAGATACTGACTGTAGTCTCACATCAGCTTCATCCAGCTTTCTCTGCAGATCCTGATTTGCTCCCAGTAGTGATTCGGCTGACTGCAACTGACCGCTAGAAAGTGAAAACTCTACTCGCCAGAATGGTCTAGCGATAGCAGTAAAGAAACCTGCAAATACACTTGGTGCCAAAAACCGCGCGGCTATTATTATAACTACAGCAGATGTGATGATGATCAACACCAACTTTTTACCCCTGTTTCTATTTACATTATTGCTTTGCAAATATGTCATCGTCACTTTCTATTAGAACTGATCTGTATTTTTCCAAATCCTCCAGTATGATGCCTGCGCCGCGAGCTATAGCCGTCAGTGGCTCCTCAGCGATAGTTACGGGCAATTTCAATGTTTGAGACAATAGCTGATCTAAACCTCTGATGAGCGCACCGCCCCCAACCATATGTACACCTCGTTTCATGATGTCGGCCAAGATTTCAGGGGGTGTTGTTTCCAACACTTCCCTAGCGGACAAAACGAGCGTTTCGATGGACTGCGACATAGCCTCGCGTATATCTGAGTCGGTGATGATAACCTCTCTCGGTAGCCCCGTGATGAGATCGCGCCCGCGAATAGTAGTTTCCATCGGTTCACCTGGAAGGACGGTTCCTACGGCTAGTTTCACCTGTTCTGAAGTCGTTTCACCGATCAATATCTTGAATTCATTTCGTATGTATGAAACGATATCATTGTTGAGTTTATCACCAGCAATCTTGAGATTCTTTGACCGCACTATGCCGCCTAGAGAGATGACGGCGATATCTGTCGTTCCTCCACCGATGTCGATAACCATACTTCCGACAGGTTCATGAACTGGTAAGCGGATGCCGATAGCTCCTGCCATCGGTTGTTCGATGATGAATACTTCTCTGGCGCCAGCATTCTTCGTGGCATCTCGTACCGCGCGCACTTCGACATTAGTAACACCAGATGGAACCCCGACGACGACTCGAGGACCAATGTACTTTTTGGGCATGTATTCTCCAGCCTGCTTTATGAAATATGCAAGCATCTCCTCTGTCACTTCAAAGTCAGAGATGACACCGTCGACGAGTGGTCTTATCGCGGTGATGTGGGCGGGCGTCCTTCCGAGCATTTCCTTGGCGGCGTTTCCGATAGCAACTACTTGGTTAGTTTTTTGATTCACTGCAACAACCGAAGGCTCATTTACAACGATACCTTTTCCCCGAACATAAACTAGCGTATTGGCAGTACCGAGATCGATGCCAACATCATTGGATGCACGCGAAAAAAGTTTCTGTTTTAGTTCATTAAACATATAAGTAGAAGACTACCACACTAGGCAAGTATGTAAAATTGACAATCTCTCTGTGTTGTAACTTAATAGCAGAATCCTTGCGCAGGCCTACCTTGCGCAAATTTGAGCTAATTAAATTTATTTAAGCTTTTTCATCTCCACCGTACCAGTTTTCCTGTCTTTGACTTCTATGGAGTCGGTTGCCAAAGTTTTTTCACTGATAACATACCTCCATGGTATGCCGATGAGGTCGGAGTCACCGAACTTCTCACCTGCAGAGCAGTCGCGATCGTCATACAGTACTTCTACTCCTTTCGCAGTGAGTGATGCATACAATTCATCCGCAGCCTGCCTAACTTTTCCTGCACCGCCAGACGCAGTATCTTTGCCGAAAATTGCAACGAGGTGCACCTTGAATGGTGCCACAGACTCTGGCCAAACCAGTCCTTTGTCATCAGACCAAACTTCTGCGATCGTTCCCATGACACGACTAGGACCTATGCCGTAGCAACCCATGTTTACCGCAATGTCTTTTCCGGATTCATCTCTGTAATTCAATCCCAAAGCACCGGAAAACTTTGTGCCGAGACTAAATATGTTACCGACCTCAATAGCTTTTTTTTCAACTAATTCCGCCCTTGATAATCCTAGGTCATTCAAAACTTCATCATTCAAAACCTCTTTGTTGACAGCCATCTTTTTTTTCTCATCAATATAGATCAGATCTTCACCCGCTTCACATAGCGTCTGGAATTCGTGAGAATACTTAGAAAATGATCCACCCGTTGCGAACGTTACAAATGTTTGATCTCCTATTCCAAGCCTGTTGAATATCTTCATATACGCGTCTTTTGCTTTGGCATAATATATATTGTGAGATTTTTCGTCTATGCTGAACGAGTATAAGTCCTTCATCAGAAATTCGCGTCCACGCAGAATGCCAGATTTTGCACGCGCCTCATTACGGAATTTTGTTTGAAATTGATAGACAGCTTTTGGTAGATCCTTGTATGAACGAATATGGTCCTTCATTATGCTAGTCAGGGGTTCTTCGTGAGTGAATCCTAGGCCAAGTTCTGTATCATTTTTCAATTTTGTCTTGAACCAGATATCATTTACCTTATCACTCCATCGGTCAGTTGCCTCCCATTTCCCTTTGTCCTGCAACGCAGTCATATGCACTTCTTGGCCACCTATCGCATTCATCTCTTCACGGATGATACCAACTATCTTGTTCAGAACCCGTAAACCTAGAGGCAAGAAATCATAAACACCAGCCATCTCTTTGTGGATATAGCCAGCGCGGATGAGTAATTGGGCGTTTTTCGAGACTTCATCTTTTGGGGCTTCACGACGCGTCTTTGTAAATAGTTGGGATTGTTTCATAGATGTAATAATAGCATATTTGTTGTCATTCCCGCGAAGGCGGAAATCCATTTTGCGCAGGCCTACCCTGCGCTATTTTATCAACCTCATAATATCCTTGAAAGTAACTACGACCATGAGCAGCATGAGTAGTGAGAATCCGACGATATTTACTATATTGAAGAACTTCACAGGAATTCTGCGCCTCGTGATTCCTTCTATCGCTACGAACAGTGTGCGGCCACCGTCTAATGCTGGGAATGGAATCAAGTTAATAACTCCCAAATTGATCGAAATTAGTGCGGTTATCATCAGGAGATAAGTAATCCCGAGTGATGCAGCATTTCCTACTATACCGGCTATACCTATAGGACCAGTGACATCAGAGAAATTGGCCGTGCCTCGGAAGATATTTGTTACAAAAGTATATAATCCTACAGCAGTTCCCTCTATCATGACCACAGTATAATGACAACCTTCATAGATCGATGTAAAAAATGGAAGTTTGAGATCAGATACATCCTGCATGGCGATACCGATGGCGTATTTGCCGGCGACATTGAGACCGGACATTGGAGTCACATCGACACTCTGATGCTTTCCTCCACGAGTGATAAATAGTTGGATATTATTTCCAGAGCTCGAGGCAATAGTATTTTGAATATATTGAACAGTCACCAACTGATCTACCGGCTTCGTTACACTCATTACCCGTATATTATCTATGACATCACCAACCATGATGCCAGCCTTTTTAGCTGGTGAGTCGGCGCCCACATCCGTGATCATGATTCTATCATTCGTAAAATACTTCGCATATTTCTCAAATCCATCCTTCGTCGCCGTGACACCGATATTAAATACGATGATGTACAAAAGGCACGCAAAGAGAAAATTAAATAAAACGCCGGCGACCAGAACACTAGCTTGCCTCCACCTATTTTTATGAACAAAACTCCGCTCCTTATCAGGACCATTTATCGAGTCTTCATCAGGATTTTCTCCATGTATCTTCACAAACCCGCCAAATGGAATGAGATTTAGACCATATTCCGTCTCACCACGCTTCCATGCAAACAATTTCGGACCAAATCCGATCTTGAATGCATCTACACGAATACCATTCCACCTCGCCAGCACAAAATGTCCAAGTTCATGGACGAAGATAAGGACACCTAGAACTATGATAAAGATAATTGCTGTCATGATTTAGTGATTAGGGTATAGGGTATAGGGTTTAGGCATGCAGTTACTAAACCCTAGTACCTATCCCCTAGACCCTTTTATCCGAGCACTTCCTTCTCCTTCTTTTCATACATCACATCTAGATTCTTTACACACGCGTCGATGAGTTTCTGCGCATCACCTTTCAGTCTGAAAATATCATCCTTGCCATAACCACCAGCCTTTTCCTTGGCTGTAAGATCCTTGATAACCACATCACGATGTTGGCGAATCTGCTTCTTTGCCTCCTCTATCTTGTCTTTTGCCAACTTCGCGAAACTAGCACGCCTATCAGCCGTGAGTTCCGGAAAATTCACACGGAGACCTTGATCGTCAACAACTACTGAAAGACCGAGGTTTGCAACTGTTATAGCCTTCTCTACCTCCTTTGTCTGAGACTTGTCCCAAGGCACTATACGGAGAGTCCTCGAGCCTTCGATGACGACACTGGCGACCTCCTTTAGGCTCATTGGAGCACCATAAACCTCCACTTTTACACCGTCCAAGATAGCAGGCGACGCCTGACCTGTTCTGATCTGTTGAAGTTCCTTCTTTGCCCACTCCTCCACACCGGCTAATTGTTTTTTGATTGGATTGAAGTCGTACATGGTTTTAAGTTGTTACTATTATGTTTGTAGTCTAACACAATTATTGTTTCTGATACACCGCGAGCTTTGCAAATGCAAAATGTAAAATATAGATCACAGAATGAGTCAAATTTTACATTTTGATTTTTCAATATCACATTTTCAACGCCACATACTCTAGTAACATCTTCAGTGACGGCGACCTATCATTCATATACTTTCTAGCGACTTCTATAGCCTCCAATGATGACTTTCCTATCCTAGCACCCTTTTGCTTATAAACCACTGATTGTATTGCATTTAGGAAATCGACCGCATCCTGTTTCGGCTTCTTTTCATCAGCAATATCACCCATCAATACCTTTATCATTTCCAGCCTTTTAGATGTAGGTGCTTTCATGAATTTATCAACCTCGATAGAAAGTTCTGCATCAGATACAGACACGCTTGTCCGATATGCAGTTAAATGGCTCGAACGACCCACTATGTTTATCAGACAAAGTCGCGACTTCACTGTAGGTATCAATAGATGACTTGATGGAATAATAATAAAAAATATTGCATAATCCGCCGGTTCCTCGAGCAATTTGAGTAATGCATTCTGTGCTTCGACAGTGATACTATCCATCTGCATGATAAATATTTTCTTACCACTTTCCGAGACTGGTCTAGTTAAATGCGATGCCTTCACCTCGCGAGCATTATCGATGGTAAAATTTGTGTATTTTTCATTAAAGAGGTCTGCATTCCCGTGTATTTTGAACGAGTGTTGTTTTTCGAGGATTTCGATAAGTTCCGCCTGAATAGCATCACCTCCGATGATGGCGTATGCGTGGTGGTTCAAGCTTTTGAGTTGTTCATCTAGATCAGTGTGACTCATGCGCTAATTGTATATGAAGGGGTGCACGAGGTCTACCCTCCTACATAAATAGGGTGCCCAATGCCTCAAGTTATGCGAGCTAGCTTTTTAGCGCTCGTATTCGGAGTCTTGGGTAGGTGTAGTTGTTTTACCTCTTCGCAATTATCGTCTTCTTGTATGATTCCAAATGATCGAGCACCGTCCCAGTTCCCTTCACAACGCAGAGCAATGCGTCGTCAGCGAGGCGTGCCTTCACACCAGTGCGCCTGTAAACTAGCTCCGGCAAATTTCTCAACATAGATGAACCACCAGTCATAATGATTCCCTGATCTATGATGTCAGCGGCGAGTTCAGGAGGAGTTTCCTGCAGTACATCCTTGATGGCCTTTATCATGTCGCGTAGAGGTAAGGTGATAGCTTTGACTATTTCATTTGTCTTTATCTCAGTAGAGCGCGGTAAACCAGTTATGTAGTCGCGACCCTTGACCATCATACTCAGTTCCTGGTCGAGAGGTATAGCAGAACCGATAGTGATCTTGATGATCTCCGCCATGTGATCACCGATAGCTAGATTGAAGGTCTTCTTTACATAGTCGGCGATGGCAACATCCAGCTTGTTTCCTGCACACTTTACAGATGTCGAAGAAACTATGCCCCCCAATGAGATCACAGCAACATCAGTCGTCCCACCACCGATATCCACTACCATGTGACCTTTCGCTTCCTGAATAGGAATTCCAGCACCGATAGCGGCGAGGATTGGCTCCTTCACAACATATGCATTCTTTGCCCCAGCCCGCAGTGCGGCCTCTATGACTGCGCGACGCTCGGTCGATGTGATACTCGCCGGAACCGACACCATCACATCAGGTTTAAAGAAATTGAACTTACCTAGCGCTTGGTCGATAAAATATCTGAGCATCGCCTCAGTGACACGATAGTCAGCTATGACACCATCCTTCATCGGTCTGTAGGCGATGATACCGTCTGGCGTGCGACCTATCATTTCCTTTGCTTCATTACCAACAGCCAGCACTTTTCTATCAACTATGGAGATGGCCACAACAGAAGGTTCATTCAAAACGATACCTTTATTGGGGACAAATACTAGTGTATTCGCAGTCCCCAAATCGATCCCTAGTCGTGGTGAAAATATGCTCATAAGTATAGAGGACTATATCACACTCTTGCTCGATTGCACGCAACCGGCCAACTAGAGTGTGACACGACGAATATTTGCGCCCAGTGCAGTTAGTCTCTCTTCTAGTTTTTCATAGCCCCTGTCGATAAAATATGTGTTATTTACTGTAAATATACCCTTCCCAACCAATGCAGCCATGACTATGGCAAATCCGGCGCGAATGTCATGCGCATTCAAGTGTTGGTCAAGCCCATCGTTCGACTGGTGATGAGTATCCATGTGTTCCTTGCGTAATTCTGCAGGACCAACGATGGAAACTTCCTTGGCGTCTATCAATTCTAGTTTCGCACCCATCTTTTGCAAGTCGCTCACATATTTAAATCTACCCTCAAAAATATTCTCAGTCACTATCGATCCACCTGTCACCTGCGTCAGATATGTAACAATCTGTGCTTGTAAGTCTGTTGGAAAGCCAGGGTACTCTTTTGTCGACACATCAAATGACTTGAAAGTGGAATTTGGCTTGGTATTACCTGTAATTATTATGCGGCCATAAAATATTTGTCCGCTTGGACCCGCACTCTTGATTGAAGACATGGAAGTCTCGTGATTGATAATTTCGATCGGTACGCCAGACTTTATGAGCATGTCGATCAATAGTGCTAGATGATCAGGCCTACAGTTCTCTATAGTCATATTCTCTGCACATAAGGCGCCGAGAATAAGGTAACTACCAGCTTCAATCCTATCTGGTATAGCTACATAAGGCATTTTTGGTGATAACAGCTTCCCACCAGTACCATTGATCATGATGGTTTCTGTTCCAACACCCTGAATATCTGCACCGCACTCATTCAACCACTCTGCGAGATTCACTATCTCAGGTTCCATCGCACAATTCATCAGTGTCATTGTTCCACCACCGAGCACTGCCGCCATCATCAGAGTTTCCGTGCCACCGACTGTCTTCTTGTCGAAATGTATTTGGATGGCACTAGGATTGCCGAGTCCTGTCCGATCGGTCTCTGACCTAGATTGCCCCCCGATGGCGGATGTTCCAGAAATTCCATTTGTCGAATTGTTCAATAGTCCTATCTGTGGCATCTCAATAGTATAATTGAAATCCGTTTCCGAAATAGTTGCTCCCATCTTTTCATAACCATTGATAAATAGGTCGATAGGTCTAGCACCGATAACACAACCACCAGGTGTAGGAAATGAGACTTTTCCAAATCGTGCGAGTATCGGACCAGTCAATACTACTGAAGCACGCATTATCGCTGCCAATTTCGGATCGATCACTGTAGATGATATGCCAGTAGTGTCTATATTCAATGAATTCTGCGACCATACAACCTTCGCACCCAGCTTTTCCAGTATTTCTGACATAACATGGATGTCTTCGGTATCTGGAATGTTGTTTAATTGTACTGGTGCATCGAAAAGTATTGATGCAGCCATGGCTTTTAGCGCAGCATTCTTGGCACCAGCGATCTTGACACTGCCCTTTAATATTTTTTGGCCTGCTAAGCCTTCTATGATGAATGATTCTCTCATATTCGATTGATGAGGCGGCTATATTGTACTCATAATCATTTACGCTCCTTGAGTACCGAGGACTTACATTGCTAGTATATCAAATAATGGTATAAATACACTATGAACATCATTACAGTCATTCCACTAACACGCAGCAAGGTCGCAGAAGAGCTCTCATATTTCACCGCAGCGGAAGTGCCCGTAGGCGCCATTGCGACAGTTCCACTCCGTTCAAAGATGATCCACGCCATAGTTACGGATGTCAAACCAGCAGAAGAACAGAAGTCCTCTATAAAGAAAGCGGCATTTGTCATTCGAAAACTTGGTAAGGTCAAAACCACAGTATTCTTCCCTCCGCAATTCGTAGATACCTGCAAAACTCTTGCGAACTACTACGCTACGACGGTTGGGTCGGTTATCTATTCATTGGTTTCAACGGACATCCTGGAAAATGCGCACAAGATACCTGCGCCATTGCCTCGACAAGATGCATTGGACATACCTAGTAACGTTGCACGAGAAAGTAGCTCAGTAAAAGATGGCGTATACGCTATCCAAGGTGACGATATGGACAGGATGGGTTCATGGAGGAGTCTCATCAGGCAGGAATTCGCCAAGAAGAGGTCACTCATTATGTTCGCACCTACTGCGGAAGAGGCAAAATATCTACATTCATCGTTGGAGAAAGGGATTGAAGATTACATATTTTTGTTGCACAGCGGTCTCACACCCAAGAAAGTTGCGGAAGTCTGGCAAAAGATATCAGATACAGATCATCCGGTGGTAGTCATCGCCACTAGTCAATTCTTCCTACTGCCGCGAGGTGATATAGATCTAGTGATCATCGAGAGAGAAAATAGTCGCGACTGGATATCGAAAAAGGCACCGTATATAGATGCTCGCCAAGCCATCGAGTATCTAGCCAGGAAACGAGACCAGACTGTATATCTAGCTGACAGCATTCTCCGTGTCGAAACTCTATATAGGTTATCGATGCACGAGATCAGTGAGGGTTCACCATTCAAGTGGCGTTCCATTTCGACAGCCAGAGACATGCTCATAGACATGCGTAGACAGAAGGTTGGCGGCACTTCTGGAGCGGTAGGTTCGGCAGCGACCTATACCGTCAATGATCAAAATATATCTAGCGTTACGGTTGATACACAAAGGACAAATCTGAATGGCAGCAACTTTCGCGTCTTATCTCCACAACTCGAAAACCTGATCGAGAACAATACTGAGGACAATACTCACCTCTTCATCTACAACACCCGCCGCGGATACTCACCGACAACGGTTTGCGACGACTGTCAGTCAGTCGTGACTTGTAAGCAATGTTCCGCACCTGTCGTCCTGCACACCTCCAAAGAGTCTGGTAGAAACTTCTTTATGTGCCACAAATGTGGTGAACGACGAAGTGTTGACGAGAATTGTATATTCTGTGGAAGTTGGCGTCTGACAACTATCGGTGTCGGGATAGACAGAGTTAGAGAAGAAATACTCGGCCACTATCCTCGTACCGATGTTTTTCAAATAGACGCAGATAGTTCAAAGTCTGGGAAGCAGATCGAGGAGACCCTTGAGAAGTTCAAGAACAAACCAGGAAGCATTCTCCTAGGTACAGAGATGACTCTCTCATACCTGCGTGACAAGATCGACCACATAGCCATAGCTTCCCTAGATTCCCTACTCGCACTACCAGACTTCCGCATCCAGGAAAAGATCATGCACACGATGACGCGTCTACGCTCACTCGCGACTCGTACTATACTGGTGCAGACTCGCCTGCCTACCGAAAGAGTTTTCGAGTACGCCATGAAGGGCAATCTTTCTGACTATTACCGAGCGACCATTGAAGACCGAGCGGCTTTCAAATATCCTCCATTTTCTATTTTGATAAAGGTCACCATCGAAGGCAAGAAGGATGCAATTTCAGAAGCGATGATGAAGGTTCAGGAGTCATTATCCCCATTCGTAGTGGATGTCTTCCCCGCTTTTACTTCTACAGTGAAGGGTAGCTCGATCATTCACGGCCTCATCAAGGTAGAAGCTCACTCCTGGCCTGATCCTGACCTAGTCTTCCGCTTGCGCGCTCTACCACCGTCAGTATTCGTAAGGATAGGGCCGGAAACGTTGCTGTAGTATGGCTAGCGGTTTCTTCTGACAAGCGAGGATGTTGTGAATATTGTCAAACTTGTGATATATTACGCTCATGGTAAAGCCACTCATCATAGCATTTGGTTCGCAGGTCAAGGGTGGGGCTACAGCTATGTCCGACCATGATTTTGGTGTGCTCAAGGAAAAACAACTTTCTCTTTCGGATAGAGTTGATACCGTAGAGTTTATTGCAAAGAAACTGAATATAAATGAAGATAAGATAGACCTTTCTGATCTATCATCCGCTTCACCGCTTTTCAAATTTGAAGTCGCTCGTAACGGTCAGCTTATAGATGGTGACTATGCAGACTTTATTCGATTCAAAGTTAGGTCATTTAAGGAATATGTCGACACTGCCAAGTTTCGTCGTCTGCGAGAGAAAACTATGATGAAAAAATATGCTTAACAATATCATTCTAAAAAAACTCGAACAGATGTCATTACTGCTAAAGGAGTTGCAGGAAATTACTGATATGACTTTTCCGGAATTCAAGTCATCATTCAAGAATATTCGTTCCGCTGAAAGAAATTTTCAATTGATTATAGAATTGGCGAGCGACATAAATGCCCAGATCATCATAGATCAGGGGGCACAAACCCCAGATACTTATAGGGAGTCATTCAAAAGGATGGCTGAATTGAAAATTCTTGACGAACAATCACTGCCTGATTTTATAAAAAGTTCTAATTTGAGAAACATCCTGATCCACGAATATGATTTTGATGAGGATAACTTTATATTTTATAAATCAGCAAAGGCATTTCTACCATTATACGAGCAATATATCCGATCGATTCATAAGCATTTAGAAATAAAGGTAAAATAGAGTTATGCAAGAAATCCTACAACGAGATCATCCAGTACTGCGTGAAGTTGCCCGCTCTATTCCATCAGATGAGATAGGTGGTGCAGAGCTAGGAGAGATCATCAAACACATGACGGTTGCCCTCTCAGAACAGAAGGACGGTATCGCCATAGCCGCGCCACAAGTCGGCAAGAATATCAGACTATTTGTTGTTTCCGGTTCACTTCTTAAAGAAGCTGACAAAACATACAAGGGCGAGGCAAAGAATCTGGTTTTCATCAATCCTGAGATATTGAAGTCATCGCGCGAAAAGAGCGATGTCGAGGAAGGTTGTCTCTCAGTGCGCTGGCTCTACGGTAAAGTAAAGAGGTCAGTTCGTGTTACCCTGCGCGCATTGAATGAAAAAGGGGAAAAGATCGAACGCGGAGCTAGTGGTCTGCTCGCACAGATATTCCAACATGAAGTCGATCACTTGAATGGTATACTATTTACTGATAAGGCCAAGGAGTTGTGGGAGATGAGTGAGGAAGAGATCATGCAGTTACAAGGCAAGACGAAGTTGTAAAATGGGTAAATGGTAATTGGTAAAGGGTAAGAAGTGCCCGAATAATAATCAATTGAATCAAATGCAGAATTCCAACCAGCCCAATTACGCATTTTTCGGAAGTTCTCGACTTTCGGTTATTGTTTTGAATGAGTTAAAGAAGTTTAAATATTTGCCATCAATGATTGTAACAACTCCAGATAAGCCGCAGGGACGAAAACTGGAGGTGAAGCCAAATGTAGTAAAACAATGGGCTATAGATAATGGTATACCCTGCCATGATCCAGCAAAATTGGACGCTGCTTTTGTTGAACAGTTGAAAGTTTATGTTGAGAAGTCGAACATCACATTCTTTGTAGTTGCCTCTTACGGCAAGATCATACCTGAGCAAGTACTTTCAATACCGCCTAGTGGAACATTGAATATTCATCCTTCACTATTACCCAAGTATCGAGGACCTTCTCCCTTGCCGACCGCCATTCTAGATGACGAGAAACATACTGGCGTTTCTATCATGAAGCTTGATTCGCTCATGGATCACGGTCCCGTCGTCGCACAACGGTCTGTTGATATCGTGGACTGGCCCACCTATGAGGAGTTTGAGCAAATGATGGCCAAGGTTGGAACACACCTCTTGGTTGAAGCGCTTCCGAAATATCTAGATGGAGCATTGAAACCTGTCGAGCAGGACCATACGAAGGCGACATATACAAAAAAGATTGTGAAGGAAGATGGTCTCATCGATATAGATAACCCAAATGCCGACCTATACCTAAACTTCCGCAAGATACAGGCGTACCACGAATGGCCGAAGGCGTATTTCATGGCTGATCGCCGAGGACAACAGATTCGAGTGAAGGTCACCAAAGCATCATTTAAAGACGGCAAACTGACAATCGAAAAAGTAATCCCTGAAGGCGGCAAGGAAATGCTGTTTACTGATTTTGAGCGCGGACTAAAATAGAGTTTTGCACTAAATGCTCGCTAGAAATCAGCTCGTCTTTGTCGGTCCAAAGGCACGAGCCCTAAACCTTGATTTTCTTGCCCCATGGCCAGAGACCTTTCACCATATCCTTAACTCTTGCACCACTCCTGCGAATATATGAGATACGCTTTCCCTTAACAACTTTTAACTCTCTCAATATCTCATCTTGAACGGTGTCGATAGCGGCATACAGGTCGTCCTTTTCAGAACTGGCATAGAGGTTCTTGCCAGCTCCAACTATGTGTACTTCTGCCCTGAATATGTCTCCTTTGTTGTGGTGAGCTGTAGTTTTTGCTAGCTCTACATCACACTGAGCAGATACATCATCATTAATAATCTTTGAGATTTTTTCAAGTCTCTTGTTAGTATACTCCGTGATAGCTGGTGTTAGCGTAATATTCGTACCCTTTAGGTTTATATTCATATTTGTGTGATTAATATTAATATACTAATTATGCTCGATATTTGCCCCCTATGCAATCTGTACGCTTTACGAAATATTTTTGGTGCATAGAATGTCGAAACAGAAGGTAGTCAGTCGATAAATCTTACTTGAATCCGAACTGAATCCGACTAAAATGCAACTTTGATTTGCGCCCGCAGATATGGTACATTGTTCGCTGTACGAGTTCATTGAACAATACATTCCGGGATAGCTCAGCGGTAGAGCGATCGCCTGTTAAGCGATTGGTCGCAGGTTCGAATCCTGCTCCCGGAGCATTAAAAAAACGCACTACTGTGCGCTTTTTTTAATGCAAAGGGAGAGCAAGCGTAGCTTGCGTCAGGATGAGAACGGCGAATGATGTTTCGAGCAGCAGCGAGAAACCATGAGCCGGTGACCAGGAGGAGTGAACGGGTAGTGAACGACGACGAGGTCGAATCCTGCTCCCGGAGCCGACAATGTAAAAACGCCTTTCAGGCGGTTTTACTGTTGGAGGCGACGGGAAGCGACGCGACTGCTCGCGTCGCGTGCAGGATTCGAAAAGTCTGAGCATGCCGCACGGACCCTGAGCGAAGCCGAGCTTGTCGAGACTGAGTCGAAGGGGAGTACGGTGCGAAGACTGTACCGTTCCTGTAAGGAAAGAATCCTGGCTTACCAAGGCCTTATAGGTCTTTCAAGAAAGCAGAGATCTCTCGAGAACTCAACCTTTCTGTCGCTTTTAGCAATGGCTTTTTAAAATAACCAGAACTAGCAAGGCTATTTTTGGGAGGTTGTAATTTGTTTGCAAATTCCACAAATTCCTCAATTATCTTTACTGCGTCAACGCCTACTGGAACAGAAAAAGTGACTCTCAAGTATTCGAGAGCGTACTCCAAATCAACTATTTCAACTGTTTTCTTTACAGCAAAAGTTTTCAAATTTGTTAATATTGTCTCAATCTCCCTATCAGAAATATATTTAGTTTTCCATGGCAATATAGAGTGAAATAGGACCCTCAAACCTTTCTCCAAAATATCAAATTCCTTATCTTTCTCTTCTACATCACCTTTGGCGAGATTAGCTGAATATACATTATTATCAACACGCTTAAGACCACATTGAGCAATAACAAATTCGTGCATTTCTATTACTACAGCAGTTAATCTTTGTAAATATTCATGTACTAATTTTAATGACTCCTGATCGATAAATTCTTCTTGCCCAGATTGAACAACATATCCATAACTTCCACCTTCATATGTCGCATTTTTAACGAGATCATGTACTGGATGATCCACAGGGAAAGAATTCAAGTTTTTTGCCACATACTCAAATGTAAATGGATTAATATGTGCCTCTACCACCAAAAATATCCTACTTATAGATACACCCAGTATTCTCGATTGTGTTTTTATATGTGTTTCAGAATAGGGACATTCTTCTCCCCACATACGTTCCCTATCAGATTGGGTCAATTTGAATTTCTTTTTTGGCATATAATTATTTTTTGTTGTATTGCATCACTTTCGACGGGAAGTATGATACCGCAAGTCGCCTTAAAAGAGACCCGCGTCACAATATTAGTATACTTCACCAAATTCAACAATGGCGCCATTAGCTCACTCGCCACCCGCTCGACAGTCTTCATTGAAAGACTCGTCACAGCGGGTCTTTCATTTACTCCCTATTTATTGATATAATCATTCCATGAAAGAATCGTTGGACTCCAACAGCATTGAATCCAAAGAAAAACCTGCTTTTCTATATCATGGAACAACTAGTTTTGATGTTAAGAAATTTGAACCACGAAGGAGGTCAACACCAGGAATATATATGGATCAGGAAGTGCCCGAGGCAATTTACGCCGGGGACGATCCTGCATATTGTGCAGCACACTCTTTTCCATGGTCATCGAATGAAGGATTTCAACTAGGATTTATAGACGGCAAGGTTGTCTTCATTGTTCCAGATGAACTCAAAGATCGTCTCAATGTAAAAGTTTACGTCTATAAAATGCCGAGCGATGCATTCGAGGAACTGGGAGATGTCGAACCAAAGGGTCACAACTTTTGGTCAAAACAAATAGTTACTCCTACTTCCTACGAAGAATTTAACTCGGTTTCTGAGGCGATTGAACATTACGGAGGAGAAGTAAGGTTTGAGTAGGTTCTAGCTTCATTCAACATCCGGAGCTGGTAACCCCTCACACCTCATTCATCCATGCGGGTTCGCTCCCAATCTACCAGCATTTTCACAAAGAACTCGCTCCAAGGATTCACTCGTCATTTGGAAAATGTAGTGGCACATTGGTCGCGAAGAAGTCCTCGGGAATCATGAGATGTGAGGGGTTACCGGAGATGCAGTTGACAGGCTGCTGGATTCTTGTTACTATCCACATTGGACTTTTGATAGTAAACAAATATTTTCGAAATGGTCCATGGCCCAACAAACAAATGAGAGGAACTCCATGAATCGATACCACGCATTCGACCAAGTATTGATCCACATCTGTGGCACTAGTGTCCAATTAAAAACCCAGCTTTCCTAAACAGCTATGTACTGGAGCCGTATTTTGAGATTTTGTCTGTACACGATTTGAATCGAAATCTCCGTATTTGAAAACAGGTTTTCTTTTTAGTCCAGACTCTGAGAGAA
>CAINCE010000028.1 GCA_903846945.1 uncultured bacterium
GTTTTTTCGCCGCGTTTGCCTTTTGCATTTGTCCCAGAAATTTCCCAAAAACCAAGCAATGAAGCGGGCGGGGCGAAAGGGGGGTTTGAGGGGGGAATTTCGCCCCGCCCTCCACAAGTGCGATGCGCTTCGCCTTTTTCGGGCGATTTTGAGTTTTCCGCGAAATTGTGCGGCTTTTTGGACAAAGTTCGAACTTTTTTTGTCGAAAATCCTGAAGTAAGTTGAGTCGCTCCGCGACGCTGTTTTCTCGTCCACTGCAATCTCAAAAATGGAGAGGGCGTGACGGAAGACTGGGAGTGTGAGGGAAAGGATTCCGTCACGTCCTCACTATTTGTTTTACCTGTCAGCTCTTGCGGAATGAAGAGTGGAGTAGTTCTATCTTCTTCTGGCTTTGTGGGAGGTGCGGGCGGAAGTAGCAATTGGACTAAGGGCCTCTATAGCAGTATAATATAATCGTTACATTAGTAAGAATATTGGATTATTAATTATAACTTAAACTTATCATGACATTAGAAAATCCATCAGCTGAAAAAGTAAGGTTAACGCCGGCATATGAAAATTTCAAACCGGAAATTTCTGGATCACTTGTTGAAGACAGAAATGAGGAGATGAAGGATTCGACCGAGACCGAGCGAAATATTGCAGCCGCATTAGCTGTACGGTTTGAGTCGACCTTATTACAGATAATGAAGCGAACTAGAGATGAGGAGGGGCAAGTCAACAGGGAGTTGAATGATGCCGTTTCTGGCTTGCTAAAAGAACTTGAGGTCTCAGCTCGCAGAGGAAGCAGTGATGAGGAGACTTACTCGCCACCGAGGACTGCATCATTGGTCAAAATCTTTACTGACACAACAAATGCGCTAGATCGGGATATGGGTAAATAATATCTCACATAAAGGCGGTACCAAACCCATTTCGGGATCGCTGCTTTCGTTGCATGTCTTAGTGAGTGCTCTAACCTGTCCTTAATATAATCGCTCAATAAAACATGAATTACCTTTATCACTGGGTTCCGAAAGATATGCGCGGAAATGTTTTGTACCCACTCAATACTCTTAAAGATAGCCACCCTGACCTATATGAAAAAGAGGTGAGCAAATATGCTGGCCGCGAACATATCATGCAGCAGCGAATTCCAATTCTTGATTGCTTATGGAATGATGTTTTGCACTTTTCTGCCGTTCATCCATCATTAATCAAGAGAGCATTGTTTGAATCAGGCCGTAAAAAACCATTCAACCAGGAATATTTTGAAGTTGATCCACACCTTTTGAATCCCGAGAATACGATTGTATATTTGTATAAGCACAGCAATATGGCGGAAAAGCTCAGGGAGGATAATTTCGCTAAGTATGATCCTGATAACGTTGCTCAATATTCAGCGATGCCCGAGGAGACAAAAGAATACTATAAAGAAATGTTTATGCGAGAAAAAAATCCTCTACTTTTTCATATGGTGCCACACATTCTCTTCAAGGGTTCTCTCGATGTATCAAGTATTAAGAAAATCTCTGTGTAAAAAATGCCGATTCCTTCGGTGCAAGGTAGTCTATTGGGAAATATTATTTTTGTGACGTTGTGGTCGTGAACTCAGGTAGTCTCAAAAGTCCATAATCAACCAGCGCATTGAAATCCTTATTCTTTGACCAAAATTCTTTTAAAACAGTACGGAATTTTTGATGTATATCGTATCCTCTATCTGCCGACTTAATAATCGGGAAGAAGTCCTCGTCCAGAATCATAGTCAGAGATTCCTTGAGATAGTTGAATTCCTCTGGAGTAAGCCTACTTACTGGGGAGTCGGCGTTCTCTTGCTAATAATGAATAAATTGGAAATGACATAACTCGTGCAAAAATGTACGCACAGGATCTGCATTCTTCATTCCTAACCAAACCCACCCATTCTCTTTATTATACGGACAGCGACCGATGGTGGTGATGAATATTGTAAAATCATCTCTGTAAAGTTCATGCCCAGACATTACTTGTTTGAGCTTATTACACCCAGCCTCGAATTTTTCCCCAAATTCCTTTAAAACAAATTCTTTAAACTGTTCAATCTCAGTAGTTTTTTCTAAGTGCTTTTTCTGTAGATATGGGATAAGAAATTCATTTGCTTCTTCCGAAGTCTTACCACTGATCTCTCTGACAACTTCAGGCTCTATCATGGTCGTCCAATCCATAGACTGCATGGACTTATGATTGCAAGCCGCCCAATAGTTTATCGCGTCTTTATAAACATCGACTTTGATTTGCGGCAATCTTTCTGAAACGGTCTCCATATTGTTTTCTGGCTGATTATCAGGTGAGGATTTCATTTTGCGGTATATGAAGACTGAGTACTCCTAAGTGGAATATTCATAAAGGTATTTTAGCATCATTTGGATAACTGGGCGATAATGTCCGTTTTTCCATGCTTACATTGAATGATGCAACCCATACGAGGAGCCCAGGAAGCCTCTGGGTTGATAAAAGTGTTGATAACACAACTCCTCTAAAAGTGATATATGCTATACTATCTGCATTATAAATTTATTAAATTAAACAATCTTTATGAAAAAAATATTTCATATTACAGACAAAAAATTCTGGAATGGCAAGGAAAAGGAATATACATGTGACACTTCTACTTATAAAACAGACGATGGTTCCATTCACAGCTTTGAATCGGATGGTTTCATACCTTGTGCGACACGCGAGCAGGTTATCGACGTAGCAAATCATTTATTTAAGGGGAAGAATGACTTGATTGTCTTAGTTATTGATGAAAGCAAGGTGCATGCGCAGATCAAGTATGAAAATCCAGGTAATGGGAAGTTGTACCCACGCATCTACGGTCCATTAAATACTGATGCCGTGATTTCAGTTGATGATCTAAAAACAGACAAAGACGGTTTATTTGTGTTGCCAGACGTCGCCTAGATAAAATTAGTCATACTTTAATGGATTGCCATCGTATGGCCTTATTTTGATAAAGCAGTGAAGTTGTATTTATCTATATTAAACCAAGACCCCTCTCAATTTCTTTGAGTCTGACTTTTGAGCTTCTACAAGACGTCTCGTTATCACCTAGAGCTGCGTAGGCATAATTTGTAAGCACAACATGATAGACTCCCATAGCCGCCCTCTCTATCCAATTCGTAATCTTTTTATCTTTATAAAAATCTATCGCTGCACTGGTAGTAGCCTGACGATTGGGGCAGAACAATAGAATGCGGCCGACATCCAGGAAGTGGTCTCCACTGCGCATTTTCTCCCAGTCAATGATACCGCTCACCGCATTATTTTTAATAAAGACGTTATCAGCGCCGAAGTCTCCATGCAGAAGTTCTCTTTGGTCCGTTGCGAATTGGGCAAAATGTTCCATTCTTTCGGCGACATGATCGGTAAAGTTTTTATCTACAAATGGGATCTGGAATATCTTATGCCAGTCAAAGAGATCGTTAGAATGATAAACGCTGTACATATATTCGGATGAGGATTTATACGGAGCGTTGCTGTTAAGATCTAAATACCCGTATCCGGTTCCATTTATCTTTATCTTTCCAATTTCTTCAACGGCGCCAAGCAATAATGGCAATGAGCTGAAGTCATTTTTATTATACTGATCTCGCGCTGTTTCCCCAGGTATTTTCTCTGTTATGCAGTACGAAAGGTCTTTATGTGTACCAATCTCAATTACTTTTGGTATAGGAATATTTTTACCAAAATGTTCAAACGCGTATTTATCTTTAAGAAACCCCCTATCTTCCGTATTAAATCTGACAATCAAACCTTGTCCAGCATATTCATAAGAAAATGCCTTGGAATGTTTTCCACCTGCCAGCTCCTTTAGATTTGAAACTTCCGATGAATAATATTTCGATAAAAAACTGAGCGCTTCTATCATACTAATTTCACGTTTCGCTGAAGGTGTGGGTTCCGATCTTTGCTTCGACAGTAATTTCTTTATAGAGATCATCCACTCGTTTGCTATGTCAGGTAGATTTGTATTGCATATTTTCTTGAACGCTTGATCAATAGCGGATTGGTCCCCTAAACTTTTATAGACTTCGATGATTTTTGCTTCGCCGTATTTTTTTCTCAGAAATTCTGTAAAACTGAATAATGTTAAATACCCAAGCTGATCAATGAAAGGCTCAATATTTGTATCTCCGCCAATACGTTTCAAATCGTCTATTGAGTTGATGGATAAAGGATTGGGGATGTCTTTAATGCTTTGTTTTTTGATTATAGTTATGAGTCTATCAGTTGCCCCGTCTAGTCCCGCAGTACCTTCTTCAAGCAGAAATGATATTTTATATGTGTCTAAATTTTTTATAAGTTGAGAGATTATCAGATGAGCTGTCTCGTGCTTTATCATTCTGTCAGCATCACTTGGTAGAATGCTGAAAATCTCTACATTGCAATACACCCTATTTCTTTTATAATCTTTCAGATCTGACGCTTGGTCTCGCAATAGAAAACAATATTTCCATGATTGCGGACCGGATGTAGCTCCTTGACGAAAGGCAGAATCGCTTAATATTGAGACACCAATCTTCATGGGAGACTTTACAGACCACTCGACTTCCAATGCCGTAATAGCTTTATCGAAACTGTCCTTTGCCAATGTTTCCTGTTCTTTTGAAACCCCCGGAGATATTTCGAAATCAATACTGATATATTTACCGTGACTGTGACCTACGGGCGTAATTTTTGATGTAGTCATATCGCTGTATATCTTAACATTATTATTGTTATGGATGCACAGATTAGGCTTTTATCACGTGTTTATAAGGAATTCGATTGCCGTTGACGAAGTTAATAAATTTTATAGATGATGTATACTACATCTCATGAGCTTTGAGAATCCAACATCGCAAACTGAACAAATATCATTACCGAAACTCGATGTAGAGAATAAGTATGCTGATTTTTTGCCTGACGAATTTAAAACTGATCCGCTCGGATATTTTGAACGACAAGGGATCAATGTAAAATCTGGTGAGATTAAGTATGACGAGGAAGGAAAGGCCAGAGAAGATCCAACCGCTGTCAAAGATTTGCCAGTTTGGACAAAACCAGGTGGAGAGACACTTGAGACAGTCGGTAAGCGCGTCAATGTCGAGAAGTCGCAGGTCGGAAAATCTGAAGATCCATTTTATGAGTATGAAATCATGGAAATTGTCGCTGAATTTGCACTACCTGCACCACGGCCCGTTGCCAAGGTGGAACAAGAAGGCAAACATCTGATTATTATGGAGAGAGTGTTCGGCATTCGTTGGACAGAAGAGAGCATGAAGGCTATTCACGAGAGCGATCTTACGGAAAACGATAAGCAAGAGCTGTTGAAACAGGCTGAAGAAAAGATGCAGAAGCTTCAAGCAAAGTATGAATCGATTGGATTGAATCGGACATGGAAAATAAAAGATATGGTTGTCGGAATCGATATAGGGGAGAAAAAAGTCGACTCCATTACTCCTACTGATTGGGAAAGAACAAAAATAGATCAAGAAAAGCTAGCTGAATCACAAAGAAAAATTCATGAAGCCACCGCCAGACTGCATGATCAGCTAAAAGAATCAATTCAATTTCACCTAGAAAAGGTGAAAAGAGATTATCCGGAGGAATTAGAAGCAATGGGCTCTTCTGATCCAGATGTTATTACGGATATATACATCAAGAGAATGGTAGAAGAAGGCGGAGAGGGAAAGGATTATTTGGAGCTGACAAAATTTACGGATACAATCTCAAAGTATAAAGATCTTATAAAAAGTATTGGCGTATACCCCCACTTTTTCTCTGATGCATTTGATGACTGGGTTCGTGGTAAAGATACATTTGTAGATCAAAAGATGATGTCTTCGTATGTATACAATCATACACTACGCTCGAAAGAGAAAATCGAGGACCAGCCTATGCGAATGAAACTAAGACTAGAGCGAGCACCGCTTGCCGACGATAATGAAGTAAACGCCGGCGTATATAGAGAAGAATTGGAGCCGCAGGTGAGCGATGCCATATTTCTGATGCGCAAGAAAGGATACGAGACGTTTCAATCAGGATTCGAAGATCTTACTGATGGATCGCAGTTTGTCGATTTTAATACTGAAGATTTTGAAGCAAACATCGAACAGCTACGGAATCTACTGACAAGCGAAGCTACGCGGAATATATTTAATGAAGATGGAATTGAGATTAATGTAGAAAAATCACATGATCGATTGACTGTACGCTTGATTCCTAAGGACCCCCAAACTCCTCTTCAAAAATGGAAACGTATCTGGGATACATTTGCACAATTGTTACCAGACAGAGACCATATAGCACCTCCGCCAATGAGACTAGGTTCGTACGGAACATTCATGGAGAAGCAAACAAAAATCAGAGATGGCCAAAAAACATATATTGGCTTCGGGATGGAATTCGACGGGCATCGTGCAGTCAAAAAAACTCAGAATGAATAATGTTATTTCGAATTCAACTCCTTATAGTCTTCATCGTATAACTGAAAAGGTGCAATTTCCCGTTTGATTGATTTTTCGTATAGCACTTATATCTTAATATAAGTGTTGCAATTGAGTGTTGAACTCGGGCATCAGCAGTTTTGATACCGATGAATTGCATGGTATGATAATAGTATAAAATTATGGAAAAGCTTGAGCAAAAAACTCCAGGCGTTATGACTCCACGGGAAACTGCTCCTAAAGTTGCCGACAAGAAAATCGAACGGAAAAATGATTCTGAAATGGCACAAAAATTAGAACGAACGGAAGACGGGAATCCTGATATTTTGCCGGTAACTGAAAATGCAGAGCATGACGAATTTACACCAGAACAGATAGAAGAAGCACGGTTGGAAATGGAGTCGGAATTACTATAGAATAAAAAAGTTGAGGTAATCTCCAGAGCGGCTTTTGATGGGTGTAATGAGGATGTTAAGAATATGGTTGTGACAATAGATCGCAGTTTGGGTGGTCGTGCCAGTAGTATGAGTGTTTGGGAAGGAATGAGACGGCAACTCGCAAGCTCTGCTAATGGAGAACTTCCTCCAATAATTCGTAAAATCAGAGAGAATGCTGAGCCAAATTCCGTATTGGCTAAATTTGCAGGAGAAATTAACACGGACCTTTTTGAACCTAAAGGACTCGGACAAGGACCATACGACATCACTGATGCAGATTATTTTAGTAAAACAGTTTCCGGCTACATCCAGGAACGCGGCGTAGGACTGACTGGGAAAGACCTCGGAGATGTTGAGGACGTATTGAAGGCTGCAACTCTTAATGCAAAATACAAATTGTTCTCTTGGCAATCCGCAAGACAGCTTGAGAGTGTTATTGTGGCACAAGAAGAATTGTCAAAGCTCAACGATGAATTCGACCCGGAAAGAGCAGGATTTTTTGAACTTCGACATTCTATCGAAAATGCCTTGGCTTCAATAAAATTGGATCTCGACACTAAACCGAATTATAGATATTCTTCTCCGGAACTTATAGCGCGAGAAGGCGACCTTACTCGTATGCTTATGGGGTTGTGTAAAATTGAGGCTTGACAGTTCTTGAAAGACCATGATATTGACCTTGAGAGTGGCTCTGAACCTGAATTGCCTCCAGAAGAAGTTTCTGAACCTGTAGTTGAGAAATCAGAGACTCAAAAAACTCAAGGAAATGATGCTGAGGCTTTGAGAAAAGTTAGACAGTCATTAGGTATGAGCGAGTCCCAACCTGACGCGGATCAAATGGAAAAACAGGAAGCTATTCCCAAACCGGAAACTACGGAAACAAAAGAGAAATCAGCAGAAGTGCCAGGTAGAATCGAAAAATATAAACAGCCAGATTCTTCAATAAATTACAGAAAAATTATTGACGATTTGGGCACTGGAAATTTTACCGATAATGTCCAAGAAAAAAAGGATTTAGCTGATGAGGCCTTGGCACAATTACAGACTGAAGCCGAAGCAACTCGTAAGCAAATCGAAGCGGAAAAAAATCGAGAACAGGAACTACGGCAGTCCGGTAAATGGGACAGTGGCCAAAAATCTGGATTAAGAGAGTTAAGCGCCAGAGACGACGTTTTGTATGGATATGAACAGAGCGTTAAGCGTCTCAAAAGAGACCTAGAAAGAAGTGTGCCTAATGGAAGAGATGAACGGTCAACCTCGGATATAAGTATGGTTGAAAAGGCAAAAAATGAAAATGGAGGACAAAATTTTGTTGAGATAAATGACAATGAACTCCGAGAGGAAGTTGGAAATTCATTAAGGGAGGTAGTCCAAGATATAGACGGACTTGAGGGTAGTTTAAGAGCAAGTGGCAGTTTTATTACTCCGAAGTTTGAAGCTGATGTTCTAAGAACTGCGATTGGTGAATCAGGTATAGATTTCAGAAAAATAAGTGCGGCATTTGAAGATATGACCAAAAAGTTTAAAAGAGATTTTACCACTGAGATAGGTGGCAAAAGGCCAATGATTGAATCTGGACATTACAGAAGGGCTATCGGTGCTTTAGAAAGCTTGGAGAATAATCTAACAAAATTTCGGTCTAAGATTGAGCACAGAAAAACAGAAACTGCTAACGAGAATTTCAAAAATCTTGAAAAAGAGATCTCAACGACCATTAGCGCGGCAAGAAGAAATCGTGAATTCTTGAATGAGCTACGACAAATGAGTCAGAGATTTGAGGATGGAAGATAATTCATTAAGAGTTAAGGGCGGACAATCTTGTGATTGTCCGCCCAGGGTTAAGGTGTCTTTTTCTTTGGTCCGCCACACTGCTTGGCGAGATACCCAAAGATATCCGCGATGGTTTGAAACATGTGCTTCAGGATCCACCGCCCGATTTTCGAGAGCTGTTTGAGCTCCCACGAAACGATCTTCTTGCCTTTGTCGGGGCCTCCCAGGATCATACCCATTCCGAAGGACATAATCATGATTACCACGACCGACACAAACAGACTATTTAAAGCGTTCATCTGCAAACAAGTATAGCATACCACAACACGAAAGTCAATAGACGTCTAGGTGAGCCCCAGTATAACAACAATCGTGAGAAGTACTCGTCTTCTTTAAGCATCCTCATTAATCACAAAGGTTGGTATCTACTAAAACCATGCTAAAATATTATTTATGCCCGACGATAACCAAACACAAGATGTAACTGCGCCAGTCACGCCGATGAACCCACCAGAAGAGGCTAAAACTCCAGAAACCTCTGAAATTCCAAGTTCTGACATATCTGCCCAGCCAAATGGCTCTAATCCTGCCGATTTGCCCCCAGAAGCCCTAGAATCGCCCACAGACGTTCCAACCATCATTCCTGTGGAAAGTGATAATTTAGGGCTAAATCAGCCAGAAAGCAAGTCGATAGAACCCCCAAAAGAGCCAGAAATGGCAGAATCTAATTCGGTAACTCCTGTGCAAGTCGCGCCAGCGCCATCAGCACCAGTTGCTTCACAAACTCAATCGCTGGCGCAACAAGATCAAGTCGGATTCATACATAGCTTGCTCATCAAAGCTCAAGCAAAAATCCAATTCAACAAACAGAAAAAGCTCAACATATTGGTTCAACTCGCTCAGAAAAAACAAATTATCACCAATTCTGACGTTCAGAAACTGTTGCGTGTGTCTGATAGGACTGCAACACGCTATCTAGTTAAATTGGTCCAGCAAGGACGATTGAATCGTATCGGAGATCCGCATGACGCCAAATACCAGTTTGTCCGCTAGTCCTTGCTTGTGGGTCATTTCCACCAATTGACCCACATGGGTTTCTGAATATCACTGGACTTTGTCGAGAAGCGGTCTACTTCCGATTCTTCTTACTAACTTTTGTTCGCACCAAGCACATATCTGTGCGGCGGGAGCCGTTCTGATATGTGCGAAAGGTGCGCCACCAACATCCATTGAAGCGGAAGTTGGCCGCTTCGAGTCACTTTGTTGTGCTATCATCGTGGGCCAAATGGTGGAAATGGCCCACAGAGATTTTGTTTCACTTATTCTCCGCCCGCACCTCCCACAAAGCCAGAAGAAGATAGAACTACTCCACTCTTCATTCCGCAAGAGCTGACAGGTAAAACAAATAGTGAGGGCGTGACGGAATCCTTTCCCTCACACTCCCAGTCTTCCGTCACGCCCTCTCCATTTTTGAGATTGCAGTGAAGGAACAAACAGCGTCGCGAAGCGACTCAACTTACTTCCGGATTTTTAGCGAAAAATGTTCGAACTTTGTCCAAAAAGCCGCACAGAATAATTATCCATTGACAATCATTTTCAAAGTGGTAACTTTCATAGTGGATTAACCCTCCATGAAAGGAAGGATGTTGGCATGAGCAAAGTTAACATTCATAACATTGCAAAACCACAAAACAAAACAAAAGTACCTCCCATTGACATTCGTATCGAATCCGTGGAGCAGATTTCTTCCAGAAAGGTAACATTGGTTTTTACATACAACAGGAGGAATGCCCCGAAGGATGCAAATTGGTATATTTGTACCTTGAATGGCCAGATCGAGCCCGAAGTCAGACGGCTCGGTGTAAACCATCTCATCCGGGGCGCCGTGGATGTCACAGCTCGCAAGCACTGCAAAATGTGGATACGAGTATGCTATCGAGCTTCTGGGATGCTATGTGCACAATCAAAACGCGTCGATGTGGTATTGAAACGCACAAAATTGTCAATTCGTCTGATGAATACTCTCAGATGGATGTGGGTATTCCTTAAGCGCACCTTCTGGTACACAAATGAACTTTAGCCCTATACATTTCGTAATCACAGGTCCCAAACGGGGCCTTTTTTGTATTTTTTAGTATAAGAAAAGGGGTCCCCGAAGGAACCCCTTTTTTGTAGACCTATTTGGGTAAAGAAAAGGGCCACCCGTCGGAGTGGCCCTAATCATGATTTGTACTGGAGTTAGAGACTGACTCTGGCACCTTGCGATACCTCTTCAATCTCCTCTCTCTCCTCCCTGGACGGACGAACTTTACGTCCGTTAATAGGTTTTCCACCCTCGGCATGTTCGGTCCCCGGCTTGGCACCCTTTTTCTTGGAGCGCTTCGGCAAATCGGCAGGCTGCGACTCGGTCGGAGTCGGAGTCGGCAGTGAAACTGGTTGTGCAGGAGTTTCCGTAACAACCGGATTGACCGCAGTAAGCTTCGTAGCCACCGCAGCCAATGCCTCCTCCATACCGTTTCCAGCCTTGACTTGTTCAGTCGCAGTAGGACTCGTGGGAGGCTTCGCAGGATTGTTGTCACGAACGCGTGATGCACGCTGTCTGGCAGGCTTCGTCGCATCAGACATAGTTATACCGAATCTGCTGCACCAACGTTTGAGCTCCCCGAAGTGGAAAGCGTGCATGATCATGGCGATCAGTTGGTCATCAGTAAGTTCCGACAACTTCTGCGCACGATACTCGGTACCGTTGTGTATGTTCCCGTTACTGTCGATGTGCCAGTACGTAACGCCAGACTCCTGGCTGAAAGAGCCCCGGTTGGACCACTTGATCCGATTTCTGTGCTTGTCCGGAGTTTCTGTCCACTCGATCATCTTTGCGAGATTTTCCCCAGTCAAACCCTTGCAAGTCGGATTGAAGAATATGTGTCTCCGACCAGAGGTTTTCTCCCGGTGCAGGACAATATCGGCTTCGATGCCCCGAGACATGGCGGCCTTCTTGCTTTGATCGTTGTCGCTCTCGACGACGAGCAGTTTAAGTTTGCCCCTCCAGTGACCGATGCAGGCAGGAACCAGTATCGGTTTGAGGTCCTTCACGGACTTTATCGCCTCCTGGAAGTCGATCTGCTGTTGGTAGAAGGCCTCCAGCAAGATTCGAACCCACTCCTCGATCTGTTCAAACGTGAACATCGCCTTATCACCCTTTTGCTCGAGGTCACGTTTGCGAAAGAGTGCTTTTACGACATGACTCAACTCCGTCACACTCGTCGCCGGGTCCGTGCCCATGCTCTTTTTGATCTGTTCGAGCATGTACTCGCGCGCCTGCACGTAGGGAAAAGCCCCTTTGTCAATCAAGCGCTGAGCGATCTCCAGGAGCGTCGACTCTTGCCGAAACGGTGCGAGGTTATACTCACACTGACTGATGACGGCGTTTAGCAGATCGCTCATGAACGTTACGGTTTGACTTGGGTCAGTCGCAGAGGGCATACGCCGAACTGCTCTGAACAATACTTCCAGACGGAGCTGGCTTCCCTCCCGTTTCATGAACGAGTTGAGGAGCGGCACCAATGGAGGATGGGTTGCGAGCCCGAGATCTTTCGCAATCTCATTCACTGGATGCAACTTGCCATACCGTCCCTGACCGCAGGCGATCGGGAGAACATGTTCAGCATCGAATTTTTCATCAGTGCCGTACACGCCCCCTTCGGTATAGATGACGTCACCATCTTCGACGCCGATGAAGTTGTTCCATCCATACCACATAAGTAGTTGGCGAGCTGCCACCTCTTCCAGTCTGAAACTAGTCGGAAATATGAGGTTGTTGATTTCCACTTTAAACGTTTTTCGATCGATCATAACACTATCCCTTTCTTTCTATTGAGGTATTAAGCCTCGGGTTGTTTAACTAACATAGCTCTCAGTTCAAATCATGATGTCAATGAACCTAGCTGGCGTGGATTATAGCACTATAATGGTCTGTTTGTCAATAGGTGATAGAATTTTGGCCGTATTTTGCAGCCTTGACAATATCTCTATATATGCTATAATACTATCAAACAGCGAGAAACATACGGTATTACGACAGACAAACAATTTGAAAACCGATTAACCCAGTCGCGAGCCAATAAAGCTCGTGACCACAACAAGGAGAATAGAAAATATGGCAGATATTCCGTTAGAAGAAAAACCCGAAGATCCGCCCATAGTGGCAAGACCGCCAAAACGGGCGGGTCTCAGGGATCCTGCAGGTGCAACTACTACGCCGGAGTCAGCGACCCCTAAAAAAGGTCTCATAACTCCGCCGCCGCCGTTTGCGCCGGCAGCTGCTCCCCAAGAGCAGGCGCCGGTAGCGGAACCCGTGAACGCGGCACCAACTACCGAGAACGTCGTCAAGGACAAGATGCACGAGCAGACGACGATCGAAAAAATAACCTGGCGTGAACTGGAACCCGAAAAGGCTCCGGAAAACGCGCCGACACCAGAAAAGGAACTGACGACCAATAAACCCCCGCGTAAGCGGACAGAAAGAAAGAGGACTATGAAGAAGAAAGAAACGAAAGAAAAGCCCACGACTCAGCCGGAACAAAAGCCGGAACCGAAAAAAAAGGAGGAGGTCAAGAAGGACGCTCCCCCGCAGCCGACGACCCCGCCAACTCGTAGTATCGACTGGCGAAAGTGGGCACGCTTCGCAGCTATCTTGGCCGCGATCGCCACGATCCTCTGGATCTGGTGGCAGTGGAAAAACCACAATACGGTCGGAAACAACTTGATCAGCAAGTTGTTCCCCGCCGGCATCTCCGCAGTGAGCTCGAATGGTCCTGCTGCAGACAGCGTGGCAAACAATGCGGCACTAGTTGCTGCGTATGACGCACTTCACGCCGAGCAAAATCGGCTCGAAGTTGAGCGAGAAAAGCTGGCTGCCCTCACAGGACAGATTGCCAGCAACAATGCCACAATGTTATCGAAATATCACGGCAACGCGCCCGACATGTCACATTCGGACAATCGGTTCTCTCACTTCGAAATGACCGGGAATACGAACTGTCCGGTCACTATCAACTACGGAACGATGGTGATCGGTAGCAGTAACACTTCGATGGGCAACAAAACGGTGACTCAGCCGCATGTCGTCGCACCGAAACAACGGTATGCGCCGGCACCTCAAGCAGCCAAGACGACCGATTGGCGGGATTCAAACCAGCCATCATCCACACCGGCGCCGGCGCCGTTGCCGCTAGAGTCATCGTGCAAACTCACTATTTTAGGGGTCCCTATAATAGTACTAAACAGGGCGCTGAAGCCCTAACAGCACAAATTCACGTCCCCGCGACACTTTCCAAGAGAATCTAAATAGATTCTTGGGAGTGTCGCGGGGTACTTTTTTTAATGAAGAAATACCAGTTATATGGCTATCTAGATGGCTCAAATCCTATATTTCCTAGCTATTGACTTTCATCTTGAAATATGCTATTGTAGACATAGCTTTAGCAAGGCTCGTATGAGCACTGCCGGCACCTATAAAAGGACGCCGATTGACAAACCAATAGACAACAAACAAGCCACTGAATTGTGGCAAAACACGGAAAGAAAGATTATGGAAAATGATATTAAAACTCCCCCTCCGAAATTGAAACTGCCTCCAAAAGTTAAGCGTAAACAACCTCCCGCTGGGTGCAGGTTGAGCCCTGACAAACCGCTGGAAGTTCGCATGGTAAACGGTATCGATGTAGATTCACTTCTATTCAACATCCTTACGGTTGTTGGAATATTTGTGATCTTGTCGATCGGGCTCCGGTTCATCAAACATGACCCGTCTGTAGATAGATTTCTCACTGTTACCATTCCATTGGTCGCAGTTTGGGTCTTCATTTTGCTCAACGTGAAAAAATTTGGAGCAAATGTTGAGTCAAGGCAGGCAAAAATATACCTTGACTATCTTCGGCCGGGCAAGATCATTGCCTACCTTCCTGGTTTTCACTTCACAACATGGTGCTCAAGGATCCAAGAAGGACCAGTCAGCTTTCAAAAGCACGAGAAGATCGCTGCCAAGAGAGCGAGTAATTCAGAGATCAAGTTTAGGAGTCAGGACGGTTATGAAATGTATGCGGATGTCACCATCCTATATAACCGCCGGGACGACTTAGACGCTCTCCGCAAATCGTTACGCTACTTCGATGACGAGATCAAGGATTGGACCCTGGCAGTAGTTTCAGAGAGAATATCCAGTCTCGCAGGCCGCAACTCATGCGAAACTTTGATCTACCATAAAGGCAAAGTTATCGAGTATGTCGGTTCGATGTTCGGAGGTGAAGGTGTTATCTCGGACTTCGAAGATCAGGTGGGAACTGACGTAAAGAATCCGGTTGCAGAAGTATTTGACCTGACACCGGAAGCACAGAAGATCTACTCAACGCGAGCAAAAATAGACGTGATCAATGCAGGCATCAAGGCTCTACGCAAAGCCAATCCTGATATGCACGTCAACGAAGCGTCGCGCACAGCACAGGCCGCCGAAGGCATCGCTACAAGGGAGATCAAGACCTTCGAAGCAGAAGGACTAGGAAACGCCCAAACAGTGGTACTCGGTGGAGACAGTGGATTCGCAGTAACCGGAAAAGAGAAAGGAAAATAACTTATGGCAAAACCAGCAACACCAGTAGCAACGCCCGCAGCAACACCGGCAGCAGCAACACCACCCCAAAAGGTGAGCAAAAAGATGATCTGGATCGCCATCATCGGCGCCCTGATCATCACATACCTCTCGTGGCCCGAACAGACCGCAGAGGAGAAGGCTCGAGCGGCTAGCAAACAGAACACTGCCGCTAGCCAGCCAACATCAGGGGTTATCGACGCTGTGCCAGGAGTCTGGCAAGGTATCACATGCCTCGATGGAACGAAACAGATCAGCTACAGTATCCTGATGGACAATGTTTACTGGAAGGTCAGGTTCGACCACGACGATCGACGGATTCGTTCCATGTACCCCCGTAACTTCAATCCGGGAAGCGTGGACCCCGTCACGGTACCATGCAATACCGTAGAGTTCATGATCATTACAGGACAGGTCGCCAGTTCGGCACCTATAGCTTGGTCATTCGTTAACAAGTAATCGGTACTTGTTATGTTCTTTAAACCCACAGGCCCCTGGAATTACTTCCCGGGGCCTGCCTTTTTTATATTTAATTTTCTTCTGCATCTATTCCAATACCCTACTACAATGTCTTTACCGTATTCGCGACGAGATATACTATCCCCCACGCTGACAACATGATGAACATCCCGATGATACCGTACAACATACTCATCTTCGCTCGAGCTCTAGCATCCCCTTCTGCGGACCCCCATACCAATTGAAGTACACTATAAGTGAATACTACCAATGCAACAGCGAACAACAAACCTACCACTGGATTAACAATGTTATTTATCACAGGATCGATCGCATTGCCAAAAGCAGTAGCGTCAACAGCGGCTAGAAATGAAGATACGGACGACATCGCTATTGATTACGGAAGATCACTGTATCCGACGGCATATTACCACCATTCACATTCTGAACTTGTGGAATAGTTTGAGGCACAATATCTGTCTTGAAAGTATTCATGAGTATGTTTACCAAACCCCAGATAGAGAGAATGATAAAGAGACCGACAATGCCCCAGAGAATAGAAGAGCTAGCTTTCTTTCGTTCCTCCTCATCTGAACCTCCCTTGATAAGATACACAACCACATTCCAGATAATAAAGATAACCGCAGCCGCAATAAGGAGATATGTAAACATATTGGCCAGATTGACAAGCTTGTTGGCAAGAGTGTTAGCATCTGTGATTTTTACAGTATTTTGAGCAAATGCCACTAATGGTGAGAACGCGACGATCGATGCGATGAATTTTTTCATATTATTGTTAATTTGTTAATAATTGCTAATACGATGATATTAGTCTGGTTAATTATACACTATTTGACACTATTGTTAATAAAGACACTGTGGATATCGTCCCAGCAATAGACACCCACATAGTGACACTTATAATTCACCCCCAAAATCATTGCTACCGGAAGAATTTCCACCTGGAAATATATTTGTAAATGACGCCCAATTCCCCGGTGTCTGATTGCCTAGACCAAAGCTATTTTGCAAAATATTTACCAGCCCCCAGAACGAGAGAATGACGAAGAATCCGATAATACTGTACAAGACATAGGTATTCCCTTCCGTCCTATTTTCATTAGGCATCACATAGTATTTGATGACATAAAAAGTGAACATCACGATAGCAAATGCCATCATCAAAACAAGAGCTGAGTTTAGATAATATATGATAACCCTCACAAGATCCTTCAATGTTCCACCCGTGGCTGCAAATGCGATGATCGGCAGAGAAACGATACTAAATGATACTAGATATTTTGTAAATTTTGAATTCATATATATTAATTAATACTATTCGCATTTTGTGCGCTCTGAATGACATTTGGATCGACAACTCCAGTTGCACTCATGGTATTGATAACTATAGTGACCGCAATCCTCGCACCAATAACGATAGCCAGACCTATGACGATGTACAGGAGCCACATACTAGCTTTTGTCACCGCCTCTGGATTGCCTCTAGCCATGATGTATTGGAATCCGACGACTATGAGCATCATCACAGCGAAGAGTACGGCGATGTAACTGAATACCTGAAGACCAGACTTTACGAGGTCGCCTATGGATGTGACTTTCGTCAGAGGATTTTGGAGAGTAGCAGTAGTTGGTGGCGCCACAGGCACAGTACCCTGAGCAGATCTCACTGGAACTATACCGCCAGCTTGAGCACAGATCATTGATACTGGAACCAATAGCATCGAAACAAGCAGAAAGGTGTAAATCACATGCTTTCGAGCAACAGCTATAATTGAATGATTATTCATTGGAATTGGGTTAATTTTACGGACTTCCTAACAGCGACCTGAAACCTGCACTGGCTCCCAGCCATGACAGTAGTTGATAAACGATGAACCATGCCGCAAGCATCATTATAAACCCAAAGAAGATTTTTGGTAAGATGTCCTTGGCTTTCTTTATATTTCCCTGCGTACCAGTCATGTACAGATATCCGATGTATACAAAACTGCCGAGTGCCACAACGACGCCGATGACTATGGCGATGTTGATGAGATGTTGGACGGTGTCTATGAGCGCATTGAAGTTACATGGCTTATACCATGTTGGAACATGACCACCGTCAAATGTCTCTGGCTTGTTTTCAACTTGCTTAGTCGTTGCATTGTATACAGCATGATTGACAGTTATCTTGGAAGTCGCAGGAAGCTTTGACAAATCTGGTCCAGAGCAGACTGAAAACATAAAATTTGGATCTGTAATATTCACCGTTTCTGCTACAGCAGCCATCGCCGACATCGGCAACTGCGATGCTGTCAAGATCGCTATAGTAAGGATGGTTGTGATGTTGCGCAATTTATTCATTTTACATTTTGACTTTTCCATTTTACATTATTTCTTACCTCTAACCTCTTAGCTCTTGCTCCTAACTCTTGCTCCTACTGTGTCATTGCGTTCCTGAGTAGCAAGTTGTACTGACTCTCTAGATCTTGGATAGATTCGAAAATGGTACTCTTGCCACTGGTTATGGATTGTACCATGTTACCCATGAGCTGTCTGGACTTTACAGGATCTGCATCGAGCCATGAGCTAGTGATGAGCGCTATCGTGTCGAAAACGCTGACATAAGGGTCACTAGAGCCTGCGGCGATGATGTCTCGACGAACTGACGGCAGATACATGGCCTTTTCGAGCTTGACGATGTTTGCCGGTTGTATGAGGGTGGAGATGACTTGGTAGGCGGCATTTATATTTGCTGAACTCCTCAAGATAGAAAACCCGTACATCCGACCATATCCTGCTCTCACACCGCCAGTTCTGACTTGGGGAATTGTAGCGACATCGAAATCTAGATTTGGATTCTTTGTACGGATGTCTTTGATCTCTGAAGCAAAGCCAAAATATGTCGCTGTGATACCTGATAGGAATGCTGTCTTGTCATTGGGCATGCCTCTATTCCAGCTGTAGTTCGGACTAGAAGGATCGACGAACTGCGTATAGAATTTGAGAACTGACTGTGGTACGGTACCGGCAGCGACAGATATAGTCGTATTCAATAGACCATCTCTGTCATACGCGGTCACTGGATTGCCGAGTTGCATGAGCAATGTGCCGAACACTTCACGAGCATTGGTTGTATTGGAAAAGTCCCCTATCGCTATAGCTGACTTCCTGACATTGCCATTGCTATCTTTCACTGTGAGTTTGGAAACTAGACCTGTAAATTCATCCCAATATTTCGGATATGTAGCGATGCCTGCGGAGTTGAACATGTCTCTATCCCAATACATGACCAAAGGGTCGATAGTAAATGGCATTCCTATGATACCATTGGTCGTGAGGTAGATATTGGACTCCTGGATGTATGTATCCATAAATGTCCTCTGTGGCAGAGCGGTATACGGTATAGGTGTTACCTTGTCTAGATGTGGCAAGAGCATGTCTACAGGCAATAATACGGCATCTGGACCTATCCCACGAGCTAGAGCGGCGATGAAAGTGGTGGAAAACGCATCCGGCTTCAGCTGGGTGTATTTGAGTGTGATGGACTGGGCGGCAGAGCTGTTGATCTCTGCGATATAGCTGCTCAATGTCTCCTCTGGAAATGTCCCCCACACCGTGATGGCTGGCAGTGAGTCGGCAGAGCCGCTGCCTTTGAAAGTCGCAAATGCTACGACACCAGCGATGATGCAAACTACGAATATGGATAGGACGATGATCTGGAATTTGGACATGTTGGTGAAAAGAGTTAAGAGCTTAGAGCTTAGAGCTTAGAGGTAAGAGTTTAGAATAATGCTTTGTTAATTTTGATTTGTGTAAATCTTAGCTCCTACCTCTTAACTCTTATCTCTTCGATCGAATTACTACCTCGCAAATATCAAGCCGTAATGATGATCCCCTGCTCCAAATGTCTGCTCGAGTTTGAACCCGACCTTCTCGAAGAGTGCCTGCGCCGTTGCCTGTGGTACGACTGTCTTGGGACTAAGTGCCGAAACATCACTCCAGTCGATAACCATAATCTTTCCTCCTGACCTCACTATCCTCTTCATCTCTAGTGCGAAATCGTCTGGCTTTTCGATCTGGAATAATACATTTGAGGCTATCACTCTGTCTGCGACTGATTCGCGGACTTTCGAGCCGCCGATCTTTTCGGCATTGCCCCAGATGACTTCTATATTGTGTATACCTTGGGATGACGCTACTGAACGCAATCTCTCTAGTAGGTCTTTCTGTACATCGACGGCGTATACTCGGCCTGTCGTGCCTACTCTCTTGGCTGCTTCGATACTATAAAATCCCGAGCCGGCACCTATGTCGACTACTTTCATGCCTTCTGTAAGACCGAACTTATTGAGATTCGTTGCTGGGTCGGAGAACATAGGAACATTATACGGCATTCAGCGAGAAGTATAAAGAGTGGGGTGGGGACAGTGAAATAGTCCGTAAAGTCGGAAAGTCCTTAAAGTCCTTAAAGTCATAAAGTCCATAAAGTCGAAAGTCCATAAAGTCCTTAAAGTCATAAAGTCCATAAAGTCGAAAGTCCGTAAAGTCAGAGAAGTCCGTAAAGTCAGGAAGTCATAGAAGTCGAAAGTCCATAAAGTCCTTAAAGTCCTTAAAGTCATAAAGTCCGTAAAGTCAGAGAAGTCCGTAAAGTCAGGAAGTCATAGAAGTCATAGAAGTCATAGAAGTCGAAAGTCCATAAAGTCCTTAAAGTCGGAAAGTCTGTAAAGTCTGTAAAGTCAGGAAGTCAAAGGAGTCGGAAAGTCGGGCAAGTTACGCTGTATTCAGAGATTTTATGAATCCAGAGAGCATTCTGGATATCTCTAAAGAAGATTCATTTATCAGATTGAATTCGGCTATGGTAATATATTTCAAATCCATTGCAATATATGACATAGATCTAACTTCTCCGCATGATCCTTTGGAAATATATAAAAATCTCGACAATTCTCTATCCCCTCTCCTTTCAAACCCTTCAGAAATATTATTCATAATAGAAACTGCAGCGGATTGGATCTGGTCTCGAAATCTATAATCCTTGTTCAATTTAAATATCTTGTACACCAAGAAAACAAGCTCCCTAGCTTTTTGCCAAGCTTTTATGTCTTCAAACTTATCAATTTTCATTTAGTTGACTTTAAATAACTAACAAATATTAAACTTCGGCGACTTTACAGACTTTACAGACTTTACAGACTTTACAGACTTTACAGACTTTACAGACTTTACAGACTTTACAGACTTTACAGACTTTACAGACTTTACAGACTTTACAGACTTTATAGACTTTATAGACTTTATGGACTTCTACAAACAAATGAGACTCGCCAGCGTATCTCCTTCGCGGAGTTTCATGACACGGACGCCTTGGGTGGCACGAGAGAGAGTTGGTATCTCGGCGAGGTCGACGCGGATGACTTGGGATTTCTTGGACATGGCGACGATCTCTAGGTTGTCATCGGTCACGACCTTGGCAGCGATGAGTGAACCGGTCTTTGCGGTGACATTCATCGTGAGGATCCCGGATCCGCCACGGTTCTGGACTTTGTATTCGGAAAGTTTGGTTTTCTTGCCATAGCCATTCTCTCCCATGACGAATAGAGCTGGATTCTTCGCGTTCTTCGAAACAACATCCGCAGAAATAACCGCATCAGCCATAGTCGTTCCTTTCTGACTTTCAGACTTTATGGACTTTCGACTTTCTTGGAGCTTGATAACCCTAACTCCGGCAGCGTTCCTACCCATCTCACGAACATCACTCTCATCAAAATGTATAGACTGTCCTTCGCGTGTGGCGATCACGACTTCCTCACCTTTGGATATGAACGAAGCAGAGATGAGCTCGTCGCCTGCGTCTAGCGTGATAGCGATGAGTCCTGAACGGCGGACATCCTTGAACTGCGCGGCGGAGGTTTTCTTGCCAGTTCCATTCTTCGTGACCATCATGAGGGATAGTCCATCGGCGTCTTTCTTGTTTTTTGGCATAGGTAATATCGAAGTGACTCGCTCCCCGTCAGCGAGTGAGAGGAAATTCATCACGGACTTGCCTTTGGTGGCACGCTTGCCTTCTGGGATATCGTACATCTTGATCTGATAGGCCTTGCCTTTGTCGGTAAAGAACAGGATGTCATTGTGAGTGGATGCGAAAACGAGATGCGAGATGAAGTCCTCTTCTTTTGTATCGAGGTCAACTACTCCGACGCCACCACGCTTCTGTTTGCGGTATTCATCTGGATCTGTCCTCTTTATATAGCCGCCCTTGGTGAGGACGATCACGGACTCCTCATCAGCTATCAAATCCTCGGGATTGAAATCCTTCACTCCATGCTTCACGATCTTGGTCCTACGGTCATCACCATATCTAGTTCGCACATCGATCAACTCAGTCTTGATGATGCCGCGAACTTTCTTTTCACTACCGAGAATAGACTTCAATTCTTCGATGAGGGCCTGCACAGCCGCGAGCTCGTCTAGGATCTTCTTGCGCTCCAAACCTGCGAGCTTTGCCAGCTTCATCTCTAGGATCGCAGTTGCCTGTTTTTCACTAAACTTCCACTTCTTCATAAGGCCAGCATGAGCTTCGGCAACATCCTTGGACGCACGAATCAGGGCGATAATCTCATCTATATGGTCTAGTGCCTTCTTGAGACCTAGGAGGATATGTTCACGATCTTCGGCACGAGTCAGGTCGAACTGTGTACGGCGACGGATGACATCGATACGATGAATGATGAACTCTTGCAGGATGGACTTCAAGGAGAGCGTCTGTGGAACACCATGCACTAGGGCAACAGTATTGAAATGAAATGCATCCTCGAGTTGGGTGTGTTTGTAGAGCAGATTTAAAACTTTCTCAGGATATGAACCTTGCTTCAAGTCTATGGCGATGCGCATGTCTTTGTCTGACTCGTCACGGAGACCCTTCACTCCTTCGATGATCTTCTCACGCACGAGATCGGCGATCTTGATGATGAGCTCGGACTTGTTTACGCGATATGGGATAGAGGTAATGATGATCTGGAATAGGCCTTTCTTGTCCTCCACTATCTCTGCCTCACCGCGCACAGTGATGCCACCACGACCTGTGGCATAAGCATGGTGGATATCTTTCTCACCATACATGATGGCACCCGTTGGGAAATCTGGGCCTTTTATAAACTGAAATAGATCTTCTGTCGTAGCTTCTCGGTTCTCTAGAAGGTGGACTGTGGCATCGACGACCTCGCGAAGATTGTGTGGCGCAATGTTGGTCGCCATACCGACAGCGATACCGAGCGTGCCATTCAAGAGCAGATTTGGCACCGTTGTTGGCAATACTATAGGCTCCTTTCTCGTACCATCATAGTTCGGTCGAAAGTCTACTGTATCTTTGTCGATATCACGCAATAGTTCGCTCGACACACGAGACATCTTTGCTTCTGTATAACGCATAGCTGCTGGCGGATCACCGTCGACTGTTCCAAAGTTTCCTTGACCATGAACGAGCTGGTAGCGCATCGTGAACGGCTGTGCCATCTTGACCATGGAGTCATAAACTGCAACATCGCCGTGAGGGTGGTAATTTCCGAGCACATCTCCAACCACGACGGCTGATTTGCGGAATTTTGCAGACGCGGTGAGACCCTTTTCATGCATCGCGAATAGGATGCGGCGATGGACCGGCTTCAGACCATCTCGAACATCGGGGAGCGCGCGGTCTGTGATGACTGACATAGCATAATCCAAAAATGACTCGCGCATCTCTGTGGTGATGGAGCGAGCAACGACACCACTACCCTCTCGTGCGAAGAGGGATTCTGGGGTGCCAGAGGTATTGCTCGATGATGATTTGTCAGATTTTTTGGCCATTGATATATATCTTAAATCTTAGAGGTAAAGATGAAGGTGAAGGTGAAGATGAAGATGAAGGTGAAATCTCAAATATTGTGAATTACTAATGTAACATAATTTAACTATTTCTATAAATAACCAATAACTAATACCAGATAACTGAACTTCAATAATCAAATCTCCAGCGGATCCAAAATGAAAAGCTATATACGGATCCAAAATTCAAAATAATAGGACCTAAATGATGGTTAACTGAGGTCCACATATCCTAAAACTTATATGTCTATAATAGCATAATCGGGAGGGTTTTGGAAGTGGAAAATGACACTTTTTACGAGAGTGCGAGAGGGACGTTGTACTCCGCACGCGATATGTGTCTCCTCTATTGAACCACCACAATTGCATTGACTTGCACGTCTCCGAATGTTATAACTCTGACAGATATCGCTGGCCTATAAATGGCTGGCAGAAAGGACAATAACAATGAATATCAGCATTTCCGTTTTGGAATATTTCCTAACGAGTCACCGAATTGAGGGTATAACAGCCCGACAGCTGGTCGATTTTAACAGCGCATTGCGCTGGATCTGGCGACTCGCGTTTGCCAGTTTTACTATCTCTATCTTCATCTTGACATGGGGGTATGTGTATCATGATCTTGCCCGGCCATATAATGTACTGGTAGACAGTTTGAAGACATTCCACGGATTCGGCGGTCTGGCCCTAACGCTCGTCATGACCGGCATGATTCTGAAATGTGTGAAAATTTGCTCGAAATCATTCTTCCAGCTTCTCGCCGTGAGGAAACAACTCTTGGCGGCCAAGGCGAGATATAGCCAACTATTTGACGAAAGTAGTTTGGAAGATGTTGAACTTTCACATTTGGAAAATCAAACTCGATTTACCATCATGTACAAGGCAAAAAAAGTCTTGGTAACAAAGCTCGAGAGAGGAGAAAAAGCATTTTTTGCAGAACGTCCGGTGCTGGATGACATGTTCAAATCAGCTGCAGACTTTTGTCCAGTTCCTCATTACAACAGAATCGACACCGCCGTCAGGAGAGAACTCCTAAAAGAAGGAAAAACTCGGCCTGTGAAGTGAAATTCCTTTCTCAGATTCGTAACTTTACCCGAGTGAGCTTCAGCGCTCCTCGGGTTTTTTATTTGCTTGCACAGAACTCGACTATTCAACCATGATATAACAATCTGTGATATCTTGTTTAGTTATTAATATATCAAAGTGAACGGACACATCTGACGTAGGTAGAACTAGTGAGAGGGACAAGCACATTACTACCATTATCAAATATTACTGCCCAGGACTGTGTCGGATCTTTTGCAAATGCCGTTGATGACCAAAAAGACTGATCTGAAGGAGTATTTGGGAATAGATGTGTATCTATAGATGGATCACTGCTTCCATAATAGATTAGTAGAGACAACTCTCGAATGTTAGGCAATCTCCAATCAGCATGATTGGCTAAAGACAGATTATTACAATATTCAATCGCTGGGTATGATACACCATCATCAAACAAATAATTCGAAGCGCCTCCAGAACAGTTCGTACCTACTTGCCCTGCGGAGCATTTTTGCCACATCAACCCTGTAGAGCGGTTACTGATAGTTCCGTCCGTATTATCAACAGTAGAAGTCGAAGCTCCAAACTGACTTTCACCATCTTGTCCTGTACCGAGACAAATAACCCATATATAATTATCAATTTGTGAATCATAATGATTGCAACGTTCTTGGCCCGTCTTCAACGGTTTAGCTTGCGGCATAGCAGCAATAGCATTATAAACCTCTGTCAAAGTATGAAATGTTGGCACCGTAGAGCCTGGAGTAGCAGGTATAGATCCTGAACCAACCGTTGATGTGGCTCCTGCTGCCAGATTGTATATATCGGTCAAGGTGTACATGGTGTTTGTGACCGAACCGGGGGGAGTGAGATTAGAAGTGGCATAGACAACACCAGAAACTACTAGAACTGGGATAAGTACTGATAATGTGTATTTCAATGTTTTATGCATAATGATTTGTATAATATATATTAATAATTAATGGGTATCAAGAATGAGTCCGATAACAAAAAACTCAACGTGTCGTGATATATGCTCTAGTAATCGGTCCAAAATATCCTACTGCAGGAGAAATGTTGCTGGCTTTCTGAAACTTAGTTAGAGCTACACGAGTAAGTGAACCAAATGTTGTTGTCTCATTCCCAGGTGAACCTGCACCACTTGTTGAAACAATAAAGCCTTTTGAGTTTAGGTACTGTTGAAGTGTCTTTACATCATTACCCTTTTGACCAGTAGACAAGTTGCGAGTAAATGTCGTTGCACCGATAGTCGGTATGATCGGAAGACTCCCGATTGGACCTAGAGCTGGAGCTGTGAATGTTGGACTAGTTATAGGAATATTTACCCGAGGAATACAGGTCATACCTACTGGACATCCTGGAACATTTGAATTGATAGGTGGTAGGAGGCCTAAAGCGCGGAGAGTCGCAGGACTGGCAACACTACCAGAATGGCTAGTCGATTGAACGACTGGAGTCGAGGCACTAATAGGTCTCCATGAAGTTGTCACGAGTGAAGATGTATCAAAGTTTATCCAACCTATATTCTCACCGTATGCATAACCAGAAAATACACCCGTGGAGGTATTTATAGTCACTCCATCTAATGTTGGCCCGAAATCTATCCAGCCAACATTCTCTCCCCATGCATAGCCAGAAAGTGTGCCGTTGTTATTGATCACGCCAGTTAATGCAATCCAGCCTATGTTTTCTCCATATGCGTAACCACTCAAAGCCGAATCAGTAACTGTGACATCACCCGCAGAAGAACCAAAATCTATCCAACCTATGTTCTCACCCCAAGCATAGCCAGTGGTCGCGGCATGAGAGATGGAAGGGATCATTACGAGAGACAACATGGACAACAAAGCAATAAAAAGTGATTTCGAATGTGAAATTTTCATTAATATTATTCTAACACATTTATGGGTCCACCACCCGCAATATGTAGATGGGGATGACAAAAAAGCACCCGTTTAACTGGATGCTTTTTTGCAATGTCGCCTTCGCTCCTTTCGGAGCTATGGCAGACCAAAGTAATGCTCTCTATTTTGTTCCGTTCACCCATGAACGATTCAATTGCAATTAAGAATTTAAATCGCGTCCATGTGGACCGGGTATCTTCCCCGGTTAAGGACTCGTGTTTAGAGCACACAAGAGTCATGGCTCATGTTCCACCTTGCGGCGGATCATATCGACTATAAGTTAGTTACCCTTCCGAAGAAGGAGTAAAAAACGGTTGATTCTTTGAAATATTCCACGAGCAGCTTCCGCTACCCGTGCCTTGTTACGACTTACCCCCTGTCATCGATTTTGCCTTAGGCCCGCACGAGGCGAGATTTCGGGCACCACCGACTCCCTTGGGTTGACGGGCGGTGAGTACAAGACTTGAGAACGTATTCACCGCAGTATAGCTGACCTGCGATTACTAGCGATTCCGGCTTCATGAGGTCGAGTTGCAGACCTCAATCCGAACTGAGCGCGGTTTTATAAGGGTTTGCTCCGTCTTACGACATTGCGTCCCGTTGTACCGCGCATTGTAACACGTGTGTAGCCCAGGGTGTCAGAGGGCCATGCTGACTTGGCGTCATCCCCACCTTCCTCCCCGCCCACAAACAAGATTTACGATTTACGATTTACGATTTACGAATGGCGCGACTTGCGATTATTCATAAATCTTAAATCTTAAATCTTAAATCCGATCTCTGGGCGGGGCGGTCTCGTCTGACACTTGTAACAGACAACAGGGGTTGCGTTCGTTACCTCACTGAAGAGAACAGTTCAAACCACGAACTGACGACAGCCATGCAGCACCTGTCCATCCGCCTTGCGGCGACCAACGTTTCTGCTGGTCTTCGAATGGATTTCTAACCCTGGTAAGGTTCTTCGTTTAGCGTCGAATTGAACCACATGTTCCACCGCTTGTGCAAGTCCCCGTCTATTCCTTTGAGTTTCAACCTTGCGGCCGTACTACCCAGGCGGATCTCTTATCGTGTTAACTTAGCCTCGAAGAGGGTCGATACTCCTCAAAGCGAGAGATCATCGTTTAGGGCGTGGACTACTGGGGTATCTAATCCCATTCGCGACCCACGCTTTCGTGCTTCAGCGTCAGGAGTGGTCCAGTCTTTTGCCTTCGCTTTCGGTGTTCCCCATGATATCAACGCATTTCACCGCTACACCATGAGTTCCAAAGACCCCTACCATCCTCTTAGTCTTGCCGTTTCCCACGCAGCCTCTCGGTTGAGCCGAAAGATTTAACGCGAGACTAACAAAACCGCCTACGCACCCTTTACGCCCAATGATTCCGGATAACGCTTGAAGCACTCGTATTACCGCTGCTGCTGGCACGAGTTTAGCAACTTCTTATTCTCCAGGTACAATCAATAACTTTTTCCCTGGCAAAAGGAGTTTACGTTCCGAAGAACTTCATCCTCCACGCGGCGTCGCTCCGTCAGACTTTCGTCCATTGCGGAAGATTCTCGACTGCAGCCACCCGTAGGTGTATGGGCCGTGTCTCAGTCCCATCGGTGGGGGTCACCCTCTCAGGTCCCCTAGGCGTCATAGCCTTGGTAAGCCGTTACCTTACCAACTAGCTGATACCGATCAAGCTGTTCCCAGAGCAATAAATTTTTACTCTTGCGAGACTATCAGGATTTACCCACCCTTTCGGATGGCTATGCCTGACTCTAGGGTACATACTTGATTATTACTACCTCGTCTGCCACTGACGCATCGCGCGAAACGCGATGCTCTAGTCTTAAAGTCGAAAGTCTTAAAGTCTGTAAAGTCATGTGATTGACTTTATGGACTTTTGACTTTATGGACTTTTGACTAAGCATCACATCCCATGTGATGCGCCCGTTCGACTTGCATGCCTTATCCACGCCGCCAGCGTTCATCCTGAGCTAGGATCAAACTCTTAACTATAAGCGAACGGAACAAAATAGAAAGCTGAATTTTCCCGAAGGGAAATTCATTCCGTGCGAGCCCTAACGGCGAGCCACGGAAGCATTCATATTTTTTATTTTCACTTGTTAATCCTTCTAGGCCTTCGAAGCTCCGTAAGGAGCGAAGTAGGCTGCTCAATTTTTATTTGTCCCAAGCCTTGCTAATAGCTTTTTCTCTGTCTGGCGACAGAGAGTAGGACAATCGTTTGGAATTCTATATATTGGAATAAATTTCGAATTCTTGCACTTGTCCTTCCGTAGCTCTGTAAGAGCGAAGGAGGACATATTTCGTACTGCTCCGCTAAGAGCACATTACGAACACTTTCTTTTCTCCGATCGGGTTAGCGATCTCAAAAAGAATTGTACATTCTCATATTTCTATATGTGACTTTCAAAGTACGCTAGCCTGTTTACAGGCGTAGGGTCTATCTTACTGGAATGGTTGAAGAAGTCAAGGGGTCGCATTCACCGAGCTAAAATGACACCGAAGGCCTACTGGTTCTCTGAAATAAATAGACACCGAAAACCGTGGTACGGTGATGAGATTACTAGCCATAATCTACACCACCAACA
>CAINCE010000029.1 GCA_903846945.1 uncultured bacterium
AATATTTTTATATTCACAACATCTGAGTCGAAGTCAGAACAAACGAGTAAATACTCCGCAGCTTGCTGCGTAAAGAAGCAGAGCTTCCACTTAATACCTCGCCAGCTTGCCGCGAGGTAGTTTATTCAAGGGGTGGACCGACAGTCTGCCTCTTTTTTGTTATGTGATATTATAAACAACGGCTTAAATCCGTTCGGATAACATCCTAGACTTCAATAAATCGGTTCCAACAGCGTCCCATCCGGCCAGCAACGAATTTTAGCCATATTTATCAACATCAAAAACATACCTGTCTGTAACTTTCGAACTCGTATGTATTGTCCACAGGGTAACTTTTAGTATGGTATTGCATATTAAAAGATACGTGCTAAACTTTAAGTATAGAAATTAGTATTAAAACTTATGAAATCAACCTTTAAAGCGGGGACATATAAGCAACAACAGGAGTATAGAAGCTTCAGTCCTTTTCCTATAAACAAAACATTCGATTGGGAAGATAAGAAGATAAACATGCTTTCAGATGAAGCTATGAAACTTTTGGGCGAACTGAATGCGTATTCAACGCTTGTGCCAGATGTAAACTATTTCATCAAGATGCACATTGCAAAAGAAGCAACGAAATCTAGCCGTATAGAAGGCACAAAGACAAACATCGATGAGGTACTTCTTTCAAAGGAGGATGTTCAACCTGAACGGCGAGATGATTGGGGAGAAGTGCATAATTATATTGATGCAATGAATTTTGCAATCAAAGAGCTATCAACACTTCCGTTGTCGATGCGCTTATTGAAGGGTGCGCACAAAATGTTACTTTCCCATGTTAGAGGGGAACATAAAACACCTGGTGAGATGCGTACGAGTCAAAACTGGATAGGCGGCTCAAATCTTAAAGATGCGTTTTTTGTGCCACCACATCAAAATGAAATCGCGGAGCTCATCTCTGATCTGGATCTTTTCTGGCACAATAAGAATCTTGATATTCCACTTCTTATCAAAGTTGCCATAAGTCACTATCAATTTGAAACCATTCATCCATTTCTCGATGGTAATGGGCGTATTGGGCGGTTACTGATCACTCTTCAGTTGGTGGATAAGAAAATTCTTCAGAAACCGACGCTATATTTGTCCGATTTCTTTGAAAGGCATCGCGGTTCGTATTATGATTCATTAACATTAGTTCGATCATCGAACAATATTGAACAATGGATCAAGTTCTTCCTTTCCGGGGTAATTGAAACCGCAAAGAATGGTAAAGAAACGTTCGAAAAGATAATTGTCTTGCGTCAAAAATGTGAACAAAAGATAATGAAATTTGGACGTCGTGCAGAGCTCGGTCAACGTCTTCTGATTGCTCTATTCTCTCAGCCAATCATGAATGTCAATCAAATTGCTGAAAAATTACAGATCACTTTCCCAACAGCTGCCAAATTGGTCGAAGAGTTTGAAAGAAATTCTATGCTCAAGGAAGTAACCGGTTTTTCTAGAAACCGCTCGTTTGAGCTACATGAATATGTTGAGCTATTCAGGAAATAGTCGTCTATGCTGCCGAAAAGGGATATTGGACTCCACCGGGTGGTGGTATTGAGCCCGGAGAAACTTTAGTAATTCCATTTTTGATAACCATCTCATAAATTTCTTGTCCAGATATTTTGATGTTGTTCTCTTGTCTGTATTTCTTGAATGTTAGAATAGCTTCTCGTTGTTCGTCTGATAAGGCAATTTTTGTTACATCCATATTTTTTCGATCAAATCGCTCCTGTTCTGCAATACTCAGAAACCAAATATCTATTTTCCACTTTATTTCACCAATTCTCGTGTTTAGACCGATGTAATATCCGTAAGGAAATTCAGGATGGGCATTGCTGTCATTCCAGTCACCAATGTAATAACTGTTGAATTTGGTAGAAGCCACAATTTCATTGAACATGTCTAATGTCTCTTGCCTGCTGAATTCTTTGTCACGGAGGATATGGATATCGATATCCCCATGCATCATAAGTTCGGCGGCGTAAGAACCAACAAACCTGACTTGACCGTATTTTTCCAGAATTTGGGGTAATTTTGAAGATGCAAGCAATTCGTCGGCTAGACTCTTGAAATTATCGCTTTGTTCGGTGAGTAGGGACATATTGGTATTAAAATGATAACATATCTTTAGTAGAAATTATCATAGTAGATATAAGGTGATGAATAACTTAAACCTAATAATCCTTCCAGGTAATGGCGATGTAAATAAAGAATGGGCTGAAAAAGCGCAAGACTTTTTTGCTACAGACTTCAAATCTGTATTGATTCAATACTACGATCATTGGTCTAATAAGTCTGAGTTGATAGATATGGATATTGAGTTAAAAAAGTTCAAGGATACTATTAATGCGCTAGACGGAAATGTAGCAATTCTAGCGAAATCTGTTGGCACAGTATTGGCCATGTTTGCTATCCATTCAAAATCTATAGATGTGTCCCGCATTACAAAATGTGTTTTTGTTGGTTTACCGCCAGAGTGGGCGAGAACAAACGGTTTTGATATTGACGGTTGGTCGTCTGCTTTTACTGTACCGACTACATTGATTCAAAATGACAATGATCCTGTAGCTACAGCTGAAGACATACGGAAAGAGCAGGTGGGAGGTAAATTCAGGAATATGACACTTGTCGAGGTAAAAGGTGATGATCATGTGTATGGTGATTTTGATGAGATAAAAAAATATTTAATCGAATAATTATTCATATATGGAAGCAGAAAAAATAGTAAGAAGCATGATAAACGCTATAGGTGATGACCCCGATCGAATTGGCCTGAAAGAAACTCCTGATTCGCGAACATCGTCCGTCCAATTTATGCTACCATATACCATATGAACATGGTCTGGAACAAAGGGAACACCACTTTTGTGACTGAAGGTGCGACGAATAGCAGAGAGACATATTCTGGTTGCGAGACCAATTAATATATGAGAAATCCGACGCTGGCTCGTTTTGTATAGCGACACAGTGATATCAAATACACACATGAAATATAGAGACCGTATCATCATAGTTGTTATCGTGGCTATATTGGTTGGCGCATTTATTCTGGCTATAGTCAATTCATCCCGTACACCTATCGCCCCAACGGTCACAAATTGGAATACTTTGACAACATTATCTACATCGACATCCCCGGGATTAGACCAGAGTATTTCTGACGGTACGATCAAGATTGCGTATTCGTTGATTGACTTTACTCTCGCAACAACCGCCGCCGCAGTACTCATTCACGCTTATATCCCGCCATGTGGAGAAGGATTCCTGTATTGTCTATATTATGATGGAACTAGATATGTCGGTACTAATTTTGAATCAGCAGGGCTCTCGGTCAAGGAGCGTATGGACCTCATGAATGCGACATCATGTCTCACGACTTCACCTTATGGGGACGCATCTATCATGGTGCCAGATCTCACAGGTTCGACCGATATGTATTCATGGTCAGAGTTTTCAAAGATTGACGACGCTGCTGCGGGGCATTATGCCAATGGGTCTCTGTACAGGCTGTATGTAGGAAGCAAGTCTGCCTCTACTACAGCTGTCTTTTCGGGTTCCGAGAGTGCTGCGGCGAATGTTGTCAAGCCAAAGTGTTATGAACTCGCGACTAGGATAGGTCAGACCCAATATGCCAACTATCCAGCTGGAGCTAAAAGGGAGTTTACAGCGCGAGATCAGAGCGACCTGCAGGCTAGTTTGAAAGAGGTCATAGATAATGTGTCACTGATATCAGGTAACAAGAATCTATTTAAATAAGACATAGATTTTAGAATGCATCAATATTTTAGCGCTGATCATCGTTGCCGGCATTTGACAAATATGGCTAATAATTGATTTTTGATATACTATAATATGTCTCCATGTTAACTATCATCCTCATAGCCGTTGCTACATTCATCGCTACTTTTGTCGGTGGTTTAGTGGCATTAAAATTCAAAGACAAACTTCATCTCATACTCGGCTTCAGTGCTGGTGCAGTCATCGCCGTGGCCCTGTTTGACCTCCTGCCGGAGTCCATCGCGCTAGGACAAGGATATTTTCAGGTTTCTACGATAACTAGTTTGGTAGGTTTGGGATTCTTGATTTATCTCATATTGGATCGATCGATATTCTTACACACGCATGAGGGATTACATGAAAGTTCACATGAAAATCTAGATAGAATTGGTCAGAGCGATTTTCAGTTGAATGTGCCAGGTGAAGTTCATAATACTGTTCTTGAGAATGAATGTGAAAATGGACTGAAACATCATGATGTAAACGCAAATGATGATAGTAGTAGTAAATCTAAGGGCAGCATCCTAGGTGTTAGCACGCTCTCATTTCATAGTTTTCTCGATGGTATCGCTATAGGTCTGGCATTTCAGATAGGTACAGCTGTCGGAGCGATAGTTGCAGTGGCGGTCCTCATCCACGACTTTTCTGATGGAGTAAATACAGTCAGTATGGTTCTGAGAAATGATGGTAGCAAGAAAAAAGCTTTTCGATGGCTGCTTGCGGACGCTATCGCACCAGTGCTAGGAGTTTGTGCAACATTCTTCTTCACTTTGCCACAAAGCGCGCTGGCGATCATCTTGGCGATATTTTCGGGATTCTTCCTATATATCAGTGCCAGCGACCTCATCCCAGAGAGTCATCACGCACATCCAAAGTTTCTGACGACATTTATGACGATATTGGGCGCGACAATACTATTCGTCGCCATTCAGCTCGTAAAGATTTGACCAATCAAGAGTTGATTAGTAATTCCAGATAGGGAAGTAGAGTAGTATCATACTTATAATAACCAGTATACTGACTACTATGAGTGCTCCACTAAAAGCTTTTCTTGTTTTTTCATGAAATAACATGATAAATCTAGTATACTGTGTAGTATGAATTACGGCAAATATCAAAGTAAGTATATTGGTAAGAAATCTCTCCTGAAGAGAGTGCTCACTTCACCGTTCAGTCTGATGCTGGTCGTGATCATATTTATATTCATTACGAAAGCAACATGGGGACTGCGTTACAAAGTTATCCTGAGTGATACCAAGCTCGGTCAAGCTCGAACAGAATTGGCAAATCTACAGTCTAGAGAGACTGATCTGACCGCCCAAGTGGCGCATCTATCTACTGAGCAAGGTGTAGAGTCAGAGATCCGTACCAAGTTCAAGGGCGTTCGAGAAGGGGAGTCTCTAGCAGTCATCATAGGTAATGACGCGAATGCTACTTCTCAGCAGGCGTCCTCGACTCCTGAGAAGGTGGGGTGGTTTAGGAGCTTGCTGCAGAAAATTGGTTTGTGATAGAGTGGTGTGGCGCGGGTATGGTTTAGTGGTAGAATGCGACCTTCCCAAGGTTGAGACGCGAGTTCGATTCTCGCTACCCGCACAATGATCCGCGAGAAGGTCTAAACGACCTTCGAGTGGAGCATCATTGCGACGAGGTAGTGAGAATCGAACGCCGGAACGTGCGAGCTCTAGCAAGAGCGAGCCGTGAGGCGGTGCCCAAGCCGAACGAGCGGGTAGCGAGTGAGAGCTGCGGGCGATTCTCGCTACCCGCACAGAGTTGTAAAATCGGCGTTTTTGG